>JBITAG010000243.1:0-16702 GCA_044439985.1 Phycisphaerales bacterium JB059 | reverse complement strand
CAAGGTCAGGACGGGCGCCTACCCGGCCCGCTACGACTTCAGCGAGGCCTGAGCCGCGCCCACCCCATCACGCCGCCGACTGCTTGCGCTGCATCGCCGCGTCGTAGCGCTCACGTCGGATTGGATCACCGAGCACCTCGTAGACCCGCGCGACGTACGCGAACCGCTCGGCGGCGTCGTCGTCGCGGCAGATGTCCGGGTGGAGGCTCTTGGCGAGCTTCCGGTACGCCGCGTGGATCTCCGCCTGGCACGCGTCGGGCGTGAGGCCGAGTTCCGCGTAGAAGCAGGGAAGCTCGGTCGTCTTGGGGGCTTCGGCGCCGCTCGTCATCCGGTGCTCAACCTCGGGCATCGTCGCGACGTTGTTCGAGCTGGGGATGTACCCGTAGAGGGCCCAGTGCTCGAGCACCCGACCGACCGCGGGCTGCACATCGGTGAACCGGAGGCCAAGCTCGTACTCACGGCTGAGCACGCTCGACCGCTTGATCCAGACCACCCGGGCGGTCAGACGAACACACTGGCTCGACGACCGGACCTCCACGCGGTAGGACGAGCCGAGCTTGTACTCCGGCTTGGCGTGGACCCGGACGCGCATCCCACGCCCCGAGAGGTCCACGAGCGTGCCACCCATCGCGGCGAGCGTGCGGGCGGGCAACCGCTCGATGCGACGACGCTGGGCCTGGCCGATTCTGGTGATGTTGGCGATCATGCCCCAAGCATGCCGCGCCCACCCCTCTACGCGAGCGGGTCCCCGCCCCCCCGGCTGAATCCGACGCTCCCGCGCCCCGCTCAGGCCGCTCCATCGGCGCAGCCCACGGTCTGAAACCCCCTTCTCGGACGCTCGATCCGGGGCGGGTGGCCCGAGGGCCGTACAATGGGGCATGACCACCGCTCCCCCGCAGAACCCCAGGCCGCAGGGCGTCCTCACGCCCATGGAGACCATCCGCCCGGGCCCGTGGGAGTACGACCCGGCGCCCGAGCGGATCCGCCCGGAGATCGCCGACCGGTACCGCCTCCTCATCGGGGGCGTCTGGACCGAACCCTCGGACGGACGCGTGATGCCCAGCGTCAACCCGGCGACGGACGAGACGATCACACAGCTCAGCGTCGCCGGCGCCGAGGACGTGGACCGCGCGGTCGCCGCCGCCCGAGCCGCCCTCCCCGCCTGGAGCGCCCTCCCGGGCAAGGAGCGCGGCAAGTACCTCTACCGCATCGCGCGGCGTCTCCAGGAGCGGGCCCGGGAGTTGGCGGTTCTCGAAACGATCGACGGGGGCAAGCCGATCCGCGAGAGCCGCGACGTGGACATCCCGCTCGCCGCCGCTCACTTCTTCTACCACGCCGGATGGTGCGACAAGCTCCGCTTCGCGTTCGCCGGGAGCGAGCCCCGACCCGTCGGCGTCTGCGGACAGATCATTCCCTGGAACTTCCCGCTCCTGATGGCCGCGTGGAAGATCGCGCCGGCCCTGGCCTGCGGCAACACGGTGGTCCTGAAGCCCGCCGAGACCACGCCGCTCACGGCGTTGCGTCTGGGCGAGATCTGCCAGGAGATCGGGCTCCCCGACGGCGTGGTGAACATCGTCACGGGCGCCGGGGAGACGGGCGCCGCGTTGGTCGAACACCCGGACGTTGACAAGATCGCCTTCACCGGATCGACCGAGGTCGGCAAGCGCATCGCCAGGTCCGTCGCGGGCTCCAAGAAGAAGCTCACGCTCGAACTCGGCGGCAAGAGCCCGAACATCATCTTCGAGGACGCCTCCATCGATCAGGCGATCGAAGGGATCATCCAGGGCATCTACTTCAACCAGGGCCACGTCTGCTGCGCCGGCAGCCGCCTCTTCGTGCAGGAAAGCATCCTGGACGAGGTCACCCGACGCCTCGAGCGTCGCCTCGAGAGCCTCCGGGTCGGTGACCCGCTCGACAAGAACACCGACGTGGGCGCGATCAACAGCGCCGCGCAGCTCAAGACCATCACCCGCTACATCGACGCCGGGCGCGCGGAGGGCGCCACCCTCCACGAGGTCAACACCTCCACGCTCCCCGAGCGAGGCTCCTGGAGCCGCCCCTGCTTCTTCACCGGCGTGCAGCCGAGCCACACGATCGCCCGCGAGGAGATCTTCGGACCCGTGCTCGCCGTCATGAGCTTCCGCACCCCTGAGGAGGCGATCACCCGCGCGAACAACTCGCCCTACGGCCTCGCCGCGGGGGTCTGGACCGACAAGGGCTCCAAGATCTTCGAGGTCGCCGCTCGCCTCCAGGCGGGCGTCGTCTGGCTCAACACCTACAACAAGTTCGACCCCGCCAGCCCCTTCGGCGGCTTCAAGCAGTCAGGCTTCGGACGCGAGGGGGGCATGCACGGCCTCCGCGCGTACGTCCGCCTCTAAACGATCCCAAACCACCGCGGCAAGACGCCGCAGATCGGACGGACACCATGAACGAAATCCGCGAAGCCGTCGCCTCGGCGTTCGAGGTCCGCCCCCTCACCAGCGACGACCGCCCCTGGGTGCAGCGCGTCCTCCGCCAGTACTGGGCCTCCACCACCCAGGTCGCCCGTGGACGGATCTTCAAGGCGGACGAACTCCCCGGATTCGCCGCATGGCGCGGCGATGAGCCCGTCGGGGTCATCACCTACGACATCCAGGGCGACCAGTGCGAGATCATCACTCACAACGCCCTCGCCGGGCACGGCGGCGTCGGCTCCTGCCTCCTTGCCGAGGTCCGCACGCTGGCCCGCGAACGCGGGTGCAAGCGTCTGTGGCTCGTCACCACCAACGACAACACCCAGGCGATGCGTTTCTATCAGCGCCGAGGCTTCGACTTCGCCGCCCTTCACAAGAACGCCATCGCCGAGGCCCGCCGACTCAAGCCAGAGATCCCGGACGTCGGCATGGACGGCGTCCCGATCCGACATGAAATCGAGATGGAGCAGATGCTGTGAACACCAACACCCTCCTCACCGCCGCCCTCGCCTCGGTCGCCCTGCTCGGCGTCGCCGCGGTCCCCTCCTCGACCTCGCCCGCCCCGGCTCGGGATCTGGACACGCCCTGCGACCTCAGCGTCGTCGGGGTGGGTGAGATCGCGCTCGAGCCCGACCGGGCGCAGGTCACGCTCGGCGCCACCTTCCAGGCCGAGACCGCGGGCGAGGCGCAGCTCCGCGTCAACCGGGTGCTCGGCAAGGTCATCGACGACGTCCGCGACCTGGACATCCCGGGCACCGTCATCCAGACCTCCTCGATCTCCATCCACCCCGTGTACGACAACCAACGCAACCGCGAGCCCCGTATCACCGGCTACCGCGCCAGCAACACCGTCAGCGTGCAGGTGGACGACGTGTCCCAGGTCGGTCGGGTGATGGACGTCGGCGTCGCCCACGAGGCCAACCAGGGCTTCGGCGTCTCGTTCACGCTCCAGGATCGACCCGCCGCGGAGCGAGAAGCCCTCCGGCTCGCCGTCGCCGAGGCCCGCCGGAAGGCAGACGTGATCGCCTCGGAGCTGGCGATGGGCGATCTTCGCGTCGCCCGCGTCACCGAGCAGGGCGCCGAGCCGCCGCGCCCGATCATCCAGCGCGGCATCGAAAGCCGGGCGATGATGGCTTCGGCCGACGCCGCCCCCACCCCCATCGAGGGCGGCAAGATCACCGTCCGCGCCCAGGTCACCATGGACTGCGTCATCGGGGACTGAGCATGAGCGAACGACTCGGTGTCACCAAGACCTACAAGCTGCTCATCGGCGGCAAGTTCCCCCGCTCCGAGTCCGGACGGGTCATCCCCGTCGGCGCCGGGCCGGACGCCTACGTCTGCCACGCCAGCCGCAAGGACCTGCGCGACGCCGTGGAAGCGGCCCGCAAGGCCCTCCCCGCCTGGGCCGGCGCCACGTCCTACCTGCGGGGGCAGATCCTCTACCGCCTCGCTGAGATGATGGAGGGCAAACGCGCCGAACTGAGCGCCGCGCTCGCGGCGCCCGACGCGGACGCCGAACTCGACCGCGCCATCGACCGCGTCGTGCACTACGCCGGGTGGTGCGACAAGCACCCGCAGGTCCTCGGGTGCGCCAACCCCGTCGCGGGTCCCTACCACAACTTCACCGTCCCCGAGCCGGTGGGCGTGGTCGGCGTGCTCTGCCCGGACGAGCCCTCGATCCTGGGGCTCATCTCCATGCTCGCCCCCGTGCTCGCCTCCGGCTCCTGCGCCGTTCTGCTCGCGAGCGAGACCCGCCCGGTCGCCCCCTGCGTCCTCGCCGAGGCGCTCGCGACGAGCGACCTCCCCGCCGGCGTGGTCAACATCCTCACCGGGCAACGCGACGAGCTGACCCCCCACTTCGCCTCACACCACGAGATCGACGCGATCCACGCCGCCGGCGTGAGCGATGAGCAGGCCCGCCTCCTTCGGGAAGGCGCCGCCGAGAATCTCAAACGCGTCACGCTCCGTGAGGACGTGGACTACCTCGACGACCGCGCGTGCGAAGACCCCTGGTGGATCGAGCCTTTCCTTGAGATGAAAACGATCTGGCACCCCAGCGCCACCTGACGGTGGCCCGCGCCGGTCAGCTCTTGACCGTCGCCTCCTGGTCCAGCACGACACGCGGCTGCTCCGTCGTCATCGGGCGGGCCCACGCGATCTCCAGATCGACGTCAAACAGCCCCAGCAGCGAACGCAGCTGACGCTCGATCGCGTCACGCGCCTGCGCTGTGTACCGCTCGTCCGAACGGTCGAACAGCTCCGCGGCCTGCTCCTGCGCGACCTGCATCAACTCTCCCTGCCGGTCCGCGTTCATCGAGATCACGTCCAGCAGCCCGAGCACGCGTCCCTGCTGGATGTCGTACGGCTTGACGTCCACCAGCCGAAGCGAGCCCTGGATCGCCGGCAGGTTCAGGCGGTAACGCCCGTCGCCCAGCGACTCGACGCTCTCGGCCCGCACGCTCCCCAGCTCCACCGAGTACTGCTTCTCAAACTGGAAGATCATCGCCAGCTTCGCCTGGCTCAGCAGCAGCGGCGGGATCCACGACCACCCCCGCTTCGCCGTCGCGATCTCCTTCGCGTGCACCTCGAGCCCCACCAGCTTGCCCACGGCGCGCACGCGCTCCGTGATCAACCGCAGGTCCGTGGTCTGCGGCGGGCTGGCGCGCCCGGACCGGAAGAACCGGGTCGCGAAGAAGACCACCAGACCGCCGAGGCAGACAGCGCCACCCAGCAGCACGAGCATTGTGAACAGATCACCCATCATCTGGATTGTTCGGAACCAGGTGTGAGCAGTTCCAGCGAGCGCCCGCCGAGGGGCGTCCTGAGCCCCTGAGGGCCCCTAAACGCCCGAGTTTTCGGGCGACGCGTCCAGATCACCCGCCTGATACGCCCGGATGATCAGGTGAACGCTGGCACAGAAAAAACCGCCCAGCACCATCGCCCCGAGGATGATCGACCCCACCCGAATCGCTTCCATCGCCCCCTCACGCGGCGTCAGGACCCACCCCCGGGCAAAGAGCCCGACCAGCCCCCCCGCGATGACCACGGGCGCCCCGACCAGCAGACCACGCCCCAGATACCCCCACGACGACCGGCGACGCACGAACACCACCAACGACGCCAGCGCCGCCAGCGCCAGAGCCACCCCGAGCCGCACCAGCACCAACGCCTCCAGAGCGCGGGCCAAGTCCGGACTCGACACGAAGTTCGGACGCCCGTCCACAAAGCCGAGCACGCTGGCGCCGAGCACCGTGCCGGCCACGCAGGCGAGCGCCAGCCCGTACCCGCTGGTGAATCGCCCAAGGCCGGCCAGCACCGCGATCACCGCCGCGACGAAGACCACCACCTCAAACCCGAGCATCCCGATGACGACCGACTCGGCGCCCGCGCCCGCGAGCGCCAGCCCGCCCAGGGAACTCAACCCCAGAATCAGGGAGACCCCGAGCACCGCTCGGCGGAGTGACGCGGGGGGCTCAGGGGTCCGGCTCGGAGTCGTCATGTCGCTCTCATCGGGCATGGCTCGTGGAGTCTACGACCGAACCGGGCGAACCGATCGCGCCTTCCCCCCTTTGGCGCGGATCTTGCGCCGATTCCGCCACTTCGGGCAAGTCCTGCCCGCCCCGCGCCGATACCGGCGTGTTGGCGCCCGCATCGATCGGCGCCCCGCCTCCGGATTGCAGCCACCCCCTCGCGAGGGCCGATCTCAGTGCCAGGTCCAACCCCAGATCCGACCCACCCGGAGACGCCCATGTCCGCGTTCACCCACACCCACACCACCCCGGGCCTGCTCGCCCGGAACGAGGCGCAGCGGATGTACCGACGCGTGCTCGGCGCCTGGGCCTCCGACTGCCTCCGCCTCCGTCGGGCCGGGCTCGACCGCCCCTGCCGCCGGCAGGGCGCCACCAGCGGCATCGGGTGGGGCGCCCTCAACGCGCACAAACGCTGAGTTTCCACAGGAGACGTTCCAGATGAGCGGCATCACCACCGGAGTCGGTCTGTTCAGCGGCATCGACAGCGCCTCGATCATCGAGCAGCTGCTCGCCGTTGAGGCCCGTCCGCGCCAGCTCGCCGAGAGCCGGCTCGTGCAGCTCCAGTCTCAGCAGGCGGCCTACCTGGACCTCAACTCCAGGATGAACACCCTCAAGTCCGCCGCC
This sequence comes from Phycisphaerales bacterium JB059, assembly GCA_044439985.1. Lineage (GTDB taxonomy): Bacteria > Planctomycetota > Phycisphaerae > Phycisphaerales > UBA1924 > JAJRXR01. Next base: position 10,095 of record JBITAG010000243.1, on the reverse strand, counting down.
GCCAAGTTCCGCACCAGCCTCTCCTTCCTCTCGAAGACCGCCACCAGCTCCAACCCGGAAGTCCTCAGCGCCACCGCGAGCACCGATGCCCTCCAGGGCTCCTACACCTTCGTCGTCGATCGGCTCGTGACCTCCCAGCAGCTCCTCTCCCGCGGCTTTGCCGACACCGACTCCTCCGCCGCCGGCATCGACGAACTCACCTTCGAGGACGCGCGAGGCCGTCTCGACCGCGACACCTCACTCTCCCTGCTCAACGACGGCGCCGGCATCGACCGCGGCGTCTTCTCCATCGACACCGGCTCCGGCCCGGTCGAGGTGGATCTCTCCCGAGCCTCCACCGTCTCCGACGTCCTCGACGCCATCAACAACTCGGGCGCCGGCGTCACCGCCAGCGTCCGCGACGGCGCCTTCGTCCTCTCCGCCAACAACCCGCTGAGCACCATCACCGTCTCCGACGTCGGCCTCAACCAAACCGCCTCCTCCCTCGGCATCGAGGGAACCTCCGCCGGCAGCCTCACCGGCGACTCGGTCTACCGCCTCAACGCCAACACCGCCCTGAGCGCCCTCAACGACGGCGCCGGGGTCGGCCTCACCACCGGCGTCGGCGAGAACCGCCACGACTTCAAGATCGACGTCAACGGCGTCATCGTCAACGTCAACCTCGGCGACGTCTACGAACTCGAAGACGAGGAACTCACGATCACCGAGGCCGCCGTCTCCACCCTCGGCGGCGCCATCCAGAGAATCAACGACGCCCTCGACGACGCCGGCGTCACCACCGTCAACGCCTCCATCAACGACACCACCGGCGCCATCGAGTTCTCCAACACCGCCGGTCGCCCGCTCACCTTCATCGAGAACGGCGCCACGACCGCTCGGGATCTGGGCCTCACCACCGACACCGCCTTCACCGACACCGCGGTCACCGGCCGACGCGTCCTCGCGGGCCTCAACGAAACCCTCCTCTCGAGCCTCAACGGCGGCGCAGGACTTGCCGCCCAGGGCACGATCGATTTCACCGACCGCAACGGCGTCGCCTTCAGCGTGGACACCTCCGGCCTCACCACCACCCAGGCCATCCTCGATGAGATCAACGCCCAGGCCACCCTCGCCGGCGCCGATGTCACCGCCTCGCTCAACAGCGTCGGCACCGGCATCTCCATCACCGACGCCTCCGGGGGCGGGCTCAACCTGATCGTCACCAGCGCCGACTCCACCGCCGCGGACCTCGGCATCGAGACCGGCCCCACCGGCGTCGCCGAGTCCCAGGTCGACTCCGGCTCCCTCCAGCTCCGCTACATCTCCGAGTCCACCCTCCTGGCCGATCTCAACAACGGCAACGGCCTCGGCGAGGGACGCATCGAGTTCACCGATTCCAACGGCAAGGTCTTCGAGGTCGACATCGGCGACGACGCCCGCTCGCTCGGCGACATCATCGACGAGATCAACGGCCAGGCCGGCGCCGCCGGCTCACGCATCGTCGCCTCCATCAACGAAACCGGCGACGGCCTGCTCATCACCGAGCCCGACGACGGGCTCGGGGGCGGCGTCGCCATCCAGGTCGCGGACACCGAGGGGACCATCGCACGCGATCTGCGCATCGCCGGCGAGTCCGAGTCCACCGACTCGGGCCTCAACCGGATCGACGGTACCTTCGAGACCCACCTCACCTTCGACCCCGCCGACACCCTCGAGGACGTCGTCCAGGCGATCAACGCCGCCGAGGTCGGGGTCAGCGTCTCCATCCTCAACACCGGCGACGGGGGCTCCGCCCACCGGCTCAGCTTCACCAGCGAGCAGTCCGGGCGCTCCGGACGCTTCACCCTCGACGCCCACGGCTTCGACCTCGGCCTGGACGTGCTCAGCGAGGGCGACGACGCCATCGTCTTCTTCGGCTCCACCGACCCCGCCCAGGGCGTTCTGCTCCAGAGCGACTCCAACGCCTTCGACGACACCCTCACCGGCGTCACCATCGACCTCAACTCCGCCAGCGAGACCCCCGTCACCCTCTCCATCACCCGCGACAACGAGCAGATCGAGAGCGACATCGACGCCCTCATCAAGGCCTTCAACGACGTCATCGACCGCATCGACCTCCAGACCCGCTACGACGAGGACACCGGCGCCCGAGGCCCTCTCCTCGGCGACGGCACCGCCGTCTCCCTCCGCTCCCAGCTCTTCGCCGAGGCCCTCGGGGCCAACGAGGGCTTCCGCGACACCTTCAACACCCTGACCGAGGTCGGCATCACCGTCGGCGAGGGTGGGAAACTCTCCTTCGACCGTGACCGCTTCCGAGACGCGCTGGCCCAGGACCCCGACGCCGTCGCTGAACTCTTCACCCGGCGCACCATCGACACCGACGCCGGCAGCGAGGTGGTCAACGGCGTCACCGTCAGCGATCCCAACGCCGCCACCGAGTACTCCGAGCTGGGCATCGTCGTCAAGCTCGAGGAGTTCGCCAACCGCTACATCAACTCGATCGACGGCGTCCTCAAGTCCAAGCAGGACGCCCTCGACCGCCAGATCACCCTCCAGCAGGACCGGATCGAGGCGATCAACGTCAAGCTCGAGAACCGACGCACCGTTCTCGAACGCCAGTTCCTCGCGATGGAGCAGGCCATCGGTGAACTCCAGTCCATGAACGCCTCGCTCGCCTCCATCGGCCTGGCCGGCTGACCCCAAAAACCGGTGGCGACGCTTCAGTCGCCCCCCCGCGGGACCGATAGCTTCGCCGATGACTGAGACCCAGACCACCAACGCCTACCTGACCACACGGGTCATGACCGCCAGCCCCGAGCAGCTCCGCCTGCTCCTGCTGGAGGGGTCCGTCCGGTTCGCCAACCAGGCCAAGCACGGCCTCGAGACCGGGGACCACGAGACCTCGCACGCGGGTTTCACCCAGTGCCGCAACATCATTCTGGAACTCATCAGCACCATCAACGCCGAGGCCGCCCCGGAGCTGGCCGATCGCGTGAAGGGGCTCTACACCTTCCTGTATCAGGAGCTGGTCGAGGCCAGTTTCCAGAAAGACCCCGCACGGGTGGGCAAGGTCATCGAGCTGCTCGAGTACGAGGTCGAGACCTGGCGTCTGCTCCTCGAGGAGCTGGCCCAGAAGGGCGAGACCGCCACCGTTGAGCCCACCCCCGAGCCGGGCGCCGGCCCCTCGCTCTCCATCCAGGCCTAGCCCCGCTCCCAAACCAGGCCGGCGACCAACTCCTCCATCACAAACTGAACCTGCACGTTCGCGCCAAGGGTGCGTTCCGCCTGCGCCACCCGCTCGATCGCCTCGGCCGCCCGCTCCGCGTCCCTGGTCAGTTGCTCCCGGTAGTGCTCGGCGACCAGCGAGAGCATCCGCCGGGCGCCGATCCGGTTCGCGTTGTCCTTGGACCGGTTCTCTCCGAGCGGATCCCCCTGCTTGACCCATCCCTTCGCCCACTCGTCCACGTAGGACGACATCGCGGAAGCGAGCGTCACCGGGTAGCCCCCCCGGTCCAGCTCCTCCAGCATCGGCCCCACCCCCTGGCGCCAGGCGTACATCCCCCCCTCGTGCGCGCGCAGCAGGCGACCGGGCGATCCCCCGCTCGAACGCACCAGCCAGTCGCGTTCACGGTCTTCCAACGCCAGCCCGCTCGACGCGAGCCAGCGGTCCATCGCCTCCTCGTCCAGCGGTGGAAACGTCACACGCTGACACCTCGACCGGATCGTGGGAAGCAGACGCTCCTCGCTCGAGGTCACCAGGATGATCACCGTCCCCTCGGGGGGCTCCTCGAGCGTCTTGAGAACCGCGTTCTGGACCACGCCCCCCATCAGCTCGGCCTCGTCCACGATGAACACCTTGGAGGCCAGCCCCCCCGGCTGCACGCTGGCGCGCAGGGTTGCGGGCCCGATGAGGTGCTCGTCGATCACGCCGCGCGGGATTGAGGCGAGCTTGCGAGAGCGCACGCTCGCGTCGGCGCTGAACCGGGCGAGTTCCTTGACGACCACGTGCAGGTCCGGGTGGGCGCCCCGGGCGAGCATCTGCTGCACCGGGGAGTCCGGATCGGGGGCGAACCGCCCGGTCAGCCCGACGGCGCTGGTGGGGTCGAGCAGGACGCCGGCGAACGCGAGGGCGGTGGTGAACTTCCCCACCCCCGAGGGGCCATGGAAAATCCAGGCGTGGTGGACACGCCCGGAGCGCAGGGCGTTGTCGATGGTCGCCAGGGCCCGCTTCTGGCCCAGGATCCGGTCCAGGGGGAGGGGGGCCGGGGTCTCCAGCCGGGTCTTGGGCGAGTCGCCCGGGGCCGCCCGGGTGGTGCGCTTCTTCGAGGTCTTCGCCTTCTTCTTCGCCATTGCCCGAGCGTAGCGGGCGAGGGCGGACCACGACCATCCCCCCCACTACGATTGCCCCCCACCCCTTCCGGAGCCGCCATGAGCCAGTCTGCCCCCTCCACCCGCCCCACCCGCAGCGCCGACGTCCGGCGTGCGTTCGTCGAGTTCTTCGAGTCCAAGGGGCACACCTTCGTCCCCAGCGCCCCGGTCGTCCCCCACGACGACCCCACGCTGCTTTTCATCAACGCCGGGATGAACCAGTTCAAGCCCGTCTTCCAGGAGGTCGTCCCCCCGGGCAGCCCCCTCGAGGGCCTCACCCGCGCCGTCAACAGCCAGAAGTGCATCCGCGCCGGGGGCAAGCACAACGACCTCGAAGACGTCGGGCGTGACACGTATCACCACACCTTCTTCGAGATGCTCGGCAACTGGTCCTTCGGGGACTACTTCAAGGACGAGACGATCGCGTGGGCGTGGGAGCTGATCACCGGGGTCTACGCCCTCGACCCCGCCCGCCTCTACGCCACCTACTTCGGGGGCGACGAGGAGAAGGGCCTGGAGCCCGACCTGGAGGCCCGCGACCTGTGGCTCCGCTTCCTCCCCCCCGAGCGGGTGCTTCCCTTCGGGATGAAGGACAACTTCTGGGAGATGGGGGACACCGGCCCCTGCGGCCCGTGCTCTGAACTCCACTACGACCGCGTCGGGGGGCGCGACGCCTCCATGCTCGTCAACATGGACGACGACTCGGTCATCGAGATCTGGAATCTCGTCTTCATCCAGTTCGACCGTCAGGCCGACGCCTCGCTGCTTCCCCTTCCGCGCAAGCACGTGGACACCGGCATGGGCCTCGAGCGCATCGTCAGCGTCCTGCAGGACAAACCCTCGAACTACGACACGGACCTGTTCCTTCCCCTCTTCGCCGCGATCGAACGCATCACCGGGTGCCCCCACGGCTACCGCGGCAAGCTCGGCAGGGAAGACGCGGACGGGCGGGACATGGCCTACCGCGTGATCGCCGACCACGTGCGCACGCTCACCTTCGCGATCACCGACGGCGCCACGCCCTCCAACGAGGGACGCGGGTACGTGCTGCGGCGCATCCTGCGCCGGGCGGTCCGCTTCGGTCGCCAGACGCTGGGCGCCAAACCCGGGTTCTTCGCGCGTCTCGTGCCCACGGTCGTCGAGACCATGGGCGAGGCCTTCCCCGAACTCAAGAAAGACCCGCAGCGCGTCATCGACATCATCGCGGAAGAAGAGGAGAGCTTCGGCAAGACGCTCGATCGCGGGATCAAGCGATTCGGAGGCCACCTATTTGAAGCAATCAACCTGTACGGAATCGCTCAGCGTGAGGCAGGCGGCAACCCGCGGTATGCAATCGATCCTGTCGTAAACGCTGGCGCCGGTAGCGTGCTTGAGATTTATGACAACTCGTCGAAGATCAAGGTATTCGAGTGCGACATTGAGGACGTGACACGGGAAGTTGTAGAGAAGTACTTTGATACACCGCCTGTCATTTCAGGGACAAGTGCATTCGAGCTCTACGACACGTACGGCTTCCCGGTGGACCTGACGCAGCTCATGGCCGAGGAACGCGGGCTTCGGGTCGATCTCGAGGGCTTCGAGCGTGAGATGGAGGCTCAGAAGGAGCGCTCCCGCGCCGGCGCCAAGGGCGGGAGCGATGACTCCCTGCGCCTCGAACCCGACCAGATGGCGCGCCTCAAGCGCATGAACGTGCCCGACACCGATGACTCGCACAAGTTCCACGGGCGGGACATCCGCGCGACCGTGAAGGCGATCTGGAACGGACACAACTTCGACGAGCACGCCGACCTGACCACCGCCGGCACCAAGCGCGTCGCCCTCCTCCTGGACAAGACCAACTTCTACAGCGAGATGGGCGGGCAGGTCCCCGACCACGGGCGCCTCCTGGTCATGCGCGAAACGCGATCCAACGCCAGCGACACCCACCACGGGGGGGAGTTCCGGGTCGAGGACGTCCAGGCCTTCGGCGGGTACGTCCTGCACATCGGGCGGGTCACGCGGGGCGAGGTGCGTGTCGGGGACGACGTCCAACTCCACATCGACAACCAACGCCGCCTCCACGTCGCCTCGAACCACACCGCGACCCACCTGCTCAACCTCGCCCTCCGTCAAGTGCTCGGGGAGGGGTGCGACCAGAAGGGCTCGCTCGTGGCCGACGATCGCCTCCGCTTCGACTTCGCCCGCTCGGGGAGCCTGAGCCCGGAGCAGCTGGCCCAGGTCCAGAACCTGGTCGCGCAGCTCATCGAGCAGAATCTGGAGGTTTCGGCGGATCTGGCGGACCTGGACGCGGCGCGGAAGATCAACGGGTTGCGGGCCGTCTTCGGGGAGACCTACCCCAACCCCGTCCGGGTCGTTTCCATCGGCGCCCCCGTCTCCGACCTGCTGGCCGACCCGGAGAGCGACCGGTGGGCGGGGATGAGCGTTGAGTTCTGCGGGGGGACCCACCTGGAACGCACCGGGCAGGCCGAGGCCTTCGCCCTCATCTCGGAGGAGCCGGTCGCCAAGGGGGTGCGCCGGGTGGTGGCGCTGACGGGCGTGCCCGCGCGGGCGGCCCACCAGGCGGGCGAATCCCTCGAGACGCGGTTTGCGCGGGCCGAGGCGACCGAGCCAACCCACCTCGGGCCGATGATCCAAGAGCTGATGGGTGAACTGGAGGAACTGACCCTCGCGGCGCCCAAGCGGGCCGAGCTGCGCGCTCGCCTCAAGGTCATGCAGGAGAAGGTCAAGCAAGCCAAGAAGGACGCCGCGAAGAACCGGGCGCAGGCGGCCCAGCAGATGGCCACCCGGATCGCGGAATCGGCCGGGATGGAGCCGGTGATCGTCAGCGAGATCGATCTGGACGGGGATCGAGTCGCGTTGCAGGCCGCGATGGGGGTGGTGACCCAGGCCTGCCCGACGAGCGCGGTGATGCTCCTGAGCACGGACGAGGACGCCGGGAGCGTGAGCGTGGTCGCCGCCTCCCCGAAGGCGAGCGTGGAGAAGGGGCTCAAGGCGGGGGACTGGGTGCGGGAGGTGACCGGGGTCATGGGTGGCAAGGGGGGCGGGAAGCCGGACGCGGCGCAGGGCGCCGGCAAGGACCCGACCAAGCTCAGCGAGGCGATCAGCGCCGCGCGGCGGTTCGCCCTCGAAAGGCTGATGTGATGGCCGGGGGCTCCGCGGGACAGATGAAGGCGTGGGGCCTGGCGATGGACCTGGTCTACGGGGTCGTGGGCGGGGCCGTGGTCGGGTATCTCCTCGATCGGTTCGTCTTCGGGACGACCCCCTGGCTGACCTTCGGGCTCAGCGCCGTGATGGTCGTGGGCGGGCTGTACCGGTTCATCCGGGCCGCCAACCGCCTGAATCGCAGCTTCAGCGCCGACGCCCGGGCGGGGCGGTTCGGGACGGAGGCGAGCTGGGCGGGGGACGAGGCCCCGGAGGACGAGGCGGATTGACTCCCGGGAGGGGCCTCCGGGGTGAGAAAGAGGCCCCCGAACACTCGCCGCATGGTCCTGTGCGTCCTATTCTCTTGCCCCGCAGTCAGGGGTCCGGCCAGACCGGAATCCGGGCCTGTCGCGCGTCGCGTCAGGTCCACCCTTGTCGACCCTCTTGGCGAGCCGGAGAGGCCTCTCGAGCCATGACCCACGGAGCGACCCAACCCGCCATCCGGATGCCGATGCAGAGGCTGATCTGTGTCGAACTCCTCGCGTGGTTGGTCGCGGGCGCGTTGGCGGTCGGGGTCGTGAGCGCGATGGGGCACGCGAACGGGGCGGTGATGGGGGCGGGCGCCACGCTCGTCGGGCTCATCGCGGGGCTGCTGGTCGTCGGGATGACGCCGGAGCGAGAGGCGTTCCGCTGGGCGATGGTCCAGGTCGCGGCCTCTTCGGTGCGGATGCTGGCGACCCTGGCGATCGGATTCGGACTGTACAAGTCGCTCGAGCCCGACAAGATCGGGCTCTGGGCGCCGCTTCTGCTGACGTCGCTGGCGGTGCTGGCGGCGGAGGTGATGGTCTTCCTTCCCGTCCTGCGAGGCGCCGATGCGGGCGCGCGGGCGGACGGCTCGGTCACGGAGGCTTCGGCGTGAACGGACTGCTGACCCTGGCGGAGAGCCCGGTCTCCCACGTTATCAACCACAAGTTCCTGGACGTGAACGGGTGGTGGGTGTGGACCTCGGCGCAGGGGAACCTGCTGCTGACGGCGATCATCATGCTGGCGCTCGGGCCGTACGTCGCGAACAAGATCGCGACCGGACCGGAGAGCGAGGGGCACGACCGGTTTGTGACCCGCAACCCGCTGGCGCACCTGGTCGAGGTGATCAGCCTCTACCTGCGTGAGAAGGTGATCGAGCCGCTGCTCCACGAGCGCACGGACAAGTTCCTCCCATTCCTGCTGATCCTGTTCTTCTTCATCCTGATCAACAACGTCCTCGGGCTGATCCCGATCCTTGACGTGATCCACCTGTTCTTCCCGGGGCTCAAGGCCGAGCACCGGGCGCCCTTCGGCGGGACCGCGACGCAGAGCATCTACGTGACGGGCGCCCTGGCGATCGTCGCGGCGATCGTGATCAACGGGGCGGGGATCAGGGAACTGGGCCTCTGGGGGTACATCAAGCACCTCACGGCGGGGGCGCCCTTCTTCGTCTGGCCGATCATCATCCCGATCGAGCTGGCGGGCATCCTGATCAAGCCGATCGCGCTGGCCATTCGTCTGTTCGCGAACATGACGGCGGGGCACATCCTGCTGGCGACGCTGCTCGGCTTCATCAAGGCGGGCTTCTCGATCAACTTCGGGGCGGGGCTGGGCATCGGCGCCGTCTCGCTCCTGGGCGCCATCGCGATCATGTTCCTCGAACTGTTCGTGGCGTTCCTGCAGGCGTTTGTGTTCATGTTCCTGACGGCGTTGTTCATCTCGCTGCTGAGTCATCACGGCGAGCACGACGAGCACCACGCTCACGACGACGCCCATGAGGAGGAAAGCCCCACCCCGGCGATGGCCTAGGGCTGGGTTTCGGACTGAGGCCTCGGGCCCCGCGGGGAGGCGCCGGAGGCGGGTTGGACGGGCGAGACGCCCGGTCCTCTGGTTCCCCGCAGAGATGAGCGCACGGGGCCGACGTCGGCTCCCTTGAGAAGGAATCGGAAGCGATGAAGAGCATTCTGAAGAACGCGGCGTTGGCGACCGGGGCCCTTGCTCTGGGTGGCGCCGCCATGGCGATGGGTCAGGAAGGCGAGACCGCGCAGGTCGTCGCCGGCGGCATGCAGGGCTTCGCCAAGGGCATGGGCGCCATGGGCGCCGGCCTGGCGGTGCTGGGCGGCGGCCTGGGCATCGGTCTGGTCGGCAAGGGCGCGGTCGAGAGCATCGCCCGCCAGCCCGAGGCCGCTGGCCCGATCGGCACCAACATGATTCTCGCGGCGGCCCTCATCGAAGGCGCCACCCTCTTCGCGGTCGTCGTCGGCTTCCTCGCCAGCTGATCGCGTCGAATCGAATGACACCCACCCGGGCGCCCAACCGCGCCCCGGTGGCTTGGACGAGCCGCAATGCCGCGGCGCATCGACGGAGCGGATGATGAAGCGCACCACGCGAATGTTTGCGTTTGTCGGCCTGGCCATGCTGCTGCTGGCGCTGGCGCCGGCCTGGACGGGCGTGACCCGGACCTCCACCGCCGCCCCGCAAGAGGGTGAGCACGCCGCGAGCACCGACGACGGGCACGGGGGCGATCACGCGGGCGATCACGGGGACCCGAGCCCGATCGCCGGGGTGAAGGAGGGGCTGATC
>JBITAG010000242.1:0-3844 GCA_044439985.1 Phycisphaerales bacterium JB059 | reverse complement strand
GGGTTGCCCGGACGCAGCCGCGAGTAGACCTTCAGCAGCGCCTTCTCGTAGTCCCCCTCGACGCCGTTCACCCCGTCGAACTGGTCAAGCTTCTCCTCCGCGATCGTGTTCAGGATCAGCGAGTCGGAGGGGTTCTGCACCACCTTGATCGACTTGAGGGAGCTGTTGCGGATCGCCTCGGCCGCCTCCTCGCCGATCTGACGCCCGACGTGCACCAGCTCCTCACCCGTCTCCGTGTCGATGATCGAGGCCGCGGCCCAGTCCTCCTCGTGGACGTCCGCCGCCTTGATCTCCGTCACCTCGTAGAAGAGACTGATGATCGCGTCGGTCGTCGCGACCGACTCGTCCAGGCAGCGCAGGAACGTCGTGGCGGCCAGCTTGGTCGACTGGTCGATCTTCATCGCCAGCACGTCCTTCTTCGTCACCTCCAGCTCGATCCACGACCCGCGCTCGGGGATCACCCGGGCCGAGTGCAGCGGGCGGTCGCCCTCGCTGGTGAGGATCGAGAAGTCCACGCCCGGGGAGCGGTGCAGCTGGCTCACGATGACGCGCTCGGCGCCGTTGACGATGAACTCGCCACCGCCCAGCATCACCGGGAACTCCCCGAGGTAGATGTCCTCCTCGGGCAGGTCCCCGTGCGTCTCACGCAGCAGACGCAGGCGGAGCTTGAACGGCATCCCGTACGTCAGACGCAGCTCGCGGCACTCGTCCGACGTGTACCGGGGCTGCTCCAGCTCGTACTGGATGTACTCCAGCTTCATCGTCTCGTCGTAGCTCTCGATCGGGAAGATCTCGTGGAGCAACGACTCGAGTCCGATTTCTTTGTCGCGTCCGGTCGGCTCTGAGCCGATCTGGAGGAAACGCTCGTACGCGTCCCGCTGGACCTGCGTCAGATCGGGGATGTCCGCCCCGTCACCACGCTTGGAAAAGTTGCGCACCGTCCGCTGTTGTACGCCTTCGCGCACTGGTGTCCTGGCCATCTCGTTCCTCACGATGGGTCGGAAATAACGCCGGCGTTTGCCGTCCTCGCTGGCGTGTCGTTCAAAGTGTGTGCTGCAGGCCCCGCGCCGCGCCGAATCCCTGATCGTAGCCCGTCGGGCACGCAACGACCACTCCCCCCCGTCCGGGAATATCCCGGCGGGACGGCGACCGTCGCCCGCTCTGGCCTCCGCAGAGTCCGCGTCAATGCAACTCCGTACCTGCTGTCGACGTCAACCCTACCCGATCCGGGCCCACTCCGTGAACCCTTCCCGGACAAAATCCCTTCAATTCACCGATCATGAACCAAAAATCGAGACGCCCCCATCTCGGAGGCGTCCCGGTTGTGGACCGATTCCGGCCCGGATCGAACCGGCCTCAGGCCAGCTCGACCTCCGCGCCGACGTCCTTGAACTTGGTGGCCATCTCCTCGGCCTCCTCCTTCGCGACGCCTTCCTTGATCTTGGAGGGCGCCCCGTCCACCATCTCCTTGGCCTCCTTCAGGCCAAGACCGGTGATCTCGCGGACGAGCTTGATGACCTTGATCTTCTCCCCGCCCGCGGCCTTCAGGACCACGTCGAAGTCCGTCTTCTCCTCGGCCGCGGCGCCGCCGGCGTCCCCGCCGCCCGCCGCCATCATGACCGCGCCACCCGCCGCCGCCTCGATGCCGTAGGTCTCCTTCATGTAGTCGCCCAGGTCCACGGCCTCCTTCAGGGTCAGGCCCGCCAGCTGGTCGCCCAGGTCGGAGATCTTCTTGTCGAACTCTTTCGCCGTCGCTTCGTCGCTCATTGCTTCAAACCTTTCTCGCCCGGCACGCCGCCGGGCTCACACGCTCGCGTCCGAGAGGGGGCGGCCCTCTGCCGCCTCTTTAACCCGGCGATCGCTCGCCCCGGGCCAGTCGCACGCGGGATGTTGTCTCGATTCAGACCTTGGCGATCTCCTGCCCGCTCTCGAGCTTCTCTTCCACCGCCTTGATGATGCCCGCCAGACGCCCGCCGGGCCCCTTGAGGGCGCCCATCAGGTTCTTCGCCGGGCTCAGGATCAGCGTCACGTCCTGCGCGATCGCCTCGTCACGCGTCGGGAACTTGCTCAGCTGCTCAACGCCCGCCTCGCCCTCGTACAGCTCCCCGTCCAGGACCGCGCCCTTCAGCTCGATCTCCGGGAACTGCTTGACCAACTCGACGATCTCCCGCGCCACCTCGACCACCGACTCGGCGCCGTACACCAACGCGTTCGAACCGGTCAGCACGTCGGACAACGCCCCGAGGGGCTTGTCCGCGAACGCCCGCCCGAACAGCTTGTTCCGGACGATCGTGACGCGGATGTCCTTCTCGCGAAGGTCCGAGCGGATCTTGGTGTTGCTCTCGCCGTCAACGCCGCGCAGTGAGATCACCGCCGCCTCGTCGACTCCGTCGAGCTTCGCCTCGTACTCGCGGACCAGCATTTCCTTAACAGGCTTCGACATCGCCGACCTCCTTACTCGTCCGCCCCACCCGGCGCCGCAATCTGCACCCCGGGGGTCATCGTGCCGCTCACCGTGATCTTCTTGATGTACTCCCCCTTCACGCTCGACGGGCGCGCCCGCTCGATCGTCTCGGCGAAGTGGTTGTAGTTCGCGACCAGGTCATCCTCCGGGAAGCTCATCTTCCCGATCACCGCGTGGACGTTCCCGCCCTTGTCGGTCCGGTACTCGACCTTGCCCGCCGCGAACTCCGCGACCGCCTCGGCGACCTTCGGGGTCACCGTCCCGTTCTTCGGGCTCGGCATCAGGCCCTTCGGGCCCAGCGTCCGACCCAGCGTCGAGATCTCACGCATCATGTCCGGGCTGGCGATCGCGACGTCAAAGTCGAACCAGCCGCCCTCGATCTTCCGCGCCAGCTCCGCCCCGCCCGCCTCGACCGCGCCGGCTTCCTTCGCCGCCGACTCGACCTCCGGCTTACAGAACGCGATCACACGCTTCGCCTTGCCGATCCCCTTCGGGAGGCTCACCGAACCGCGGATCATCTGGTCCGCCTGCTTCACGTCCACACCGAGGTGGAAGCAGACCTCGACCGACTGATCGAACTTCGGACCCTTGAACTTCTTGAGCGTCTTGAAGGCCTCACCCGCTTCGAGCGTCCCCTCGACCCTCGCCGCGTCGTTCGCCTTGGCTCGCTTGGTCAGCTTTCCCATGACTCAGCTCCCCACCACTTCGACGCCCATCGAACGCGCCGTGCCCGCGATGATCCGCGCGCCGGCATCGATCGAACCCGCGTTCAGGTCCGCCATCTTCTCTTCCGCGATCTTGCGGCACTGGTCAAAGGTGATCTTCCCCACGATGTTCTGGGGCTCACCCGATCCCTTCTCGATCCCCGCCGCTTCCTTGATCAGCACCGACGCGGGCGACGACTTGATCTCGAACTCGAACGAACGGTCCGAGTACACCGTCACCACGCAACCCACGACCTTGCCGTTGAGCTGCCCCGTCGCCGCGTTGAACTGCTGGATGAACTGACCCGGGTTCACACCCTTGGCGCCCAGCACCGGTCCCAGCGGGGGCGCCGGCGTCGCCTGCCCCCCCGGGGCCATGATCTTGAAAACCGAAGTGACTTCGCGCTTGGCCATGACTTCTCCACCTCCCACCGGCCGCTCAAGGGGGGGACAGGCGTCCGCGCCTGCCTTCCTTCAGTCCGCCCATTCCCGGCCATGAGAATCGGGCCGGCTCGGTGGTGCAAACGGGTTCAGTTGATCCGCGCAGCCTCCCTGGCGCGCGGAGAGAATCCTAGCCCCCCCCCGCCCCCGGGGCCGGCGGCCCCCGACTCCCGGGGCCGGCGGCGCGGCCGCGCGCGGTCCGCGGGCCGGGAGGGCCGCGCCGCCGGCGCCCGGG
>JBITAG010000241.1:0-2966 GCA_044439985.1 Phycisphaerales bacterium JB059 | reverse complement strand
CTATGATTTGGGCGGCCACCGATAAAAAACCATGGGACCGCGGGGTGCCCGATAACGGCGGTTCTAGGGGTTGATTTGAGCGTATTTGGGGTCACAGAGCCCCCACCGCCGCCATTTGCTGCGCTATGGGCGGGCACCCTGAACTAAACCTCGGACCTCGGGGTGCCCGCTCAACGCGGAGCGAAGCGGAGCTTTGAGCGGACCTGGAGACGCTGCGCCCATTGCCGCCCAGAGCTGCGCGCTGGGCGGGCACCCTGCTGCGCGCTGGGCGGGCGCCCTACCGCCAAGAGCCGGGCGCCCGCTCAACGCGCCCAAGCAGACCACCTCATCCCCTTGGTCTTCTTGGTCCTCTTGGTCTTCTTGGGTCGTGCGGGGTCAGGGGCAGCCGGCGCCGAAGGCCTGGAGGAAGGCGATCACGTCGGCGAAGTCGAAGGTTCCCTGGGGCGGGCTGAGGTCCGCCGCGGGCTCGGCGCCGCCGAACGCGCCGAGGAAGGCGAGCACGTCAGCGAAGTCGAGCACGCCGCTGGGCGCGCTCAGGTCCGACGCGTTGCACGGGGGCGGGCGCAGCTCCAGCGTCCAGTCGATCGTGCTGCTCGCGTCCGTCTGGCCCGGGGAGAGAAACGCCGAGGCGTTGAACGAGATCGCGTACCGCCCGGGCATGAGCCGGTCCCCCTGCACGCTCCCGGTCTGGGGCGTGAGCGTCACCGACCCCGCACCCGTCGAGGCGATCGCGAAGTTCATCGGCTTGCGCAGCTCGAAGACGACCCCGTCGGCGATCGCCCCGATGAAGACCGCCCCCTGATACCCCTCCGGCTGCGTCGCGCTCGACTCGGCGATGAGCGTCATCGCGAAGGCGCCCCCCCCGGTCCGCGTGATCTCCCCCGACGCCGTCGAGAGGCCGTCGGCGAGCCCGGAGCTGGTGCACCCGGTGGCGGCGAACACGCCGGGGTCGATCGTGCCCGGGCTGAAGGCGGTCTGCTCGTTCCCCTCGTCGTCCGTCGCCACGCCCTCAACCCGCAGCCCCGCCCCCGAGGTGAAGACGAAGGCCACGTCCGGGGTCTCCGGCACGTTGAGGTCGAACTGCATCCCCACGCCCTCGCTCGCGAACGCGTCGTCCGGGCTGAGGACAAACGTCTCGTCGAAGGTGATCGCGTACGTGCCCGGGCACAGGTTCGCCCCGTCGAACGCGCCCGAGACGGGGACCAGGTCGAGCGAGCCCTCGGGGCTGAAGAAGTCGATCTCCGCCGTCTCGAACAGGCGCAGGCGCACCGGCTCGAGACTGCGCACGCGCGCCTCGACGCCGTACCCCTGCTCCGCCTGACCGGCGTCGAACAGGATCGTGAAGCTGACGTTCGTCGGCTCGGCGAAGTCGCTCACCTCGAGGGAGAGGGTGATCTCTCCTCCCACGTTCGCGTCGCCGAAGACGACCGACTCCTCGTCGGAGGGCTCGTCGATCTCGACGAGGAAGGTGTGTTGCGTCGGCGCCGCGTCGGGGGGGGCGATCTCGACGACCACCTCGACGACGCCCGGCTCGACACCGACCTCGATGAACCCGGTCCCGCCCCCCAACGCCGTCGCGCCCAGCGCCAGCATCCCCCCGCACGCTCCGATCACACCCCGCATGCCGACTCCCTCCCGGGCGCGGGATTCCGGCGCCGCACCCGGCAGAGCCTACCACGCGCCCCCTCCCCGACGCACGCGCCGCCTTCCCTCCCAACGGGGAGGTTCCCTCAGATGTGCCCGATCACGTCGATCTTCCTGGGTTCGGGCGCGTGGGCGCACTACACTTTGGTGCGCCGGGGGAAGGCGATTGATCCGACCAAGGAGAGATTTCATGCACCGTTCCCTCACCGCGATCGCGGCGCTTGTCTGCGCCTCACCCGCCCTCGCCCAGCTCGTTGACCCCGGGTTCGAGACCACCACGCCCACCCAGCAGATCCCCGACACCTTCGGCGTCTGGGGCTTCGACCGCGCCAGCACCACCGGGCCGACCCAGGGCATCACCCCCCTTGAGGGTGAACGCATGCTCCGCTTCGAGGGCACCGCGCCCCTCTGCGCCCCCGACGGCGGGGCCTCCGGCGCCGTGGGTCAGCTCGTCGCCCTTCCCCGGGGGGAGGTCGATCCCTCCACCTGTGTGACCCTGACGGCGCGCTTCAACCGCGTCGCGGGCGAGGGCGTGGACACGCAGTTCCGCGTGGTCATCGCCGCCCTCGACGGCGACCCCTCCACCTACCCCACCGGGTGCGGGACCGTCCGCCCCGCCCTCCTCTCCACCTCCGCCTCCATCTTCAGCGACGACGACCCGCAGACCTGGGAGACCGCCACGACGACGATGGTCCTCCCCGAGGGCGCCACCTTCCTCGCGCTCATCGTCTCGGCGCAGGAGAACGTCATCGACGACGACACGCCCCCCTTCGCCGGTCACTTCGCCGATGACGTGCGCCTCGACTTCAACACCGGCCCCTGTTCGATCGCCGACGTCGCCGAGCCCTTCTGCCTCCTCGACTTCACCGACGCGATCACGTTCCTCTCCGCCTTCGGCGACGAGGACCCCCTCGCCGACTTCGCCGCCCCCTTCGGCGTCTACGACTTCACCGACATCCTCGCCTTCCTCACCGCCTTCAACCAGGGTTGCGTCGACAAGTAATCCCCACCGGCGCGCGGAGAACGACCAACGCATCGGGGTCGCCCGCCCATCGCGGCGCGATGGGCGGCGGTGGTCGTCGTGTTTCCCCTCACCCACCCCTTGGCGCAGGCGCCTCCGCGCCGGTACGTTCGACGCCGGCGCCCACCGCCGAGGAGCATCCCATGACGAACACCCGCACCCTCGCCTGCCTCGCCTGCCTCGCCGCCCCGGCCGGCGCGCTCGCCCAGGCCACCTTCCCCGCCGCCTTCGTCGCCAACAACGGCAACCTCGAGGGCTCCATCACGAGCTACCGCGTCCTCGCCGACGGCACGCCGCAGTT
>JBITAG010000240.1:0-23576 GCA_044439985.1 Phycisphaerales bacterium JB059 | reverse complement strand
CGGCGCGTGCCGCGACTTTCTGGAGCGCGCGGCCCCGCCGCACGCGTCGGAGCGGCCCGCTCCGTCGCGCCGGACCTCCCAGACGGCGAGGGGCGCAACGCCCGCGCTGGCCCGCGCGGCGACCGTGCCCGGCTGCCGGCGCCCCGATCACAAGATCGTCGCGTACAACCGTAAGCCCGAGGACGTGATTCACGGCAAGAGCCTGTATTACGCGACGGCGATGGCGCTGCCGGGCGGTGGCTGCGAGGGGCTGATCGTCGAGAGCCACGAGGGGCGCCCGACGAAGATCGAGGGCAACCCGCTCCACCCGGTGAACCGGGGCAAGTCGAGCATCTGGGCGCAGGCGAGCGTGCTGACGCTGTACGACCCGGACCGGCTGAAGCACCCGGTGTACCTGAACCACGCGACGGGCCCGAAGGCCGCGACCTGGGACGACTTCAAGGCGTGGGGCAAGACGCACCTGGAGGGATTCGACGCGACGCGCGGTCGCGGGCTCGCCTTCCTGGTGGACAAGAAGACCTCGCCGACGCGCAACGGCCTCCGGGCGCGAATCATGCGACGCTGGCCCGAGGCGAGCTGGCACGCGTACAGCGCGAGCGAGCGTTCGGGCGCTGTTGAAGGCGCCCGGGCCGCGTTCGGCGGTCCGGCGCGCGTGCATTACAACCTGGGCGAGGCGAAGCGCATCCTGAGCCTGGACTCGGACTTCGTGGTGGACGGCCCGGAGGCCCTGATCCACGCCCGCGACCTCGGCGCCTCCCGACGCGTGCGTCACGCGGGCGACGAGATGTCCCGGCTGTACGTGCTCGAGTCCTGCCCGAGCGCGACCGGCTCGATGGCGGATCACCGCCTGCGGATGGCGCCGAGCCAGATCTCCGCCTTCGCGCTGGCGCTGGCGAACGCGGTTGGCGCCGGCCGGTACTCGGTCCCCGAGGGGTCGGGCGTGGACGAGGAGGTCGTGGCGCAGATCGCCGAGGACCTGCTCGCGCACAAGGGGCACAGCGTGGTCATCCCCGGGCCGAGCCAGCCCGGCGCGGTCCATGCGCTCTGCCACGCGATCAACGAGGCGCTCGGGTCGATGGGCTCGGTGGTCACCACCACGCCGATGAGCGCCGACGAGGCGCGCAGCTCGGTCGACTCGATCCGCGAGCTGACCGAGGCGATGCGGGCCGGGACGGTCGAGACGCTGGTCTGCATCGACACGAACCCGCTCTTCGACGCCCCGGCGGACCTCAACTTCGCCGACGCGTTCGCCACCATCCCGACCACAATCACCTGGTCGGTGCACGCCAGCGAGACGGCGGCCCGCTCAACCTGGAGCCTCAACGGCGCCCACTTCCTTGAGTCGTGGGGCGACGTCGAGGCGTACGACGGAACGATCTCGCCCATCCAGCCGATGATCGCCCCGCTCTACGACCCGGCGATGAGCGACATCGAGCTGCTGGCGTTCTTCGCCGGCGATGAAAGCCCCGACGGGTACGGGCTCGTGCGTCAGACCTGGGCCGCGCTGCTCGGCACGAGTGTGGAGAACGGCGCCTTCGACAAGCGTTGGCGGCGTGCGCTGCACGACGGTCTGCTCGCCGGTTCGGAGCCCGAGCGTTCGACGCCGGGCGTCAACGCCGGCGGGGTTCGTGCCGCGGTGGGGGGGCTGAACCTCGGCGGGGCGCCGACGCCCGAGGCGCTCGAGGTCGTCTTCTCCACCGGGAACATCGGTGACGGGCGGTGGGCCAACTGCGGGTGGCTTCAGGAGCTGCCCGACACGGCCTCGAAGGTCGTCTGGGACAACCCCGCCTACGTCAGCCCCGCGACGGCCAAGGCGCTGGGTCTGCTCCCCGAGCACTCCTGGCAGGACGAGTACAACCCGTACACCAAGTCGCAGATGCCCCAGGCCCAGATGGCGACGCTCACGCTCGGCGGGCGCCAGCTCGAGCTGCCCGTCTGGATCCTCCCCGGGCTCCCGGACAACACCGTCGTCCTCCGCCTCGGATACGGACGCACGGACGCCGGGCACGTGGGGGATCAGGTGGGGTTCAACACCTACGCCCTGCGGACGTCCGATTCACCGGCGACCGCGGCGGGCGCCACGCTGGCTAAGGCGAGCGGCACCTACACCATCGCGAGCACGCAGAACCACTGGACGATGGGCGGTCGCGACACCATCCTCCGCTCGCTCGACAAGAAGTGGTGGGACAAGCACGGCGACGCGCCGCCGCTGGTCGCGAAGGACCACATCTACGGGGGCGAGGGACAGCCCCTGCACCTGGCGGAGAAGATGGGGGAGCTGGCCCACACGCCGCGCAACGTCTCGATCTACGCCAACCCCCTGAACGAGTCGCAGGAGGACCCGGCGCCGGGGTCGACCTACTCGAAGGGGCCGCAGTGGGGGATGACCATCGACACGGGCGCCTGCTCGGGGTGCGGGGTCTGCACCATCGCGTGCCAGAGCGAGAACAGCATCCCGATCGTCGGCAAGCGCGAAGTGGCCAAGGGCCGTGAGATGCAGTGGATCCGGGTGGACCGCTACTTCGGCGGTGATGACCTGAACAACCCGACGGGCATGATGAACCAGCCCGTCGCCTGCGTGCACTGCGAGAACGCGCCCTGCGAGACGGTCTGCCCCGTCAACGCGACCATCCACGGGGACGAGGGCACGAACGACATGGCGTACAACCGGTGCATCGGCACCCGGTACTGCGCCAACAACTGCCCCTACAAGGTCCGTCGATTCAACTTCTTCGAGTGGGGCTGGAACAAGTACAACGGGCGGTTCTACGGCGAGGACCTCATCGGGGACGGCCAGGTCTCCCAGAAGGAACTCAACAAGAACCTCATCCCGCCCCGCCTGCGCCAGAAGCTGGACGAGATCCAGCGCATGCAGCTCAACCCGGACGTCACCGTCCGGTCGCGCGGTGTGATGGAGAAGTGCACCTACTGCATCCAGCGCATCAACGAGGCCCGCCAGGAGGTGAAGGTCAAGAACATCTGGAAGCGCGGCCAGGTGACCGAGAAGGGCCCCGACTACGAGGCGCCCATCCCCGACGGCTTCTTCCAGGTCGCCTGCCAGCAGGCCTGCCCGACCGACGCCATCGTCTTCGGCGACATCCTCGACCCGAACAGCCGGGTGAGCCAGTGGCGCGACAACCAGCGTTCGTACATGGTCCTCGGCTACCTCAACACCCGCCCGCGCACCCACCACCTGATGCGCGTGGACAACCCCAACGAGACGCTCCTGGCCCACCTCGACCCCGAGGGGTACGAGTCCCGCATCGCCCACGACCCGCTCGACCACGGCGGGGGACACGGCGGGCACGACGGCGGGGTCGGCGACGGGCACGGGGAGGATCACCACGAGGGTCACGGCGGGGACCACCCCGAGACCCACGGCTTCTTCTATGACACCAACCGGTCCGACGATCGCGGCTATGCCCTGAGCCTCCGCGTCCTCGGCGCCGCAACCGGAGTTCACGCATGAGCTCGATTCACCCCGACAAGGTGACGGCCGAACGCCTCGCCGGGCTCCGCGAGGGCGCCCACGCACCGGGGCGTGACGTCGGTCCCGATTTGGGCGACGGCTCGCTCGTCGAGGATCCCGCCGTTCGTCCCCCGCTCGTCCTCTCCGACCGAACGCACGGCGAGGTGACGCAGATCGTCTGCGGGTACGCGGAGGACCCCGCCCCGAAGTGGTGGTTCGTCGCGATCACCATCAGCTCGATGATCGCCGCCGTCGGCACGGGGATGATCCTCTACCTGATCATCACGGGGGTGGGGGTCTGGGGCCTGAACAACCAGGTGGACTGGGCCTGGGACATCACAAACTTCGTGTTCTGGATCGGTATCGGTCACGCCGGAACGCTGATCTCCGCGATTCTCTGCCTGCTCAAGCAGAAGTGGAGAACGGCGGTGAACCGTTCGGCGGAGGCGATGACGATCTTCGCGGTGGTCTGTGCGGGCATCTTCCCGGGCATCCACGTCGGTCGCGTCTGGTTCGCCTGGATGCTCTTCCCGATCCCGAACTCGAACGCGATCTGGCCGAACTTCCGCTCCCCGCTGCTCTGGGACGTCTTCGCGGTCTCGACCTACGCGACGGTTTCGCTGCTCTTCTGGTACATGGGCATGATCCCGGACGTGGCGACGCTGCGTGACCGGGCGGACCGGCGCCTGCGTCTGGGCGTGTCCCGCCCGTTCGTGATCGCGCTGCCGGGCGGACGCGACGTGACGCTCCCCCTGCCCAAGCCGGACACGCTCCGGGCGTACATCTACGGGCTGCTCTCGCTCGGGTGGCGTTTCTCGAGCCGTCACTGGCACCGGTACGAGGCGGCCTACCTGATCCTCGCGGGCATCTCCACGCCGCTGGTCCTCTCGGTGCACTCGATCGTGTCGTTCGACTTCGCGACCTCGGTGCTCCCGGGCTGGCACACGACGATCTTCCCGCCCTACTTCGTCGCGGGCGCCATCTTCGGCGGTTTCGCGATGGTCCTCTTCCTGCTGATCCCGCTGCGGGCGTTGCTGCCGAACTTCAAGGACCTGCTGACGCTTCGCCACATCGAGAACATGGCCAAGATCCTGCTCCTGACGGGCATGATGGTCGGCTTCGCGTACTCGATGGAGTTCTTCATCGCCTGGTACGGCGCCAACAAGTTCGAGTTTGAGGCCTTCGCCAACAACCGCGTCAACCCCAGCGTCGCCCCCTACTGGTGGGCCTACTGGACGATGATCACCTGCAACGTGATCTCGCCGCAGGTCTTCTGGTTCAGAAAGCTGCGTCAGAACCCGTGGGTTGTCTGGGTCGTGGCGATCTTCGTGACCATCGGGATGTGGTTCGAGCGGTTCGTGATCATCGTCACCTCGCTCCACCGGGCGTTCGTGCCGGGCGAGTGGCACATGTTCTTCCCGACCTGGGTGGACATCCTGACCTTCGTCGGGTCGTGCGGCATCTTTATGACCCTCTTCCTCCTGTTCATCAAGTTCCTCCCCGTCTTCGCGATGGCGGAGCTGAAGGCCGTCATGCCCGCCGCCGATCCGCACGGGCACGACGACGACCACCACCAGGCGCCCGATCCGATCGCCGATGCCGCGCCCGCGCGCGGGGGAGCGAGCTGAGCCATGCCAGAACTGCCGAAGATCCCGAGTGTCTCCGAGATGCTGGCGATCGCCAGCGACTACATGCCCTTCATCCCGCGCCCCGCGCCGAAGTACGTCTCCGAGTCGGGGCGACCGGTGCACGGCATCATCGCGGAGTTCTCCAAGACCCCCGACGTGGTGCACGCCGCCGAGAAGGTCCGCGACGCGGGGTACGCCAGGTGGGATGTGCACACCCCCTTCCCGATCCACGGGATGGAGGGGTCGATGGGCGTCAAGCGGACGATCCTGCCTGCGATGGCCGCCGGCGCCGCGATCACCGGCGTGGGTGGGGCGCTCGCGATGCAGTACTTCATGAACTTCGACTACGAGATGGTGGTGCAGGGCAAGCCGTACGGCGCCTGGGAGCCCTTCACCCCGATCACGTTCGAGCTGGGAATCCTGCTGACCGCGTTCACGTGCCTCTTCGGCATGCTCGCGCTCAACGGGCTGCCCCGGTTCCACCACCCCCTGTTCAGCCGCGAACGCTTCCTGAGCGTCTCCGACGACCGCTTCTTCATCTGCATCGAGGCCTCGGACCCGAACTTCGACCCCGCGCGGACGCGCGATCTGCTCGAATCCGCGGGCGCCGAGCGCATCGAACTCGTGGAGGACGAGGACTGATGACCGGACCCACCCCCATCCGTGCGGGCCTGCTGCTTGGCGCCGCGTTGCTCGCGGGCGTGTCGATGACGGCGTGCCGGGGCGACCGGACCGACGCCCGCCCGCGTCAGTTCTTCCCGGACATGGACGACCAGCCCAAGTGGAAGCCCCAGTCCGAGACGGAGTTCTTCGCGCTCCAGGACGGGACGATGCGCACGCAGCGTCAGCCCGATCCGAACGCGGTGGCCTTCGCACGCCGTGACTTCGACCCGGTGCGTTACGCCGAGGAGCCCTGGGCGCAGGACTACATGGTCCAGCGGGCCTCGTTCCTGGCCGAGGACGATGTGTACTACACGGGCAAGACCGGGCCGGACGAGTTCGTGGAGACCATCCCCGCGACGGTCACCCGCGAGATGCTCGAGCTGGGACGCAAGCAGTTCGAGATCAACTGCGTCGCCTGCCACGGGTACCTGGGCGACGGGCAGGGAACGGTCGCCCAGGCGGGGATGTCCCCCATCCCGGCGAACCTGCTCGACCCGAAGTACACCGACCCGGCGCAGCGCATCTCGCGCGACGGGTACATGTTCGACGTGATCCGCAACGGGCTCTGGAACGAGGTCACCGGCGCCAACCGCATGCCCGCCTACGGGCACAACATCGACGCCGAGGAGGCCTGGGCGATCGTCGCCTACATCCGCGCCCTCCAGACGTCGCAGGGCGTCTCCCCCGAGGACCCGGCCATCCCCGATTCCCAGCGTTCCACGCTGATGCGCACCCGGCCCACCGCCCCCGCGACCCAGGGAGTCACCCCATGAGTCAGGCGCCCACCACCTCCATCCCCGTCCCCGAGCGCGAGACGCCCCGGGCCTATCTCACCGAGGCCGACGGGCAGAAACGCCTCGACAAGATCGCGGCCAACCCCGCGATGCGCCACGACAACGTCCACCTCCCCGAGGGCGCCACCACCAAGCTCTCCGGCCTGCTGCTCATCATCGGCGCCGCGGCCATCGTGGTCACGATCCTCGGCGCCTTCGCCGTCAACAAGTACCACGCCCTGGCCGCCTTCGAGGTCGGGCTCTTCACCTGCGTGGCCATGAGCCTCGGCGCCCTCTTCCTCACCATGGTCTTCCACTCGCTCAACGCCGGGTGGACCAGCACCGTGCGGCGCCAGTTCGAGAACGTCGCCTCCATCCTCCCCGTCTGCTGGGTGATGGTGCTCGCGGTCGTGCTCATCGAACTGCTCGGCGGCGGGGTCCTGCTCACCTGGCTCTCCGACGAGAACGCCGGTGACTACCTGCTCGGCAAGAAGACCCCCTTCCTCAACCCCGTCTTCTTCGGGGCGCGGTTCATCATCTACGGCCTGGTCTGGCTCATCCTCTCCCAGCTCATGTTCCGCGTGAGCCGCAAGCAGGACGAGACGGGCGCCCGCTCGCTGACCCGCGTGCTCCGGTTCAACTCGGGCTGGGGCCTGCTCGCCTTCGCGCTGACGACCGCCTTCTTCGCCTTCGATTTCCTCATGGCCCTGGACTTCCGCTTCTTCTCCACGATGTGGGGCGTGTACTACTTCGCGTCCTGCACGCTCGCGAGTGTCAGCGTGGTCGTCCTTGTCCTCGCGGTGCTCAAGGGGACGGGCCGGCTGACCGGCGCCGTGACCGAGGAGCACTTCCACGACCTGGGCAAGCTGGTCCTCTCCTTCACGGTCTTCTGGTCGTACATCGCCTTCAGCCAGTACTTCCTGATCTGGTACTCCAACATCCCCGAGGAGACGGCCTGGTTCGTCTACCGCACCGGCGAGGGCGGGTACAAGACCCTCTTCCTCGTGCTCGCGTTCGGCCACTTCGTCTTCCCGTTCTGCATCCTGCTCTTCCGGAAGGTCAAGCGGTCCACGGGCCTGCTCGCGTTCATGGCGGCGTACATGATCGCGATGACCGTCGCGGACATGATCTGGATCATCCGCCCGATGGTGTACGTCGGGGAGCGGGCGGCGGAGGACCCGGGCTGGAACGCGGTCTGGCTCGACGCCGCGGGCATCATCGGCGCCCTCTGCATCTGGGGCTTCTTCCTGGTCCGGGCGGTGGGGGCCTCTCCCCTCGTCCCCCTCAAGGACCCGACCCTGCACGAGGCCCTGGCCCACAAGAACTACGTCTGATCCATCGCGACGCCCAAGACACGGAACCTCACCCATGAGCGACACACCGCACGAAACTCCGGTCAACCACACCGAGCCCGACGACTGGCACCAGCACTCCCCCGACGAGGGCGCCCCGCAGCTGGAACACACCGCCCACGTCAAGCCCACGGCCCTCGCGATCACCTTCATCGCGATGATCCTGGGTGTCGCCTTCGTCATCGTCGTGCTCGTGGCGTACTTCAACAACTACGTCTCCACGATCAAGGCCGAGAAGCAGGAGGGCGTCACCATCGCCGAGCCCTTCGAGGCCGCGAAGGCCGAGGCGCTCGCCCACCTGAACGCGTACGGCTGGGTGGACCACCAGACCGTGCACATCCCCGTCGCGGACGCGATGGACCGCGTCGTCGCCCGGTACGCCAGCGCCGACCCGATCAACGCCGAGGGATCTCCCGTCACCAATGCCGACTGAACGCCGATCCATCCCGGGCCTCGCCGCGTTCGCGCTGCTTGCGTGCCTGGGGATCGGTGCGCTCGCCCCCTCGTCGCCGGCGCAGGTGGCGCAGAAGACCATCCCGGAAGAGGTCCAGGGCGTGGAGCTGGTCGAGCACTTCGGCCAGCGCGTGCCGACCAACCTGGTCTTCACCGAGGCGGACGCCCAGCCCCTCACGATGGCGGAGGTTCTCGCCGACGGGAAGCCCGTCGTCCTCGGCCTGGTCTACTACGACTGCCCGATCGTCTGCCCGGTCGTGCTCCAGCGCATGCTCGAGTCGTTCAACGACCTCGAGTACACCCTCGGCGACGAGTACAACGTCCTGATCGTCAGCTTCGACGCGACCGAGACGCCCACCCACGCGTCGAGCGCCAAGGCCCAGTACACCGCGCTCTACAACCGACGCTCCGCGAAGACCGATGAGGCCTGGTCGTTCTGTGTCGCCGACCAGCAGACCATCGACCAGCTCACCGGCGCCGTCGGCTTCCAGACCAACAAGCTCCCCGACGGGGAGTTCGCCCACCCGGTGGGGATCACCGTGCTCTCCCCCGAGGGCGAGATCGCGGCCTACTTCCACGGGTTCGACTACCCCGCCCGCGACATGAAGCTGGCGATGCTCGACGCCTCCAACGGGGGCGTCGCCCGGTCCTTCGGCGACCGCCTCTTGCACTACTGCTATCGCTTCGACCCCGACGCCGGGTCGTACACCATGCACGCGATGAGCGTGATGCGCCTGGGCGGCGTGCTCACGGTCATCGGGCTCATCGTCCTCATCGGGGGATTGCTCACCATCGAGCGACTCCGGAAGCGATCCGCGACGAACACCAGAACACACGCCTCGCCCCCGACGGGCGCGGGCCTGCCAGGATCCGTGTCATGACCACGCCCCCGACCGCTCCGACCGAGACCGCCGCCGACGCCGCCGTTCCGGCCGCCGACGCCGTGGTTGCCGCCGCCGCTCCCCTGGGCGACTCCGTGCCCCCTGTCCGCATCCTCCAGGGCAACGGGGAGGGACTCCAGGACCTCTTCTTCCGTGGCAACGGGCACACCGACGCCGCGATCTGGACCGACGGCCTCTTCATGCTCGTCTTCTGGTTCAGCATGTTCTTCTTCGTGCTCCTCATGGGCCTGATGGTCTACTGGTGCATCATCTACCGGCGCCGTCCGGGCGTCCCCCAGCCCGTCAGCCCGGCGCACAACACACCCCTTGAGATCTTCTGGACCGTCGTCCCCTCCTCCGCCCTCCTGGTGATCTTCTTCCTCGGCTTCTGGGGGTACATGGACAAGGTCGTCCCCGCGGGGGGCGCCATGCAGCTCGACGTCAGCGCCTGGAAATGGGACTGGGGCATCACCTACCCCGACGGCACCCAGACCAGCCAGACCGTCACCCTCGGCGGACGCCAGGACATCAAGGTCCACGCCCTCCCAGAGGACACCGACGTCTCCGTCCGTCTCCTCTCCTCCGACGTCATCCACTCCTTCTGGATCCCCGACTACCGCATGAAGATGGACGTCTTCCCCAACCGCTACACCGGGTACGGCTTCCGCACCCCCAAGCTCGGACCGGAGGACGTCCACGAGGACGGCACCTACCGCGACCACTGGGTCTTCTGCGCCGAGTACTGCGGCGATCTGCACTCCGAGATGGCCGCCGTCCTCCGGGTCATGCCCCAGGCCGATTACGAAGAATGGCTCGCCAGCCAGGGCAGCTCCGGCGATCCCGTCGTGGACGGCCAACGCCTCTACACCGGCAAGTGCGCCACCTGCCACTCCGTGGACGGCTCGAACAACATCGGGCCGAGCTGGAAGGATCTCTACGGCGCCCAACGCTCCTTCAACGACGGCTCCAGCCTCGTCGCCGACGACAACTACATCCGAGAGTCCATCTACAACCCCGGCGCCAAGATCGTCCAGGGGTACCAGAACCAGATGACCCCCTTCATGGGCGTCCTCGGTGACGATGACGTCGCCAACATCATCGCCTACATGAAGTCCATCTCCGTGCACGCCGAGCAGCCCGCCGAGGGCGACGCGTCAGACCCCCAGGCCACCGAGGGTGAGGCCGGAGCGTCTGAGGAAGAAGGCTGACTGATTCGTTCACCGGGACCCACGCCCCGACTGGATTACGACATGACCACCGTCGACACCACACACGACCACGTCCACGACCACCACGACGAGGGCTCCTACCTCACCCCGCACGGCGGTGTTGGCGCCACGGTCTGGAACTGGATGACCACCGTCGATCACAAGAAGATCGGCGTCATGTACCTCTTCGCCGTCCTCTTCATGTTCTTCCTCGGCGGCGTCGCCGCGCTGGTCGTCCGGCTCGAACTGCTCGAGCCCGTCCGCGTCGCCGCCGACGGCACGATCACCGGACAGCTCTTCGGCGACGGCGAGTCCATCGCCTCCGGCAACCAGATCTACAACCGCTTCTTCACCCTCCACGGCGCGATCATGGTCTTCATGTTCATCGTGCCCTCCGTCCCCGCCAGCCTCGGCAACTTCCTGCTCCCCCTCATGCTCGGCGCCAAGGACGTCGCCTTCCCTCGCCTCAACCTCCTCTCCTGGTACATCTACACCTTCGGCTCCGTCTTCGGCGTCCTCTCCATCCTCCTCGGCGGCGTCGACACCGGCTGGACCTTCTACACCCCGTACTCAACCACCACCGACGCCGACTACTGGCGCGTCTTCTTCATGGTCCTCGCCGCCTTCGTCCTCGGATTCAGCTCGATCCTCACCGGTCTCAACTTCATCGTGACCGTCCACAAGCTCCGAGCCCCGGGCATGGGCTGGTTCGACATGCCCCTCTTCGTCTGGGCCCTCTACGCCACCAGCATCATCCAGGTCCTCGCCACCCCCGTCATCGGGATCACCCTGCTCCTCCTCCTCTTTGAACGCCTCTTCAAGATCGGCATCTTCGATCCCGGGCTCGGCGGCGACCCCGTCCTCTATCAGCACTTCTTCTGGTTCTACTCCCACCCCGTCGTCTACGTGATGATCCTCCCCGGCATGGGCATCATCTCCGAACTCCTCGCCGTTCACTCCCGCAAGCACATCTTCGGCTACCGCGCCATCGCCTTCAGCTCGCTGGGCATCGCCGCGGTCTCCTTCATCGTCTGGGGCCACCACATGTTCTCCGCCATGGGAGAGCTGGCCTCGACCATCTTCAGCGCCCTGACCTTCCTCGTCGCGATCCCCACGGCCATCAAGGTCTTCAACTGGATCGCCACCCTCTACAAGGGCTCCATCGCCATCAACACCCCGATGCTCTACGCCCTCGCCTTCCTCTTCCTCTTCTCCATCGGCGGCCTCACCGGCCTCCCCCTCGGCGCCCTCGCCACCGACCTCCACCTCCACGACTCCTACTTCGTCGTCGCCCACTTCCACTACGTCATGATGGGCGGCACCGTCATCGCCTT
Organism: Phycisphaerales bacterium JB059; assembly: GCA_044439985.1. Taxonomy (GTDB): domain Bacteria; phylum Planctomycetota; class Phycisphaerae; order Phycisphaerales; family UBA1924; genus JAJRXR01. Next base: position 11,815 of record JBITAG010000240.1, on the reverse strand, counting down.
CATGGGCGGCCTGCACCACTGGTGGCCCAAGATGTTCGGGCGCATGTACAACGAGAAGTTCGGCATGCTCGGGTGCGTGCTCGTCTTCATCGGCTTCAACCTCACCTTCATGACCCAGTTCTTCCTGGGCACCCAGGGCATGCCGCGCCGCTATGCCAGCTACGTCGACGAGTTCCAGTTCCTCCACCAGCTCTCGACCTACGGCTCCTGGACGCTCCTCGCCGGCTTCCTCACCCACCTCTTCAACTTCATCCACTCCCTCGTCGCCGGCCCCAAGGCCCCCCCCAACCCCTGGGGCGCCCTCACCGTCGAGTGGGAGACCGAGTCCCCGCCCATCGAGCACAACTTCCACCACGAGGTCCTCATCAAGCACGGGCCCTACGACTTCGACACCGTCGTTCCCCCGCACTGCGACGAACGTGAGTTCCCCCTCCCCGAGAACCCGGCCGCCCACTGACCCGAGAGAACACCATGGCGACCATCGACGCCCACAACACCCAGCTCCCCGAGCCCACCCGTCACCGGCTCTACTGGAAGAACCGCGGCTTCGCGCACCACTTCCGCAACGCCGACGAGCAGTTCGACGCCTGCAAGCTCGGCATGTGGCTCTTCCTCACCACGGAAGTCCTCCTCTTCGCCGGCATCTTCTGCGCCTACGCGATCTTCCGCATGCTCTACCCCGAGGCCTGGACCGCGGGCAGCCACCACCTCGACTGGCGATGGGGCGCCCTCAACACGGTGGTCCTCCTCATCAGCTCCTGGACCGTCGCCTCCGGCGTCCGCTCCGCGCAGCTCGGGAACAACGCCGCCCTCATCCGCAACCTGCTCATCACGCTCGTCTGCGCCGGCCTCTTCGTCTTCATCAAGATGAAGTTCGAGTACCTCCCCAAGCTCGCCGACGGCAAGGCGCCCGGCACCTTCTTCTCCTACCCCTACGCCTCCGACCCTCACGAGCCGCTCTGGTGGAGCGTCTACTACATGGGCACCGGCATCCACGCCCTCCACGTCCTCATCGGCGCCGGACTCCTCACCTGGGTCCTCGTCCGCGCCGTTCGCTTCGAGGCCTACGGCCCCACCGAGTACACCATGGTCGAGACCAGCGCCCTCTACTGGCACCTTGTCGACCTCGTCTGGATCTTCCTCTTCCCCCTCCTGTACCTCATCCACTAAGGGGACGACGACATGACACGCTCGACCGACGACATTCATATCGACAACCCCGCCTTTGACCCCACCGATCCGCACAACACCGGTCAGGGCCACCACGGGCATCACATCATCGGCGCCGGAACCCTCCTCGCGGTCCTCGGCCTGCTCCTCTTCTTCACGATCCTCACCGTCGCCATCTCCCGAGGCGAGGTCTGGATTCAGGACACCTTCAACGTCGTGCTCCCCCAGTGGGTCAACGTCCTCGTGGCGATGAGCATCGCCACCGTCAAGGCCGTGCTCGTCTGCGCCTACTTCATGGGCCTCCGCTTCGACAAGGCCCTCAACTCCGTCATCATGCTCGTCTGCATCGCGACCGTCATCACCTTCCTCTTCTTCACCGCCATCGACCTGGGCAACCGCGACGCCGTCTCCGCCCTGCGCGCCACCGTCCCCGTTCCCGGCGGCACCGGCTACGGCATCAACCAGACCAAGGAGAGCGACGTCAGCACCGCCGTCTCCCCCCGTCCGTCCACCAACGGACTCCCCCTCGTCGACTTCCGGCGTCAGGAACGCATCAACGAGTACGCCCTCGCCATCGCCGAGAAGCACAACCGGACCGAGCCCAACGAGGACGACCTCGCCGAGGCGAAGGCCAAGTTCTGGGGCAAGTACTACCAGAAGTACGTGGACGAAGGGAAGCACCCGCACCGCCACAACTACGACGACGAGAACTACTTCGCCGCCCTCGGCTTCGCGCACCATGACACCGGCGGGGTCGAGTCCGTCTCCCGCCCGCACCTCGACGCCGTCTACTCCTCCTCTCCCAACTTCTCCGTCGGACGCGAAGGCCTGACCCCCCACCTCTTCTCCCCCGACGATCACGCCGGGAGCCACGCTCCCGCCGACGCGGGCCACGACGCCCAGCCCGAACCCCACGCCGAGTCCCAGCCCGACCACTAGCCCACGAGGGTCCCATGCCCCAGCCGGCGTCCAACGGCGCCCCCCGCCCGAAGCGACCCCCACGCCGCCTTGCCTGGGCGGGCGCCGCCCTCTCCGTGGTGGTGCTCTTCCTCAGCGGCTTTGTGCTCGCCAAGCGGATCGCGGCCTACAACGACTCGCTCGATCGGAAGATCTACTACTTCATCGAGGGGGATAAGACGGAGTTCACCTTCGCCGATCGCCCCGTCGTCATCACCGACGAACTCAACGAGGCGGGCGAGGGCGAGGTGATCGTCACCTACGGCGCCGATCAGCTCCGCCTCCCCGTGCAGATCCCGCGCGACCTCCCCCTGCCGGGGCTCGACCGGCACGCCGACTGGCTGCGCATCCAGCTCTTCGCCGACGCCACCGGCATGACCTACGACCAGTTTAAGGCCGACGTGGACGCCGGGAAGATCCCGCTGCGTCTGGTCGTCGTCACGCGCAACCCCCTCTCCGAGGAGGTCCGCGAGGGACGCTTCGAACTCGAGCACGCGGACAACAGGGGATGGGGCGAGGTCCGCCGGGACCGCTGGACCTTCACCTTCCACGAACTCCTCCCCGAGGGGGGCTTTGCCACCCACACCCTCCGGTTCCCGGAGAGCGGCGCCAGCTTCTACCGGCGCCAGGTCAAGGCCGACCTGGCCGGCGAACCCCCGCCCAAGCGACGCGACGACGAACTCGCCGAGGGCACATGGGAGTATCAGGCCGCGCTGCGCCTGATGAACCGGCGCCCGGGCATCACCACCGAGCAGCAGGGCCTGCGCAACGCCGGGTGGACGCTCCCCGTCGCCTCCGGATCGATCATCTCCCTGATCGTCTGCCTCGCCTTCGCCCTCGCCCCCACACGCCAGGAAGTCGAGCGGCGCGCCGCCGACACGCAGGCCTGAGCCCCGCGAACCAAAAGAACCGGGCCGCCTCGCGGGCGACCCGGTTCCTCATCTCTGGCTCCAGTGAGCCAAGTTCCGTGCGACGCGTGCGCTTACTTCGTCGGGTCGAACCCGGACGCCGGGGGGTTGTCCGAGTCCACGTTCACCGTGGTCGGCACCGGGGACGTCCCACCAACGAAGTTGTACTGCGACGAGACAAGGAAGATCTCCACGCGACGGTTCTGCGGCGTGTTCCCGTCCGGGCTGTTCGGGACCACCGGGCGGTGCTCGCCCCAACCGGCGACCTGCATCTTCTCCGCCGGGATGCCCATGCTCCGAAGCTCGTTCTTGACCGAGATCGCTCGGTGCGCCGAGAGGTGCGTGTTCGTCGGGTGACGCTGCTGCGTCCCGGCGCTCGGCTTCGCCGAGTCGGTGTGACCCACGATCACCACGTCGTACGCCTGCGCCTCGCTCATCCGCAGCACCTCGGCCAACGCCGCGATGCTCTCTTTCGCCTCGTCACGCACGATGTCGCTCCCCGACGAGAACGTCAGGTCGCTCGCGAAACGAAGCATGCCACGGTCCGGGTCGTACTGGATCTGACGCGGGAACCGCGCCGCCAGACGCGCCAACGCCTGGTCCGTCGTCGGGTCGATCTGGCCCAGCTCCAGCGAGGCCAGACGCGCCTCCAGGTCGTTGATCGTGTTCCGCGCCTGCGTCAGCTGGCTCCGCAGCGTCGAGTTCTCGCTCTGCTGCCGCCCCATCAGGCTCTCGGCGCCCGACTGCGATCCCCGCAGACCGGCCACCGTCTGGTTGCACTCCTCCAGCTGCGCCAGCAGCTCCTGATTCCGGTTCGTCAGGCTCCGGTTGTTGTCGTACAGGGCGTCGTACTCGCCCTGGCTCACGCACCCGCCCAGCCCGCCGGCGACCAGCGCCAGCAGCGCGACCGTCCGTACCGCACGCACTCTGCTCTTCATTCCGTTGCTCCCAGATGCTTCAGCCAGACCGCGGGATCTCGCGTCCGTCGCTCGCCCGCGGCTCCATGCCTCTTGACGCCCTCATGCTACCGTGTCCACACCCCGCCATGGCCAGTCCACAATGAACGACACCCCCTCTGAAACCCCGAAAACCCCCGCCATCACGGGGGATTCGCTCATCCGTGTCGATGCCCGGGCCGCCGCCGATGAGCGGGGGGTACGGTGCGCCCCGGCTTCCCTCCTCCTCGCGGCCACCGACGCCCACCCCACGATGGGCCTCCGGGCCGCGCGTCGCCTTCGCCTCCTCGCCCTCGCTCCCCCGGATCAGCTCCCCGAGCACACCCCCGACCTGACCCTCACCCGCCCGGACGCGGTCCTCAACCCCCCCCTCATCACCGCGCCCGCGCACCTCGATCTGACCCACATGGGGCCACGCCCGCACGATCCCGAGGAGGGGTTCGTCGCCTGGGTGGACCAGATCCGTGCCGAACGCCACCAGCGGGACGAGGACATCGCCTCCACCGTCCGGGAGGGCGCCCGTCTCCTCCTCGCCGGGGGGGTCTCGGCGGTGGGGGACATCGCCGGCGCTCCCGCCGGTCGTCTCACCCTCGCCCCATACAGGGCCCTCCGGACCACCCCTCTCGCCGGCGTGAGCTATCTGGAGTTCTTCGGCATCGGCGCCACCCGCGACCGCGCGCGCACCAACGTGGACGCCCTCCTGCGCGCGCACGCCGCGGAGATCTCCGCCCCCGGCCCCGTTCGGTTCGGCCTCCAGCCGCACGCCCCGAACACCGTCGCCCTCCAGCTCTACCGCTGGGCCGCGGCTCGGGCCCACGAGCTGGCCCTTCCCCTGAGCACCCACCTGAGCGAAACCCCCGAGGAGGTCGAGTTCATCGCCCACGCCTCGGGGCCGCAGCGCGAGCTGCTCGAGCGGCTCGGGGTCTGGACCGACGACATCGAGGCCGGGCATGGGCTGCACCCGATCGAACACCTCCGCCCCTTCCTGGAGGACGCGCAGGACCTGAGCCCGCCCCTGCTCGTCGCCCACGTCAACGCCCTGGGCAAGCACGCGCCACTGCTCCGGGCCATGAATGTCAGCGTGGCCTACTGCCCGCGCGCCAGCGCGTACTTCGCCGCCGAACGCCACTTCGGTGCGCACCCGTACCGTGATCTGCTCGACGCGGGCGTCAACGTCTGCCTCGGCACGGACTCGATTGTGAATCTCCCCCCCGAGCACGCCACCGGTCCGGGCGCCCGGATCTCCGTGCTCGACGAGATGCGGCTGCTCTTCCGGCGCGACGCGACCCCGCCGGACCTGCTGCTGCGCATGGGCACGACCAACGCCGCCCGACCCCTCGGGCTGGAGCCCTCGCACTATCGACTGGACCCGGGGGGCGAGATCGCCGGCCTGCTCGCGGTCCCCGCGCCCGGGGGGGATCCGCTCGAAGGGGTGATGCGTTCGTCGTCGTCCCCTGAGTTCCTGTTCATCAGGAATTTGGCCTGCGACACCGGATTTGGACGGCATTGAGGGGACGCGAGGCGTAGGATCTTCGACGCGCCATATGCCGTCATTGACCGCACTTGCGCCCCGGCCGGGGCGAGCAGACCCGAGGCGACATGAGCCGCAAGTGGCAGCAGACCAAGCAATGGGATGACGAGAACCTCCGGGGCGTGCTCACGCCCCTCCGCCTCGTCCTCCGGGCCTTCAGTTCCATCTCCATGGCGATCGTGCTGCTGGTGCTGGTGGCGCTCTACGCGGTGCTCGCGAGCGTCCCGGTGGGGCTCCTCGCGCTGGCGCCGACGTACCTGATCTATGCGTTGACGGTGGTGGGGGCGATCGGCGCGATCGGGGTGCTCCCGGTCATCGCGCTCCGCCGAGCGATGCGCGGCGCGTCGAGGCCGGCGCGGTTCATCGTCTCGGCCCTCTCGCTGATGGGGCTGAGTGTCGGTGCGGTCCTGCTCTGGAGCGTGTTCGTCTGGCCGGCGTTGCGGTACGACCCGATCGCGCAGACCGGCCTGCGCCTCTTTCCCGAGTTTGTCAGCGCCTACGAGGCAACGACCATCCGGCGCCTCCCCATTCTGGAGATGACCGAGCTGCAGTTCTACGCGTGGTGGCCCATGCGTCTGATCCTGCTCCTCTTCGTCACCAACATGGTCGTCGCCACCTTCCGACGCATCGAGTTCACCTTCAAGAACCTTGGCGTCCTCACGGTTCACACCGGCATCGTCCTCATCGCCCTCGGCAGCCTGTTCTACGGGCGCTTCAAGCAGGAAGGGGACACCATCCTCTTCGCCTCGCCGAGCGGGAACTCCCCCGGCTCTCCCCAGGTCGCGTTCTATGACCGCGAGGATGTGGTCCTGTACGTGGCGCAGACGCTCGGCGAGGGCGGGCGTCCACGCCCCGGCACGGTCCCGCGCCACCCCGCCTGGGAGCAGCGCCGCCTCAAGGGCCTGCCCCGCTACAACGACTACAACCTCAACGCCGGCGTGGACGACGCCTCACGCAGCCTCTGGTCCATCACGGGCGCCGACCGCGCCTGGCAGGACGACCCCGGCCTCCCCCTGAGCCTGGATGTGCCCGGCGGGGTCTCCGGCCTGGTGGACCCCGACATCCGGCTCCGCGTGGTCGGGTACGCCTCGTACGCCGAGACCGGCGAGGACTTCATCGAGCAGCCGCTCGGATCGGGCGACGGCCTCCCCGCGGGCGTGACCCCGAACCCGGCGCGCATGCTCGAACTCTACTCCCGCGTCGATTCCGGCCCGAGCGCCAACCCCAACCCCGACGCCCCCGTCCTCGTCTTCAACCTCTCGCCCAACGTCCCCGCGGCCCGGGTCTCCACCAACGGCGTGCTCGGCCTCGAGTACACCGAGGGCATGGACGACCAGCGCTTCGCCGACCTGAGCGCCCCGGTCGCCCCGGGCACGCAGCACGCCCTCGCCATCGAGGTCCCGCGCGAGGGGGGCGCCTACCAGGCGGTCATCCCCGTCGTCCCCGGCCTGCGCCATGAGGTCGCCGATACCGGGTACGTCGTGCGGGTCAAGGACATCCTTCCCGAGCCCCCTTTCCCCATCATCACCCCGGGGTACGAGGGCGCCACCAGCGCCGTCGCGATCATCGAGGTCGAGGCCCCCGAGACGGAGGACAAGCCCGCGGAGACCTTCGACCGCTGGGTCTACCACCGCTTCCCCGAGATCTCGCAGGACCTGCTCTCCGACGTCGATCCGGAGTCCGGGCGCCCCACGCGACGCGACGCCGACCCGGGCATCCGCCTCTCCTACATCGACACGTCCCGGTTGCAGGTGTACGTGGACGGGCGCGAGGACGACTCCGCCCGCGCCGTCATCCGTCAGCCCGGGGGACGCGTCCGCGTCATCGACCGGATCGAGCCGGGCGAACGTCTGGCCGACATTGTTCCCCGCATCGACCTGCGCCTCGGGGATCGGTGGGACCACGCCCGACGCTTCGAACGACCCATCCCCGTTCCCGTCGCCGAGCGGCGCAACGATCGCATCGGCACGCACGACGAGGCGCTCGTGGGCGTGGAGGTCTCCCTTCCCTCCGGGTGGTCGCGGGTCGTCTGGCTTCCCTTCACCCGCTACATGCACATCCCCGGCCTGGGGACGGAGCGCGAGGTCAACCTCCCCGACGGGCGCCAGGTCCGCCTGGCCTTCGGGCGTCTCCAGCTCCCCCTGCCCGATTTCCGCCTCCGCCTGCTCGACTTCGAGATGATCGCCTACGACCACCGGGGCGCCCCGCGCGACTACCAGTCCGTTGTTCGCGTTGAGCCGGCGAGCAACGACGCGGGCTTCGAGTCCTACGACCATGTTGTCAAGCTCAACAATCCCCTGCGCGCGCCCTATCACTGGGACGAGGACCGCTCCTGGCTGAGCAACACCGCCCGGCGCCTCGCCTCCGGCCTCAACCCCCGCCAGTTCAAGCTCAGCCAGTCCGGCTGGGATCAGTCCGGCTGGAACGAGAGTCAGAAGCTCGTGGACGCGGGCCAGCTCGACAAGCCGCGCGCCAACTTCACCATCCTCGGCGTGGGCAACAACCCCGGCATCCACATCATCGCGCTCGGGGGCATCCTCATCGGCGTCGGCACCCCCTGGGCCTTCTACGTCAAGCCCTGGCTGGTCCGGCGTGAGCGGGCCCGGCTGAAGGCCGAGCACGCGCCAGGCGCCCCCCCGACCCGCCCCGAGGCGACGACCGCCGCCTCCGAATCCCCCGCCGAGGCGAACACGCCCGTTGGAGCCGACGCATGACCACGCTTCGCGCCATCCTGCTCCTTGTCATCACCCTCATGGCGCCCCGCGCCGGCGCCCAGCTTGCGCCGGAGGGCAACGCCCACCCCGAGTCGCACATGGTCAACGCGACCGACGAGTCCGCCCTGCTCATCCCCTTCGCCCTGCCCAGCAACCAGCCCGCCGGCACGCCCGCGCAGAAGCGGGCCTTCGCCGAGGCGCTCGACCTGGCGCCCCTGCGTGATCTGAGCGTGGGGCACAACGGACGCGTCAAAATCCTCGACACCCTCGCCCGCGAGAGCGTGCGCACGATCACGGGACGCAAGGACTACATCGACATCATCCCCGCGACCGAGGAGGGCGCCGAGGGAGACACCTACAAGCCCGACCCGCTCTTCACCCTCCTCGACATGGTGATCGATCCGGCGTACTACACCGACAAGCCCCTCATCCATGTCGAGTACCTCCCGCTGCGCCGGGCGCTGCTCGAGATGGCCTACCCCGGCGACGAGTACGCCCAGCAGATCTGGAACAAACGCACACGCCTCTCGCCCGACGTGATCGAGGCGTACGCGAGCCGGGTCTTCAACGAGCACGCCGACGAGATCCCCTTCCGGCGCGCCGTCAACCAGCTCGATTCCCAGCACAAGCTCTTCCTCTTCGGCGCCACGAATCTGCTCGTCGTCGCCCCCGAGTCGAAGGACAAGGCCTGGCTCCCCCTGACCTCGCTCGAGGCAGGCCACCCCGCCCGCGAGGCGGCGTTGGAGCTGGGCGGCGCGTGGCGCGCCCTGGACGCCGAGCGGGCCAACAGCGCCATCGCCGCCCTCGCCGAGGTTCTGCCCACGATCCACCCCGAGGTCTACCCCGGCTCGCGTCGGACGCTGGAGTTGACGTACAACCGATCCAACGCCTTCGCGTGGGGCGCCTGGGTCTACCTCCTCAGCCTCGTCATGCTCGTCCTCGCCTTCGGCTCCGGGCGGCGCTGGCTGGTGGTGGGGGGGATCGCCACCCTGATCATCGCGATCGCCCTGCACGCCTTCGGGTTCACCGCACGCTGCCTCATCGCCGAACGCTTCGCCATTCAGAACCAGTTCGAGTCCATGACGGGCATCTCCCTCTTCGCGGCGCTCGTGGGGCTCGTCATCATGGTCTGGCGCCGCCAGTGGCTCTTCGGCGCCGCCGCCGCGGGCACCGGCTTCCTGATCCTCACCGGCGCCACGCAGATGGGCATCCCCGGCGTCAACATCGAACGCGAGGCCGCGATCCTCAACACTTCGGTCCTGCTCAAGTACCACGTGACGACCGTGCTCACCAGCTACGGCCTGATCACGCTGGGCATGATCATCAGCCTGTTCTATCTGGGCACGTACTACGCCGGACGCGCCAAGAGCGCCGATCCGCAGCTCGCCTCCGAGGCGGGCGCCGTCGCGGCGAGCGCGCTCGGTGACGACGAGGGCTCGACCTCCCGGGCCCGCCTCCTGGGCGACCTCGACAAGGCGCAGATGGTCGTGCTGCAGCTCGCCTTCTGGACGCTCGGCGTGGGCACCCTCCTCGGCGCCTGGTGGGCCGACCACTCCTGGGGGCGCTGGTGGGCCTTCGACCCCAAGGAGACCTGGGCGCTGGTCACGTGGATCATCTACCTCATCGTCATCCACGCCCGCTTCATGGTCGGCGGCGAGAAGCGCGCCACCATCACCGCCTGGCTCTCCGTGCTCGGCTTCATCGTCATGCTCTGGACCTACTTCGGCGTCAACCTGCTCCTGCCCGGGCTGCACGCGTACGCGTAGCGGTCACCGCCGCTCGTCGTACGTCGTAATCTCGACCTCCACCCCGTCCGGGTCGTGCACGAACACCGAGTGGCAGATCCCGAACTCCTTGACCCGGTGCTCGATCCCATCCCGCTCGAGGCGCGACCGGAGTTCGTCCTGCGCTTCCCGGCTGGTGCGGAACGCGAAATGATCGATCGCCCCCGGGCGCTTGTTGGTCCGCCCGTCGCCCGCGATCTCCGCCGGGAAGAGCGCCACCCCCGTGCGTGAGCCGGGCGCCATCATGATCGTCGGGGAACCGTCCCACTGTCCCGGATACGCGTCCTCGAGCCCGAGGACCCCGGCGTAGAACGCCTTGGACCGGTCGAGGTCTGACACAAACACCGCCACGTGATCAAGCTGAATCTCCATACCGATAGGGTTCCACGCCCGGTCCGGTTGGGCAAGCCGAGCCCGATCGATCACGCGGCAGGGCTTGCCCCGCGGGTCAACGCGTGTCACCCTCTCCCCATGCGCGCCGACCGCGACTTCTACGCCCACGACTCGATCACCCTCGCCCAGCGCCTCCTCGGCGCCCGCCTCGTCCGCCTCACCGAGTCGGGGGACCGGCTGAGCGGGACCATCGTCGAGACCGAGGCCTACCTCGGCCCCGAGGACGCCTGCGCCCACTCCTACAAAGGCCGGCGCACCCCCCGCACCGAGCCGATGTTCGCGGTCGCCGGCACGGCGTACGTCTACTTCACCTACGGCATGCACCACTGCATGAACGTCGTCGCCGCCGAAGAGGGGCAGCCCCAGGCCGTCCTCATCCGGGCTCTCGAGCCGGTCGAGGGGCTCGAACACATGGCCCGGCGCCGCTCGAGCCCCAGGCGTCCTCCAGAGAAGCTGCGTCCGACGGACCTCTGCTCCGGGCCGGGGAAGATCTGCCAGGCCCTGGCGATCGACCGGAGCCTCTCGGGGGTGGACCTGGTCGCGGATGAGCGACTTTTCATCGAGCCGGCTCCCGCCGGTCCGATAGCCGCCCGCGATCTGGTCAACGACGCCCGTGTCGGCGTCGGGGAGGCCACCGCGTGGGCCTTCCGCCCGCTCCGCTGGCATATCCGGGGAAATCCCCACGTGAGCGTGGTGCGATCGCCCCGAACTCAAGAGAATCGAAGCGGAAACACGATCCAGAGTCAGTGCCGAGGCGAATAGTTCGGTGCGTACAATGGTGGGCCGCCGGGATGAGCCGGCGACCGCCCGGACCGGGCGGGAAGACCCCACTGGGAGCCGTTCCATGTCCCAGGAAATCGACCTCAAGCAGATCATGCAGGACGCGGGTGGCTACTCCCCCGAGTCGTACCGGTTCATCCGCGACGGGCTGGCCCACACCGTTCGGATCGTCCACGGCGACGCCGCCCTCAACGCCCCGCCCACCAGCGACGACGAGGAAGACTCCCGCCACGTCTCCGGCGAGCAGCTCTGCGATGGGCTGCGTGACTTCGGGATCAAGCAGTACGGCCTGCTCGCCCGCACCGTCCTCTCCCGCTGGGGGATCCGCTCCACCGAGGACTTCGGCAAGATCATCTTCGCCATGGTGGACGCCGGGCTGATGCGCACAACCGAGGACGACCGGCTCGAGGACTTCATCGACGTCTACGACTTCGAGGACGCCTTCCGCGAGCCGGATCCCTCCGGGCCGATCGCCGCCGGCTTGCCCAACTGAGCCCGCGCCGATCTCCGGCGACCCCACCATCCCGACCCCCTGAACCCCGCCCGCCGGACCGACCGGCCGGCGGCTCTCGGTGCGGCGCCCGCGCCCCGCGTGCGCTAGCCTGACCCGCGTGAGCAACCC
>JBITAG010000239.1:0-2544 GCA_044439985.1 Phycisphaerales bacterium JB059 | reverse complement strand
CCCGGCGCCCCCCCGCCGCGATCCGCCACGCCCACCCCCGCTTCCAGCGCCGCCCGCTCGAGCGCCGCGACGACCCCCGCCGCCGGGGCATCCCCCAGGGGGACACGCAGCACCGGCGCCCCGCCCCCGTCACCGAGGCGGGCCAGATCCCCCGCCAGCCGGATCGCCCCCAGCGTCGCGTCCACGGCCCGGTCCACGTGCGCCGTCTCTTCGAAGTGAGCCGAAGGGATCCACAGGTCCAGGCCCGTAAAGGTCAACTCCCGCCGACGAAGCAGCCCCCCCAGATCCCGCCTTGCGCTCCGATCAAGCTCCCGCGCCCGCACCCCGGGCGCCGCCGCGTCAAGCCGCACGCGCCGCGCCCCCAGGCTCTGAACCCAGGCGATCGCCGCGCGGACGCCCCCCGACCAGGGCGAGCCGGGCGATGGATCGAGCCCCGCCAACGACAGACTCAGAGGTATCGGCTCCAGCACGCCATGTTGTAGCCCGCCTGACGCTCGCGTGCGCACCACGCCTCTACCATCCCGCATGAGCTTCACGCCCGCACGCTCGACACCCCACCGCGTTGTCGAATCGCTCCACATCGTCGCCGCCGCGATCTGGCTCGCGGCCCTGGTCATGGGGGGCGTGCTCGCCGCGATCATCTTCTCCACCACCCCCACGCTCGACCCGAGCCTGGGCCGGTTCGACGCCTACCCGGGTGACCACGCCAACCTGCTCGCCGGGTACATCCAGAACCGGGTCTTCCTGGTCGGTGACGTTCTGCAGTTCGTCGGCGGCGCCGTCTGTCTGGCGACCATGCTCGGGCTGATCCTGTTCTTCAGATTCCCCACCCGTCGCATCGGGGGGGCGGCCCGGCTTGTGCTCCTCAGCGCAGCGATCAGCGTCCTGAGCTACCACCTGCTGGTGCTCCAACCGCGCATGGCCACCAACCTGCGCACGTTCTACGCCCACGCCGAGGCGGGCGAGGTGGAGGACGCCGAAGCGGCGCGCGACGCCTTCATCGCCGATCACCCCACCGCGACCAACGTCCACAAGGCCCTCTTCGTGCTCGTGCTGGGCGTCTTTGTCGCCGGGGTCTGGTCCGCGACCGCCCCTCCCGTGAGGGAGCCCGGGCAGCGCCAAGCGAAAGGTTCGTCGTGAGCCCCCCCTCCGCGAAAGCCCGGACCGTGCGCACGCCGAGCAACCCTCGGGGCCTGCGCGACCTGCCCTTCGAGGTCCCCGCGGTCACCGACGCGGAGAAGCGGCGCGCCCGCCGGCTCGCTCAGGCGCTCGAGGAGCACTACCCCGACGCGCACTGCGAGCTGAACTACTCCACGGCGCACGAGCTGCTCATCGCGACGATCCTCTCGGCGCAAACGACCGACGTCGGGGTGAACAAGGCGACGCCCGCCCTCTTTGACGCCTTCCCCACGCCCGCGGACTACGCGAACGCGTCTCCCGAAGCGATCGAGCCGTACATCAAGACCCTCGGGTTCTTCCGATCCAAGGCCAAGAGCGTCCACGCCGCGATGACGGCCCTCGTCGAACGCCACGGGGGCGAGGTCCCCCGCTCGATGGAGGAACTGCTCAAGCTGCGCGGGGTGGCGCGCAAGACCGCCAACGTCGTGCTCGGGAACGCGTTCGACCTCAACGAGGGATTCGTCGTGGACACCCACATCATGCGCCTCGCCTGGCGCATGGGCCTGATCACGGAGGACGAACGCGACGACCCCAAGAAAGTCGAACGCCGCCTGGTCGCCCTCTTCCCTCGGGACAGATGGTGTCGGCTCAGTCACCAGCTCATCTGGCACGGGCGACGGGCCTGCCCGGCCCGGGGATCGGCGCCCCACGAGCACCCGATCTGTGCGCGCTTCGGGGTGAACTGCCCCTAGGCGGACGCCTCACCCGTCCGAGGGCATCGAGTAGTCGTGGTTGTCGTTGTCCACGTTGACCTCGACCGTCCGGTACTTGTAGACGATCCGCTTCTCGAGCCCCCCGATGAGCTGCTCGATCCGACGCGGGTAGAGCACGCCCCCGGCGTCCTCGTACTCGGAGATCAGCGAGATCATCTCCCGCGTGGCGCCCGCCGGATCGACGAACTTCGTGCGCGTCCCCGCGAACAGCCCCGACTCGACGTCAAACATGACCACGATTTCACGCCCGTCCTCGGTCTGCACCGCTACGAGGTAGACCGATCGGTCCGCAACCGTCGTCTGGCGGAACGTCTGTCGACGCGGGTAGCGTTCCTTGTAGTTCGCCTCGCCGTAGAAGTCCGCGGTCTGGCGAAGCTCCGTGAGATCCTGGCCCGAGAGCGCCTGGGCGCTCGAGCCCGAGACGTACCGCCAGCCCGTCTCGCCGTCGTACCCGATGTCCATGGACGCGCCGGCCGGCTCGGCCAGACGCAGATGGAAGTTGTCGGGCGCGTCCTGCCAGATGGTCAGACGCACCGCGAAGTCGAACGGGGGCCCCTCGTAGATGCCCGTGATGCGGCGTGAGGTCTGGGCGAAGACCGCGTCACGACCCCCGATCGCCTCGATGTGCCGCTCGAAAAGCTCGTCCGCGGAG
>JBITAG010000238.1:0-2571 GCA_044439985.1 Phycisphaerales bacterium JB059 | reverse complement strand
CGATGTCAAGCCGGGGGGGTTCGGCCCGACCCGGATCCGGGGTCGGGGGCATCCTCGGCCCGTTCACCCAGCGGGCTTGACCCGGACCCACCGAGCCGTTGCCGCGGAACGCTGTGTCACAAGGCTCGAACTATATGGGGTATAAGGCTTTGCGCGTGTATCTCGGGGGGTGAGGAGGGCGCGTCCACCCAGACCGAGCCGGGGTGGGCCCGGAGACGTCTCAGCCAGGTCCTCTGATTTTTGGCAAAGCGTCGGGTCTCGATCTTGATCCGTTCGATCGCCTCCTCCAGCGAGGCCCGTCCCTCGAAATGGTCCACCAGCTGCTTGTACCCGAGGGCCTCCCCGGCCTGGGGGCCCAGACGACCCGAGGCCCACAGCCCCCGGGCCTCTTCCACGAGCCCCCGCTCGACCATCGCCCGCACGCGGGCGTTGATCCGCCGGTTGATCGCCTCGGTCTCCCAGCTCAGCCCCACGAGCACCCGGTCGGAGCGGTCGGGCTGGGCGCCGGCCCACTGGGTCTGGAGCTCGCTGATGGGGGTCCCGGTCTGGCGGAAGACCTCGAGCGCGCGCACGGTGCGGCGTTCGTCGCTCGGGTGGATGCGTGCCGCGGCGTCGGGGTCCACGCGCTCGAGCTCCGCCCGGCGCTCGGGCGCGGGGATCGCGCGGAGCTCGTCGCGGAGCGCCTCGTCGGGGGGCGGGCCCTCGAACATGCCGTGGAGGATGGACTGGATATACAGATGCGTCCCGCCGACGACGATGGGGAGGGCGGCGCGCCCACGGATGTCATCGATGGCGTGCTCGGCGGCGCGGAGCCAATCGTGGGCGCTGAAGCGCTCGGTCGGCTCGACGATGTCGATGAGGTGGTGGGGGATCCCGGCGCGCTCCTCCGTCGTCGGCTTGCCCGTGCCGATGTCGAGGCCCTTGTAGATGAGGTACGCGTCGGCGCTGACGACCTCGGCGGGGCGCCCGGCACGCGCGAGCGCCTGGGCGAGCGCGACCGCGAGCGCGGTCTTGCCCCCGGCGGTGGGGCCGCAGATGACGGGGAATCTGTGGGCGGGGTCGTTCGGGCTCACGGCGCGATGCTAGCGCTGCCCCCCCGCGAGAGGGGGTCGTGAATTCACTTGGAACATTAGAATCGAGCGTGCCGTACCGTGTGTCGGCGTTCGGGCGTGTTCTTCGCCCGGGTGGGGAACGTCCCAAGTGGACCTGCTTTCTGCAGGAGGTATGTGTGATGTCACTGAACAAAGTGGCCGTGCTGTTGTCGTGCGCCGGGCTTGCGTCGGGCGCTTCCGCTCAGTCCGGGATTGAGCCGCGGGGGGGCCTGCTGGACCTGACCCCCGTGCCGATCGCGAACATCGTGATCGACATGGCGACGGGCGAGCGGACGGCGATCCCGTTCGACGCGCGTCCGAGATCGGGCGTCGACCCGATCTGGCTCAACAATCAGACCAGCGACGATTGCCCGGGTCTGTTCCGCATCATCGACGACCCGGACGTGGACGGAGACGGGGTGAGCGACGTCTCTGGCACGGTCTGCGACGGCGCGGCCGTCCCGTGCGAGGGCGGGTGGTACAACTTCTGGGGCGACATCCGCTTCGACAGCGTCGTCCACCAGGTCGTGGTGTCGTACTGGATCACCGCGCCGGACACGGACCTTGACGGCGACAGCATCGGCGACGGGATCGAGGGCTACGACATGAGCCTGACGTTCTCCGACAGCGACAACGGGTTCGATGACTCGCGGCGCGCCTGCATCATCGATCTCACGCTCGAGGACATCCCCGGCGCCGTGGGTGTCCTGCCCCCGGGGTTCGCGGCGGTCTACATCCTCACGCTCGATTTCAAGAACCTGGCGCCCTCGCTCGCGTTCGAGCTGGGCGACTCCGACGGGATCGACGACGCGGGCACGGGCAACTCGGGCGGGGCGATCTACGGCTCGCCCACCGGGATGGACTTCGACAGCGACGGGCTCGCCGACTTCTCCTACGCGATCCGGTTCGATCAGTCGGGCGCGGTCTCCCGGGGCTCCAACGGCGTCTTCGCGGTGGACACGTTCCTGCCCGACGGGCCGTTCCCGCAGGCGTTCGGGATCTTCTCCGATCCGGATATCTATGAGAGTGGCCCGTCCTGCCCGCCGAACACGACGCCATACACGCCGCCCTTCGGGATCGGTCAGCAGTGCGGGTCGATGCAGATCGAGCTGTACGGGTCCACCCTGGGCGCCGGGTGCCCGGCGGACCTGAGCGAGCCGTTCGGGACGCTCGACTTCTCCGATGTGATCGCGTTCCTCGGCGCGCTCGGCGCGATGGAGGCGAGCGCGGATCTGGCGGCGCCGTTCGGGGTGTTCGACTTCTCCGACGTCGTCGAGTTCCTGACGTTGTTCGGCGGTGGGTGCGAGGGATAAAGACCCCAGAGACGCTCTCTCCATCCCAACGCAGAGGCGGGGGCCCCCGGGGGGGGCCGCCGCGGGGGGGGGGGGGGTGGGGGCCCCCCGGCGGGGGGGGGGGGGGGGGGGCTGGGCCCCGCGGGGGGGGGGCGGGGGGGGGGGGGGGGGGGGGGGCGCCCCCCCCC
>JBITAG010000237.1:0-4295 GCA_044439985.1 Phycisphaerales bacterium JB059 | reverse complement strand
CGACGTCGCCAGCCGCTTCCACGACCGCTTCGGCGTCCACCTCACCGAGGGCTTCGGCCTCACCGAAACCTCCCCCGTCACCAACGTCTGCATGCCCCACCAGCACCGCCCCGGCTCCGTCGGCCCACCCGTCCCCGACGTCATCCAGCGCATCGTGGACATCGAGACCGACGCCGTGCTCCCCCCGGGCCAGGAGGGCGAACTCCGCATCCACGGCCCCAACGTCATGAAGGGGTACTTCAACCTCCCCGACCAGACCGCCGAGGCCTTCGACCGAGAGGGCTTCTTCCGCACCGGCGACATGGCCCGGATCGATGAGGACCAGCACCTCTACATCACCGGTCGCCTCAAGGAAATGCTCATCGTCGGCGGCGAGAACGTGTTCCCACGCGAGATCGAGGAGGTCCTCAACGACCACCCCGCCGTCCACGCCTCGGGCGTGGTGGGGGAGATCGACCCGGTCCGCGGCGAGGTCCCCGTCGCTTTCATCCAGCCCGAGGAGGACATGGCCATCGACGAGGGCGAGCTGAAGGCCCTCTGCCGCGAACGCCTCGCCGGCTACAAGGTCCCGCGCCGCATCGTCGTGCTCGACGAACTGCCCCGCAACCCCACCGGCAAGATCCTCCGACGCGAACTGAAGGCGATGCTGGGCGCCGACTGACCCTCCCCCCGCCGGGAAGAGGGCCGCTTGCGAAGCGAGCCGGGTGAGGGGGCGGCCAGGCTCACGCCCCCGCGCGTACACTCCCTCCCCAACCCTCAGGAGCCCCCCGATGGACCTCTACATCGACACCGCCAACCTCGACGAGATCAAGCAGGCCCACGACATGGGCATCCTCGACGGCGTCACCACCAACCCCTCCCTCATCGCCAAGGAGGGCGTGGACTACACGCAGCGCATCACCGAGATCTGCGAGATCGTCAAGGGCCCCGTCTCCGCCGAGGTCATCTCCACCGACTTCGAGGGCATGCTCAAGGAGGGACGCGAGGCCGCGAAAATCGCCTCCAACATCGTCGTCAAGCTCCCGAGCACCATCGACGGCGTCAAGGCCTGCAAGGCCCTCGCCGACGAGGGGACTCGCACCAACCTCACCCTCTGCTTCCAGCCCCTCCAGGCCCTCATGGTCGCCAAAGCGGGCGCCTTCCTCGTCAGCCCCTTCATCGGGCGCCTCGACGACATCTCACACGACGGCATGGACCTCATCGCGCAGATCCGCCAGATCTACGACAACTACGGCTACCCCACCAAGGTCCTCGCCGCCTCCATCCGCCATCCCAAGCACATGGTGGACTGCGCCCTCGCCGGCGCCGACGTCGCGACCGTCCCCTTCGGCGTCATCAATCAGTTCATGAAACACCCCCTCACCGACATCGGCCTCGAGAAGTTCCTCGCCGACTACAAGAAGCAGTTCGGCTGAGCCGGCCTACCCGACCTCGAACAGAAACTCGATCTCCACCGTCGCGTTCAACGGCAGGCTCGCCACGCCCACCGCCGCCCGCGCGTGCCGCCCACGCTCCCCGAAGACCTGGAGCATCAGCTCGCTCGCCCCGTTGATGACCTCGGGGTGATCTGCGAACCACGGATCCGCCGCCACGAACCCGCCCAGCCGGACGACGTTCCTGACGCCCGACAGCTCCCCGATCTCCGCCCTCAGCACCGCCAGCCCGTTCAGGGCGCACTGCCTGGCGCACGCCACCGCCTCGGCCAGACCCACCTGGCTCGGCACGACCCCCGTCGCCATCAGCTTCCCTCCCCGCATCGGGATCTGGCCCGAGATCTGGACGAGGTTTCCGAAGCGCTTGGCGGGGATGTACGCCGCCACCGGGCGGGGGGGCGCGGGCAGTTCGAGGCCCAGCTCACGCAGGCGATCCTCGGGGGTCTGGCTCATGACGCGGCCCTTTCGGTTGTACGGTATTTGGAAGGATTCTGGTTTGACGCTGCTTTGTGTGAAACCGGGAAGCCTTGAAATCCGGATAATGTCCTGTACCCTATAGAGGACGCGCGTCCTTTGCCGAACCGCGGGCGTGGTATCTGGATCGACCGCACTTATTGACGGGCTCCAATCCGTCGCAGTGATACGCCCAAGCCCGCACCTCGGCGACATCCCGTTGCAGGAGCCATCCTCGGATGGGATCGCTCCCGAGTGTGCGCGGGCTTTCGCCCCAGCCGACCCCTGAGTTCTTTAGCCGCCCCCGTGGTGTGCAGGGCCTCGGTCCGTCGGGCAGGGCGCCCGCATCAAACGACCATGCATGCCACGCGTGCGGGAAACTCCCGTCTCGCCAAAGCATGCGACACCGACTCTCGATTGGAGTTCACAGTTATGCGAAGCAACCGCAAGGGATTCACCCTCATCGAGCTGCTGGTGGTCATCGCGATCATCGCGCTGCTCATCGGCATCCTTCTGCCCGCCCTCGGCAAGGCCCGCAAGGCCGCCCGCCGCCTCAAGGACCAGACCCAGGTCCGCGGCATCCTCCAGGGCCTGGTCACCTACGCCGGCAACAACAACGACAACTACCCCCTCCCCTCCCGCGTCGACCGCGGTGACAACACGCTCGAGCTGGCCGATGGTGAGCCCTCCGCCAAGAAGGACACCACCCGCCACATCTTCTCCATCATCATCTACGACGGCATCATCTCCACCGAGATGTGCATCAGCCCCTCCGAGCCCAACGGCCAGTTCACCATCTTCGAGGACTACGAGTTCGATCAGCCCACCGCGATCACGGACGACCAGCGCGCCCAGCTCGCCCAGTGGGACCCCTCCTTCGTCGCCACCCCCATCGACAACGACGCGGGTGATGAGGGTGACTTCAACTACGAGAAGAACGACAACTACGACGACCTGGGCTCCTTCTCCTACGCCCACACCCCGCCCTTCGGCCGTCGCAAGGCCCTCTGGAGCAACACCTTCGTCTCCACCGAGGCCTCGCTGGCCAACCGTGGCGCCGTCTGGGAGCTGACCGACGTCGAGGAGGGCGAGTGGGCCCTCATCGATTCCAGCGCCTCGACCGCCGACGGCGAGACCCCCCTGGGCACCACCTCCCAGACCCTCCTGACCCACGGCTCCCGCACCACCTGGGACGGGAACATCGGCTACAACGACAACCACGTCAAGTTCGAGAACCAGCCCGATCCGGACACCCTGCTCGTCACCTTCAACGGCATCGACACCGACGCCAACAAGTCGCACGCCGACAACGTCTTCGCCAACGAGGACGACCAGGAGCGCGAAGAGGCCGAGGTCACCAACAACACGGTCGAACTCGTCAAGGCGAGCGACGTCCAGCCCCGCGTCAACAACCGCAACGCCTACCTCCGCTCCTACTCCAAGGTGAACGCGGACTCCGGTAGCCAGGACATCAGCATCGATGTCTACTACGACTGATCGAGCCCCGATCCCGAGCTACGGCTCGAGATCGACCTCGTGATCGCATCAAAAAGGGGCCCGCGACCAAACGGTCGCGGGCCCTCTTGCTTGGGGGGGCGTCACCCGACGAACATCCTCGTCCTCTACTGAACGGTGAGCCCGTCGAGGTACGCCCGCAGCGCCTCACGCCGCGCTTCCAGTTCGCTCCTCGCCTCGTCCAACTCCCCGTTGAGCTGCTCGAGGCGCGTCTCCTGGTCGTTGAGCTTCGAGAGGTACCGCCCGTACAGCTCGCTCGTCCGGTCGATCCGCCCCATGTTCTCGCGGATCCGTTTCTGATCCTCAAAGATCGAACCCGACTCCCGCTCCAGTTCCCGCACGCGCCGCTCGCTCTGCGCGATCCGCCCCTGCAGCTCGCCCGCCCGACGCACCGCCTCGACCACCCCCTCGCTCACGCGTCCATCGCGTTGGAACGCCAGCAGCGACTTGAGGTCATACCCCACCAGGGCCACGTTCTGCCGCTGCACGTTCTCCTGCGCCACACGCAGCTCCCCCTCCCCTCCCGGCGCCAACTCAACCTCAAACCGGAAGAGCCCCTCGGTCGTCTCGGTCAGGTGATCGTTCTCCATCAGCTCCCACCCCGGACGCCGCCCGTGCTCCACGATCACCACCCGCGATCGCTTGGCGTCGCTTGACGTGAACGAGTACGTGGTCGTCTCCACCGCCTTGATCGTCTGCTCGATCACCCCGCCCCGGATCCGGAGCCTCGTCACCTCGCGGTCCGTGCGCATCTCGCTCTGGGCCGTCACCGCCAGATCGACGCTGTACGCGAGCAGCCGCTCGTCACCCTCCGAGACGTGTCCGATCTGGGCGTCTCCGGCGTAGGCCCCGTCGTCGTAGACGCTGATCGGCCCGGGCATCAGCTGGAGCCCG
>JBITAG010000236.1:0-2689 GCA_044439985.1 Phycisphaerales bacterium JB059 | reverse complement strand
CGCGTTGAGCGGGCCCCCTGATGTGCCGTCCAGGGTGCCCGCCCTTCGGGCAGGTATGGGCGGCGTTGGGCGGGAGGGTTCCTGATCCGCTCAAAGCTGCGCTGCGCTTCGCGTTGAGCGGGCACCCGGCGCCCGGTTTTGTGTTGGGCGGGCGCCCGGCGCGGGGGGTTGGGTGGTGTGGAAAACGAAAGAGGACCGGGGCGTGTGGCCCCGGTCCTTGCGTGGATTCAAGGTGTGGTGTTGGTTACGGGCAGCCGGCGCCGAAGGCGCCGAGGAAGGCGGCGACGTCGGAGAAGTCGAAGGTCCCGAAGGGGACGGCGAGGTCGGCGGCGGGGTCGGCGGTGCTGAAGGCGAGGAGGAAGGCGGAGACGTCGGAGAAGTCGAGCGTGCCGAGGGGCTCGGCGATGTCGGCCTCGTTGCAGCCGGCGCCGGAGGGGGCGGGGAGGTTGATGGAGACGTCGGCGGGCGAGCCGGGGCGGAAGAGTCCGAGGGTGACGCTGCCGGTGTCGGGGGCGGCGTCGGAATCGAACCAGAAGTTGTACATGGTGCCCCAGCGGAGGGCGTTGGAGTTTTCGTTCTCGGCGAAGGTCTCGGGGGAGGACCAGGTGACGGCGCCGCCGTCGGTGGAGATGGTCCAGTCGGTGTTGTCGTAGGGCTCGCCGGAGTGGTAATCGACGTCGTGGAAGCCGACGTTGGAGACGGAGGCGCCGACGGGGAGGGGGACGGAGAAGGAGCCGCCGGAGCGGTGGGAGTTGAGGTTGAAGATGGCGTACTCGTAGCGGTAGGTGCCGTCGCCGTTGTCGGAGGCCTTGGCGGCGACGTGGAAGCGGCCCTCGCCGGGGACGTCGGCGAAGGTGGAGGTGACGGCGGGGTCGGCTTCCTTCCATGCGTTGATGGCGGGCTCACCCTCGAAGGTGGCGCCGGTGGGGCTCATGGAGAAGTTGAGTTCGTTGATGGTGACCTTGCGGTAGGTGGCGTTGTTGTAGGCGTTGCCGGCGGGGGCGTCGTCGGAGCCGACGTAGACGCCCTCGAAGTAGTAGGAGGCGCCGGCGCCCTCCTGTCCGAGGTCATCGGTTTCGACCTGGAGTCGTCCGGCGATGGATGAGCCGCTGACGCCCTCGATGCCGGGGATCTCGCCGGTGAAGGCGTTGATGGCGGAGCGGGGTCCGAGGTTGGACTGGCTGGCGTTCCATCCGGCGGAGTAGATGTCGCGGCATCCGGCGCCGAGGCCGGGTCCGGAGGTGCAGGGGATGCCGCACCCGTTGCCCTGGATGGCGCAGCAGGCGTGCTTGGCCCAGGACATGCCGATCTGCTCGATGCGACCGTCGTGGAGGCGGTAGAGGTTGAAGACGAGGACGGGGCTGCCGTTGGCGCCGAAGCCGAAGAGGAGGGGCTCGTCGCCGATGTTGCAGGTGTAGGAGTCGCCGATGTAGGCGCGCTTGGTGCCGACCGGGCCGTAGGAGTTGATGCTGGTGACGGACTGGTAGATGACGTCGGGGCCGATGAGGCCGCGCTGGGTGGAGACGGGGGTGTCGGTCTGGGTGGCGGATTGGGCCATGGACTGTCCCATCGCGGTGGCGCTGGCGCACGCGAGGAGGGCGGTGAGGGTGAGGGCACGTGTCATGGGGCTCGCTCCTGTTGGTGTGGGGAAGCGGTGGGGCCGAGAATCTGGGTCCACGCAGCGGACCCCGCCGCTGAGTCTGGAGCCTACCGGAAAGGGGGGGTGAACGCCATCCCTCGAAAGGAAGGGGGCGGGATCAACGCGAGAGAATCTTCGCACTGATATGCAGCATGGGTGTGAGTCTGGAGAAGATCCGGGGGCGGGGAAAGCGGACCGGCGGGGAGGCTGAAGGGGGGCGCGCATGAAAACGGGGAACCCGTCGCCGGGTTCCCCGTCGGTGTTGGGCGTGGTGGTGGGGGGGCGTTACGGGCAGCCGGCGCTGAAGGCCCCGAGGAAGGCGACGACGTCGGAGAAGTCGTACGTCCCGAAGGGGGGGGGCGATGTCGGCGCTGGGGTCCTGGGCGGCGAAGGCGCCGAGGAAGGCGACGACGTCGGAGAAGTCGAAGACGCCGAAGGGCGGCGCGAGGTCCGCCTCGTTGCACCCGGTGTTGCAGACGGTGTAGGCGCGGACGGCGAAGGCGCCCGGGATGGGGACGAACTTGCCGTCCATGCGGCTGACGAAGCCGGAGGAGGCGAGGTCGTCCTCGGGGATGTCGTCGTCGTAGAAGAACCAGGAGCGGTCGGGGCGACCGTCGGGATCGAAGCGGGCGGGGAGGGGTAGTCCGGCTCGCCGTCGGGGTAGGTCAGCTCGGCGAGGGGACCGACGGCGACGAAGAACCCGCCGGAGACCTCGACGTGGTCGGGGATGGTGAGCATGTTGAAGTCGAAGCCGAGGTTGGCGCCGGTGGTGGAGAGGTTGTAGAGGGGGACGGCGTTGGTGGGGTCGGCGTCGTCGTCGGGGTCGTCGAAGATCCAGATGTGAACGGTGGCGTCGGCGGAGAGGGAGCCGAGGCCGAAGTGGACCTCGGTGAGGCGTTCGGTGGGCTCGTTGGTGAAGTAGTAGTTGCCCCAGAGCATGTCGATGTCGCCGAACTCCTCGAAGGAGCGGGGGGGGCCGAGGGTGACGCTGGAGACGCCGTCGTCCTCGCGGTACTCGTACTCAACGTCGGCCATGACGGGGGCGGCGAG
>JBITAG010000235.1:0-35677 GCA_044439985.1 Phycisphaerales bacterium JB059 | reverse complement strand
TGCGGGGGGGTGGCCCGAGTTGGGGCGGACCACGTCGGTGATCGGCACCGCGGCGTTGCTCGTCTCGTCCGGGGTCCGCTGGCTCTGCCGCGTGATCTGCCCGAGCACGAGCACCCGCGCGTCGAGCGCGAACGCCAGGCTCTCCTCCACCACCAGATCCATCACGAGGGTGTCGAGGGGGACCGAGATCGCCGCCCCCAGCTCACCGATCGGGTCCTCGGGCGTCGCGTACCGGCTCACCGCCGAACGCATCAGCTCCCCCTGATAGCAGTCGATGGCCCCGAAGTTCCCGATCGGGCCGGGCATGAGCACAAAGTCCGTCCCCTCCTCGGTGCGCTCCTCGCGGATCTCGGGCATGCGCGCCGAGCTGAACGAGGGCATGATGTTCGCCATGCTCGGCGCGTCGCTCGCCTCGATCGGCTCCCAGTTCGGACGCGTCATCATCGCGTCGTCCCCCGTGCTCCATTCGCGCACCTGAAACAGGGGCCAACGCACCGACGGACGCAGACGCCGAAACCCCGAATACCCGCGCACCGTCGCGATGTCGAGCGTGCTCGGATCGTCCTTGTTCGGCGCCAGCACATTCAACGCCAAACGCGTCTGCGCCTGCACCCCCCAGATCCCGCTGTTGCCCCGGAAGGCGAGCTTGCGGCTGACCTCCAGCCGATCGGTCGCGCCCGGGGCCATCCCGTCCAGCACCAGCTCGAGCGTGGGACGGTCCCCCACGTGCAGCTGCACCATCTCCTCGAACGCCCCCGCCGCGGCGCGAACCCCCTCGATCGCGGCCTCGTCGGCGCCCGAGGTCGCCATCGACTTCAGGAAGATCTGCATCGCCCCCGCGCCGGGCACATGCCCGACCGCCGCGAGATTGTCCGTCGCCCCGATCACCTTGGAAAGCTTCCAGGTTAGGGTCTTGTTGAGTTTGAACCGGCGGGAGACATCCTGAGGGCTGTCCGGGTCGATCCCCGCCGAGGCGTAGAGGCGGATCAAGGCCGCCCGAAGGCGATCCAGGCTCTCGCGGCAATGGGTTTCAAAGTCTTGAAGGGTCTCGGTCGGCATGAAGTCCAGTCCTTTGGAGCCGCGCAGGCGGGTCGTGCTGGATTGTAGCGACGGGCCCGGAGCGAAGAAATTTCCATGGTGATATTTCCTGAAGTTTCCATATGGAAACTTGAATGGACGTCTCCCCCCCGTTATCGTCAGCCGCGTCACGCCTCATCCGCCCGGCCAGCCGCCGGCGAAAGCCAACGAACGAGAAGGAGATCCCAGAGATGAACAGCAAGACCCACCGCATCGTGGCGGCCTCGACCATCGCCCTCGCCGTCTCCGCCGCCGGCGCAGACATCACCTTCACCCAGGGCGACAGCGCCACCACCTACGCCACCACCCTCAACTTCGACGAGGTCGGCGGGCCGACCGGCCCGACCTCCACCGACGCCTGGCTCGCCTCCCACGGCGTGACCTCGCTCCAGGCCGGTGACGCCAACAACCAGGTCCTCAACCTCAGCGGCACGCCGGGCTACGGCTGGCTCCCCGACAGCAACGTGTTCGTCGGGGGCTTCGGCGTCTTCATGAACTTCGAGAACGACCTCACCGACTTCTCCGCCCAGATCTGGGACAACGCCGGCCCGGCCAGCGGCTTCAGCGGGGGCATGCTCGTCGTCGCCCTCAACGACGGCGCCGAGGTCGGGAGCCTCTTCGTCGACCTGCCCGTTTTCGGCCTCTCCGGCGACGAGGACACCTGGTTCAACGTCTCCGCCACCGACGGGATGGTCTTCGACGAGATCCGCGTCGTTGGCTTCGCCTTCGTCTCGCCCCAGACCCTGATCGACAACATCTCCTGGAACGCCGTCCCGGCGCCCGGGTCCCTCGGCGTGCTCGCGTTGGGCGGGATCGCCTGCTCGCGCCGCCGTCGCGCCTGAACGCGGCACTCCCGCATCCCCGGCTCGGCGCGGGTGACCTCCCGCGTCGGGCGTTCCGCCTTGCAGACCGAACCAATCACACGCACACCACCCCGGAGACCTGAACCATGAACCGCGCCACTGCCGCCCTCTCGGTGTTCGTCGCGTCCGCGGGACTCGCCAACGCCCACGACGTCACCTTCCTGCCCACCGACTACTACGGCTCGGACACCTCCGAGGACGGGTCGGTCGTCGTCGGCAACCTCGCCGGCCCGTTCGAGACCTTCCGCTGGACCGCGGAGACCGGCGCGGTGCTGCTCGGGGGCGCCACCGTCCCCGCCCTCGGGACGGGCGCCGGCTCCCCCGACGTCTCGTACGACGGCACGCGGATCTCCGCCACCATCCTCGACGAGACCGGCTCCTTCGCGACCTGGGGGATCTGGACCGAGGGGTTCGGCTGGGACGAACTCATCCCGCCGATGGCGCCCGACGGCGTCAACGTGGACAACAGCGTCGCCTCCGCCTGGGGGCTCTCCGGCGACGGCTCCACCCTCACCGGCTTCTACTGGGTCGCCGGCGCCAACGCCCAGCCGAGCACATGGTCCCAGGCCACCGGGATCGTGCCCCTCGAGGTCGACCCGGGCCGAAGCTCCCGCATCAACGCCGCCAACTATGACGCCAGCGTGCTCGTCGGGTGGGAGGAGAACTCCTTCGGCGCCTGGCAGCCCACCGTCTGGCGCAACGGCGTCAAGACCCGCCTCTCCGAGAACGACGCCTTCGTCGGGTGCGAACAGGTCACCGCCGACGGCTCGGTCATCGTCGGGAGTTCCTTCGACGACTTCACGCTCAACCGCGTCCCCACCCGTTGGGTCTGGAACGGCGCCTCGTACGACCAGGACCAGCTCGGCCTCCTCCCCGGGACACCCGCCATCAATGGCTTCGGCATCGCCCTGGGCGTCACCGACGACGCCTCCACCATCGTCGGCGTCAACTTCTACTCCTTCAGCCCCGGCGGGCCCGCCGACGGCTTCATCTGGACCGAGTCCACCGGTCTGGTCACCGCCCACGACTACGTCGCCTCGCTCGGCCTCACCGAGCTGGCCGGCGTGCAGATCCGGAGCTTCAACAACATCTCCCCCGACGGATCGACCATCCTCGCCGACGGGTACGACGCCGAGACCTTCGAGCCGGTCAGCCTCATCATCCACGTGGACGTCGCCTGCAACGACGCCGACCTCGACGCGCCCTTCGGCACGCTCGACTTCTCCGACGTCCTCGCCTTCCTGGGCGCCTTCGGCGCCGGGGACGCCAGCGCCGACCTCGCCGAGCCGATCGGCACGCTCGACTTCTCCGATGTCCTCGCCTTCCTGAGCGCGTTCGGCGCCGGCTGCCCCTGAGTCCGCTCCCCCCTCTTCTCTCGAAGCGCAGACAAGGCCCCGTCCATCGCGGACGGGGCCTTGCTCGTGGTAAGGGTTCCTGTCAGGCCCGCCCGGTCAGCTCCGGCGACGACGCGCCACGCACGCCCCGCCGAGGCCGAGCAGCGCGAACGTGCCCGGCGCGGGAACGGTCTTGATGGTGTCGATCGCCATCGAACCCCCGAGCTTGAACTTCGCGGCGTCGAAACCCGCGATGCCGAGGTCCTCGGCGCTGATGAGACCGATGCGGTTGGCGGAGTTGTTGCCGAACGAAACGCTCGCGTCGTACAGGTCGCTGCCCGGGTCGATGAAGTCCCCGAAGTCGATCGTGGCGACGAGCGAGCCTTCGAGGTAGAGCTTGAGCGAGGTCGCCTCGACGTCGGGCGACTCCAGGTCGAGGATGTCGAACCCGATGCCCGTCTTCACCTCGTCGAAGGTGAAGCGGATCCATCCGGCGGGGCGGCGCCCCTCGTCGTCGGGGCGGTCCGCGATCCCGTCGCCGACGCCGCGGTTGTTCTCCTGCAGGATCAGCGCGTTGCCCAGGTTGGTGTGCCCCGCGAGGTTGCCGCTGGTCCAGGGGTCTCCGAGGTCGTCGTCGCGGGTGCCGGTCCGGTGGGTGTCGAAGGCGACGGCGAGATCGAAGCTGCGGCTGTAGTTGCGGGCGTCGATCGTGACGCCGTGCGACCCCTGGTACTGCGTGTTCACGATCTCCCCGTGGACGAGGTCGCCGAAGTCGATGGTCTCAAGCACGTCGGCGGACGCGGATCCGGCGGCGATGGCAAGGGCGCAGACCGACAGCGCTCGCGTGGTGGTGCTCATCTCTCGTTCCTCTCTGTGTGTGCTCGCGGTGGCGGGGATATCACCCCGCACCCCAAACATGCCGCGCCTCGCAGGGCACGCCAGCGGACCGGCGCGTCATCTCCGCCCGGCGCGCGCACAAACGGCGCGACCGCTCCAGCCCGCCCGGGGGGGTTCGGTCTGGCGCGGTTGTGCGCCCTGCAGCGCTACCCTTCGACGCATGCACGACGACGAACTCACCGAGGGACTCGACCCCGAGGGCCCGTCCGCCGAGGACCTGGACCGCTTCGGCGACGAGACCCGAACCTGCCCGCACTGCGGGTCGGAGACGTGGGATCAGGCGCAGGTCTGCCACGTCTGCGGCGAGGAGCTGGAGGCCCCCGTGAAGGGCCAGCCCCCGATGCCCATGTGGGCCTGGATCACGCTCTTCGTGGTGCTGATGGTCGTGCTGATGTGGGTGCTCTGAGCGTTACTCGTCCACGCCCAGGTCCGTCTTGGTGAACAGCGCCTCGAAGCGCAGGCCCGCGCCCTCGACGTTCTCCCGGGCGCCCTCCTGGCGGTCGATCGTCGCGATGATCGCCAGCACCTCGCCCCCCTCCCCCCGGATGGACTCGACCGCCTCGAGGGCCTGCCCCCCGGTCGTCGCCACGTCCTCGAGCAGGACAACCGTGTCCCCCCGCTCGATGACCCCCTCGAGCTGCTTCGCTGTCCCGTAGTCCTTCTTCGCGTTGCGGACGAACAGGCAGGGGCGCCCGGTCTCCATGGCGGTGGCGGTGACGAGAGGAATCCCCCCCAGCTCCGCGCCCGCCAGACGCGTCGCCGTCCGTCCAAGGTCGGCCTCGACGCGGGCGATCCGCTCGGCGAACATCGAGGCGAGGGGGCGGAGGATCTCGGGACGGGTGGAGAAGCGGTACTTGTCGAGGTAGTACGAGCTGGTCCGCCCCGAGCGGAGGGTGAAGGTCCCTCGCAGCAGGCTGGCCTCGGCGATGAGGCGGGCGAGTTCCTCGGCGTCGATCGGTCGGGTCGCGTCAGGGGTGGGCATGGACTCAGCCTATGTTGCCCAGCCCGCAGAGATCATGCCCCGACCCCCGGCATTGCGGATCTTTCCGGGCGTGAAGGCGTACAACGGGGAGAGAAAAACGCCAGATCGCACGCGGGGGCTCTCCCGGCGGGCATAATTGCGACGCGAGGCTAGACCACCACCCAGACGCGAACCCGGGCGGGACGCACCCCGCCCCGGGCGCCACTTCGGAGGACACGACGGATGACCCGAAAGATGACCCCCCGGCTCGGCGCATTGACGCTCGCGGCCATGCTCGCGGCGCCGGCCGCCGCTCAGGTGACCACCCCCCCGCCCAAGGCCCCCGAGGCGGGCGAGGCGTACACCCCCCCCGCGCGGCGAGCGCCCGTGCGGGCCAACCAGGGAGGCGCCGATGGGCGGGGCCAGATCGCCCGCGCCCCGGTCCCGCGCCATGATCCCCTGGCCAAGCTGGGTGAGGACGGGTACATCATCCGCCTCGAGCGTCTCACCGACGAGGTCGCCCTGGAGCGCAACCCGTACATCGGCGAGACCAAGAACAAGCCGATCAACGACCTGCGGGTCGAGCGGCGCGCCCGCATGGAGCGCCAGGTCATCGAGAACCTCGACCTGTTCGTCGAGCTTGAGACGGGCCTGATCGACACCATCCGCCTGTCCGACATCGAGGGCATGCAGAAGGTCGCCCAGATGATCCAGCCCCTCATCGCGGACCCGACCCTCGCCCACGAGCTGCGCGAGCAGGGCATCCTCACCCGCATCCAGTCCGAGTCCACCAGCGGGATCGTGCGTCAGTACCAGACCGCGATCAACGAGGAACTCAAGGAGCGCTACCCGGACGATCACCTCGACCACTTCATGCGGTTCATCATGCATGAGTCGATGAAGGAGGCCCGCCTCGCCTACCTCGCCCTGCTCGAGGAGGGCGCCTCCAAGATCGACCAGCTGCGCAAGGCGGAGATCTCCGCCAACGCCGCCAGCGCGATCGCCAACGCCTCCAGCGCCAACGCGCTCTACACCGCCCTCGCCGAGATCCCGGTCGAGGACCACCAGGGCGTGCTCAACGCGATCATCGCGATGCGCGAGGATCCCACGCGTCCCCCGGTTGAGGCGGTTGATTTCGCCGTCGGCAAGACCACGCAGAAGACCGGCGAGACGAAGTTCGAGCGTCAGCCCGACGGCTCGCTCAAGATCCGGGGCGGCGAGATCAAGCGCGACGAGGGCGAGACGGCCCCCGAAGACGGCTGATCCCTCTGCCGCACATCGTGCCGAGCAACCAGGCGCCCCGGGCCGGACGGTCCGGGGCGCTTTCGTGCGCTCACGCCTCGGGACGCATGAACGGGAAGGGGATCACGTCCCGGATCGATGGGCTGTTGGTCATCAGCATCGCGAGACGGTCGATCCCGAGGCCCAGCCCCCCCGCGGGGGGCATGCCGACCTTCAGCGCCCGGAGGAAGTCCTCGTCCAGGTTCCGGAACGTGGACTCCTCGTCGTCAAGCCCGGAGAGCTGCTCGCGGAACTTGGCCTCCTGGATGTCCGGGTCGTTGAGTTCGGTGTACGCCGGCCCGATCTCCATCCCCGCGATGAACAGGTCCCACCGCTCCGCGATCGCCGGGTTGTCCTTGCTCGGGCGGGTCAGCGGGGAGAGCGCGGAGGGGTAATCGAAGACGAAGGTCGGGCGGGCGGGGTCGAGGCTCGCCTCGGCGACCTCCTCGAACAGCTCGTTGACGATGAGCTGGTCATCGATCTTGTCGCGCAGCTCGCTCGCCTTGATCTCGCGTCCCTCGTCCTTGAGGTGTCGGGCGTACTTGCCCACCAGCCCGCGCCGCTCGGCCTCGGCCCACGCGCGATCGACGTCGCCCGCCGGGAACCCCAGCGCCCGCTCGAACAGCTCGTGGTACGTCACCCGCTCGAAGGGGCGGGCGTAGTCGATCCGCAGGTCGCCGAAGGGCAGCGTGAGCGTGCCGTCCCCGACCCCCGCGTCCTTCCAGAAGGCGGCGCTCAGGGTGGCCAGCTCGCGGATGAGCGTCTCGGTCAGCTCGGCCATGGTCTGGTAGTCGCCGAAGGCCTGGTACGCCTCCATCGAGGTGAACTCGGGGTTGTGCTGCTTGTCCACGCCCTCGTTGCGGAAGATGCGCCCGATCTCGAAGACGCGCCCCATCCCGCCCACCATGAGGCGCTTGAGGTGCAGCTCCGTCGCGATGCGCATGAACAGCTCCATGTTCAGCGCGTTCATGTGGGTGATGAAGGGGCGCGCCGCGGCGCCGCCCGCCTGCGGCTGGAGCACGGGCGTCTCCACCTCGAGGAACGATCGCCCCTCCATGAACCGGCGGATGTGGGAGATGAGCCGGGAACGCAGCGTCAGCGCCCTCGTCGTCTCCGGGTTCGCCCACATGTCCACGTACCGCTGGCGGTAGCGGATCTCCACGTCGGACAGGCCGCTGTGCTTCTCCGGCGGGGGCACGAGGCACTTGCTCGCCGGGCGCACGTCGCTCGCCCAGACGGTGATCTCGCCCGCCCGGGTCTTCATGAGCGGGCCCTCGACCACGAGGATGTCCCCGATGTCGGCGATCTTGCTCAGCGCGAAGCCCGCCTCGCTCGCGTCCCGCTTGGAGACCGCCACCTGCAGCGAGTCGCGCGTCTGGTCGCGCAGGTTCATCCAGACCAGCTTGCCGTTGTCACGCTGCAGCACGACGCGACCGGCGATGCGCACGACCGGGCGCCGGTCCGTGTGCCCCTCGCTCTTCCCGTTCTCCTGGTGATCCCGGTCGGCCTCCTCGTCGTAGCGCTCCGCCGCCTCGCGCAGGCTCAGCAGGTCGTCCGTCCGGGCGCCGTACGGATCCAGCCCCAGCTCGGCGGCCTTCTCGCGGTTGGCGCGCCGCTGGGCCTCGAGGTGATGGATGTCCTCGCTCGGCGTGGACTCGGTCGGGGCGGTCGATGGGTCGTTCTGTTCACTCACGCGGGGATCGTACCCACCCGCGGGGCGAGTCTTGCGCGCTCAGCCGCCCGAGACGCGGATCTGCACCGTGGGGTTGGTCTCGCAGAGGGGCGCGCTCGGGTTCGCCTCGGTGATGAGGTCGTGGAGCGTGACCCCCTCGAACTGCTCGATGAGCAGGCGGATCGCCTGATCGATGCGCCGGTGCAGGGAGCAGAGGCTCGAGCCGTGCTCGCTGATCTCGAGGGGACAGGAGGTGATCGGCTTGAGGGTGTCGATGGCGTTGACGACATCGAGCATGGAGATCTCGCCCGCCGGGCGGGAGAGCTTGTACCCCCCGCCGACGCCGCGCCTCCCCTCGATCAGCTCGGCCTGGGCGAGGACCTGGAGGACCTTGGCCAGGTAGTTGGGGGGGACCTTGGTCTTGCTCGCCAGCGCGGGCGTGGGGGTGAGCTGATCGGGCGACTGGGCCAGGCAGACCATCGCCCGCAGCGCGTACTCAACCGTCTGTGAGAGCATCAAAGGTCCTCACCGCAGCGTGCTCGATCCGGGCGATTGCGGGGTCGCGGGAGAAGTGTACCACAGAATCCGGTTTCCGGAAACGCTTTCAGTCCCCCCGGAGCACCCGGTCCATCTGGGCGCCCTCCCGGGCGTCCGCTCCGTCGACCGGGATCGCCTCGAGCAGCCCCTCGATGATGTCGTCGGTCGTCACCCGGTCCGCCTCGGCGTTGAAGTTCGTCAGGACGCGGTGGCGCAGCACGGGACGGGCCACCGCCCGGACGTGCTCCGGGGTGACACAGCTCGACCCGTCCAGGATCGCCCGCGCCTTGGCCGCCAGCACCAGGTTCTCGCTGGCCCGGGGGCCGGCGCCCCACGAGAGGTAGTCGTCCACGATCTGCGGGCGGGGGTTGGACGCGTCCGCCTCCTCGCCGACGCGCGTCGCCCGCACGAGGCGCAGCGCGTACCGGAGCACGTGGTCCGCGACGGGGGCGTGCTTGACGATCTGCTGGACCCGGACGATCTCCTCGCCCCCCATCACGGGCGCGAGTTCCTCCTCGCCCTGGTGGGCGCTGCGGCGAACGACCTCCAGCTCCTCCTCCGCCTTCGGGTAGCGGATGAGCACCTGGAACATGAAACGGTCGAGCTGCGCCTCGGGGAGGGGGTAGGTCCCTTCCTGCTCCAGCGGGTTCTGCGTGGCGAGGACGAAGAACGGATCGGGCAGCCCGTGGCGCACCCCGCCGATCGTCACCTGACGCTCCTGCATCGACTCGAGCAACGCCGCCTGCGTCTTCGGGGGCGTCCGGTTGATCTCGTCGGCCAGGATCACGTTGGCAAAGATCGGACCGGGCACGAAGCGCAGTTCACGCCGCCCCGTCGCCTTGTCCTCCTCGATCACCTCGGTCCCCGTGATGTCGCTGGGCATCAGGTCCGGCGTGAACTGGATGCGGCTGAAGTCCAGACTCAGGGATCGCGCCACCGTCGAGATCAGCAGCGTCTTGGCCAGCCCCGGCACGCCCACCAGCAGGGCGTGCCCGCGGCTGAAGACGCACATCAGGATCTGGTCCACCACCTCATCCTGGCCCACGATCACCCGACCGATCTGCTCGCGCAACGCCACGTACAGCTCGCGCACCTGCTGGGCCTCGTCCGGGCTGGCCGCCCGCGGCTCGTTCTCGCTCACGCCTGTCCTCCCTGACCGCGCCGGGTCATCCGCCCGAGTCCCTCGGGCCTGAGCGATCTTACCGGTCCGCCCCGTCCGGTTTGCGTCCCGCCCGGGGTTCTTCCCCTCCGGACGGGGGGGGCGAAAAAAGAAATGCGGCCGCGTGGGGTCTCGACACGCGGCCGCGAAGGCCCCGTGGGGATCTGGGGCCTGGTCCTTGGGTATATGGAATCCCCGCTGGGGGGTTTCACCCTCTCGGGTGTCTTTCAGTCAAGATCTTCCAGCGACTCGCGCAGACGCTCGATCTCCTCGCTCAGCTCCTCCAGACGCTCGCTCAGACGTCGGTTGATCTCCTCCGTCTTGCGTTCGGCGTCGTGGGCCTCGTGGCGCAGCTCCTCGCGCAGGCTCGGCAACCCTTCCTCGACCAGCGCCTGCCACTGCCCCCCCTTCGGGATGACGAGCTTGTGGTCCTTGCCGTCCCAGCGGAACTCCATCATCCCGCTCAGGCTCTCCAGGTTCGGCCCGTACCACTCAAAGTCGAAGTCCGCCGATTCGAGCGCCTCCCGGATCGCCTCCCGCGTCTGCTCGATCTGCTCATCGGTCAGGCGCCCACGCAGCTTCTCGTGCAACGTGTCGAGCAGTTCGTCCCGATGATCCCGCCAGATGAACGGACGCCCGGGGGCGATCTGCGGCATCGAGCGGAATCGGAAGACCTCCGCCTGCCCGTTCTCGGGCGCCCGATCGAAGAACATGCGGTTCGCGCTGAGCTTCTCCGCG
The DNA here is from genome assembly GCA_044439985.1 of Phycisphaerales bacterium JB059. Taxonomy (GTDB): domain Bacteria; phylum Planctomycetota; class Phycisphaerae; order Phycisphaerales; family UBA1924; genus JAJRXR01. The sequence goes on along the minus strand of JBITAG010000235.1, from coordinate 25,158 downwards.
TTGTACGCGTCAAGTTCCGCGCGCAGGCGGAGCTTGTCGCACCCGCGCACGACGACCAGACGAAGCTCGTCGCCCGGGCGCTTCTTCGAGAGCGTCCGGTGGAGCACCTCGCCGTTGGCCTCACCCGAGCCGTCCACCGAGATGATCACGTCGTACTTCTTCAGCCCCGCCCGATCGGCCGCGAGCCCTTCCGTCACGCCCTCCACGAGGATCGCGTCGGTGTCGCCCAGGTCGAGATGAGCGCGGAGGGCGGCGCCCGGCTCCCCCATGCGGATGCCGAGCATCACGGGGGGCGGGGCCTTGGCGACATAGCTGTCCTGGTCCGACGAGAACCCGAAGGCGACGTCGCCCTCGATCACGACGTCGCCCGCCTCGGCGCCCTCGCCGAACCAGAGCTTCTGCACGCTCCCGGACTTCGGCGCCCGCTTCATGCCCTCAAGCTCGAAGGTCGTCAGCTCCTCGCCGTCCTCCCCGAGCACCTTGACCTTGCCCGGGAACTTCTTGATCCGCTCGGTGCGCAGCTTCTCCCCGTTGCGCAGAACGATGATGTCCCCATCGTTCACCTTCAGCTCGTACACCTGCCCGTCGCCCAGATCGTGCTTGATGATCATCTGACGCCGGGTGATGGTCCTTGTCCCGTCGTGCGCGGCGTGCTTGGACTCGGGCTCGTCCGGGGGACATGCGCCGACGGTGAAGTTCACGCCCTCGCTCGAACCGGCGCCGGAAGAGGACGTCGCGCTCCCCTCGCCGATGACCTCCACGACCAGCTCACCACTGCTCTCACGCTTGGTCTGGCTCTCCGGCGCATGCTCCGGCCCGCCGTTCGCCTGGGCCGTTCCGACGCCAAGCCCGATCGCCAGCCCCGCCGCGAGAACCATCTTCCGTGTGCCGCTCATGTCGTTGCTCCTCAGCCGTCGGCTTCCATGTGGTGTGACCCCGCCAGACCCGGATGCGCCGGGCGGGCCAGCCCGTCAGCGCTTACCAGACCGATCCGCCGCTCCGGTCCGGTTCGAGGCGGACGGGCACGGTCATCGCGTTGCCCAGCTCGTCCACCGTCTCCCGGTAGACCCGATCGACCACCTGGCGTTCCAGAATCTGACGCAGGTAGAAAACCTCGACCTGTTCCCCCCCCCGCAGCGGCTCGGCCCGGACAACGACCCGGTCGGGCACCTCGCGGATCACGCGCCCGGCCTCGCGCCCCGTCTCCAGGTACTGCTGCAGGGCGTCGTCCGGGCGGAGCGCGGCGTGGGTGGTCGGGATCGGCCCCGCCACCGAGCCCCCCGTGCTCGACTCGAGCGGGTTGACCCCCAGGACCCACATCAGCGCCAGGCCCGCGGCCATCGCCCACCCGCCCCAGGCGCCCACCAGGTGAATCCGCCGGACCATCGGCGCGGGGTCCGCCAGCGCGTCGTCGATCTCGACCCCGTCGGCGATCGCGCAGACGTCCGACACGGCGTTGCACAACAGCTCCTGCTGGCGCTGCGTCTCGTTCAGGTCCGTCCAGACGCTCCCGTCGTGCTCCGCGAGGGCGCGCAGGGCGTCCCAGTCCTCGCAGGAGGCCTCCCCGTCGATCACGCGGCTGATCAGGATCTCACGCCGCAACGCGTCGTCCCCCGGGTTGTTCGCTGTCGTCTCGCTCATTCGAACATCTCCGTTCTCGCCCGCGTCAGATCACCATCGAGCGGCGCCCGCTCCGCTTCGCCGGGGCGCGTCCGTTGCCGGCGTTCGCCTCGCCCGCGACCAGATCGCGGAGCATGCGCCGACCACGCGCGATGCGCGTCTCGACGGTGGTCTCCGGCAGATCCAGCACCGCGCCGATCTGCGTGTAGCTCATCCCCCGGGCGCACCGCATCAGCAGCGGCTCGCGGTACCCCTCGGGCAGCTCGCGGGCCAGCTCCATCAGGCGGCCCGCCTCGTCGAACCGCTCGGCGGCGCACCCGTCCTCGGGCGCCGGCGCCTCGCTCGAGATGGAGCGCGGGGCGCCGTGCCGGGTGATCTTGCGCCCCTCGGCGCGGGCGGCGTTGATCGCGATCCGGCGCAGCCAGGGGCGGAAGGCCTCCGGATCCCGCACCGTCCCGATCTTGCGCACCACCTGCACCGCGACGCTCTGGAGCAGGTCCTCGACGTCGACCTCGCGGGGCTTGTACGCCATCAGAATCGCCGCGACCCATCGCCGGTGCTCCTGCCAGAGCCGGCGCAGCGCGTCCCGGTCGCCCGAGATGGCGCTGAGCACATCCGCCCCAGGCGCGTCGCGTCCCGACTCGTTCACAAGACCCTCCACACACGCAGATGCGCCACGCCGCCCCGCCCGTCACCAGTTGTTCAGTTCAGCCTTTCCCCCGGTTCCGCCCGGTCCGAGAACCCCCGGCCCCTTCCTATGCTCCAGACCTGCCCCGAGAGCCATGCCCGTGACGCCCGACCCCGATCATCTTCCGCCCGCGCCCCCCGCCCTCCCCGGGCGGGCGTCGCCCACCGACCTGGCGACGATGTCCTTCGGGGATCACCTCGAGGAGCTGCGCCGGCGCCTCATTTTCGCGATCCTGGGCGTGATCCCCATCTTCATCGTCTCCTTCGGCTTCGGACGACCCATCCTCGACATCCTCATCGAGCCCGCCCGCGAGCAGCTCCGCGCCGGGGGGCAGGCCTCCGCCCTCCTCGCCACCGCCCCCTTCGAGACGTTCGGCGCGGTGGTCTACGTCGCCGTCATCCTCACGGTGCTCATCGGAAGCCCCTGGATCCTCTACCAGCTCTGGCTCTTCGTCTCCCCGGGGCTTTACGCCTCGGAACGCAAGTTCTTCTACCGCCTCGGCCCCCTCTCGACCATCCTCACCATCGCGAGCATCGCCTTCCTCTACTGGGTCATCCTCCCCGTGATCCTCGCCTTCTTCATCGGCTTCGGCGCCCGCATCGGCGACCAGCCTGTCCCCACCTTCCCCCTCCCCGAGGGCGTCGCCCTCGGCTCGATCCCCGTCCTCCAGAGCGACCCGCCCCACGAGGCCATCGAGGTCGGCAGCGCCTGGCTCAACCAGCGACTCAACCAGTTCCGCGTCTGCGTCGCCATCGGGAGCGACGGCGCCCCGAAGATCTTCGGCTCCGAGATGACCCTCGGCGCCGGCATCGTCCAGCAGTACAAGATCTCCGAGTACGTGCGCACGCTCCTGAACATGGGGCTGGCGTTCGGCATCGGGTTCCAGACCCCCGTCGTCGTGCTCCTCCTGGGCTGGGCCGGGATCGTCACGCGCCAGACCCTCGGGCGGTACCGTCGCCACGCGGTCCTCGTCTGCGCGATCGCCGGCGCGGTGCTCACCCCCGCCGACCCCCTGAGCATGATCCTCCTCGCCATCCCCCTCTACGTGCTCTTCGAGCTGGGGATGCTGCTGCTGCGGGTCTGGCCCGCCTCGACCGAGAGGGTGTCGTGAGCGGGGCGACGGAGACGGATCGCGCGATGATGCGTCGCGCCCTGGAGCTGGCCGACCGGGCCGCCGCGATGCAGGAAACGCCCGTCGGCGCCGTGGTCTTCGAGACCGCCACCGGGCGGGTGCTGGGCGAGGGCGCCAACCGGCGCGAGACGGACAAGGACCCGAGCGCCCACGCCGAGCATCTCGCCATCGTCGCCGCCGCCCGCGCTCTGGGCGACTGGCGCCTGAACGACTGCACGCTCTGCGTCACGCTCGAGCCCTGCCCGATGTGCGCCGGGCTGATCGTCAATGCGCGGGTGGGGCGGGTGGTCTACGGCGCCGAGGACCCGAAGGGGGGCGCCGTCCGCTCCCTCTACCGCCTGCTCGAGGACGACCGCCTCAACCACCGGTGCGAGGTCATCCCGGGCGTGCTCGGCGAGGAGGCGGGGGAGCGTCTCCGGGCGTTCTTCCGCGCCCTGCGCGCGCGCAAGGCGGACCAACGCGGAGACGCCTGATGCCGGAGCTGCCCGAGGTCGAGTCGGTCCGCCGGACGCTCGACGAGCGCCTCGTCGGGCGGCGGGTCGAGGCGGCTCGTCTCTTCCGACGCGATGTGCTGGTCTGCCCGGGTGATCCGCTCGGGGGGTTTGCCCGCTCGGGACAGGCGCCCCCCGACACCCGCGTCCCCCTGCGCCGCCTTCTGCGCGGCGAGGTCATCGCCTCCACCGAACGCCTCGGCAAGCAGCTCGCCCTCGTCGGCGACTCGGGGAACGTTATGCTCGTGCACCTCGGGATGAGCGGGCAGCTCCTCCTCACCGACCGGCCCGCCTCGGCGCACGACCACGTCCACGCCGCCTGGACCTTCGATCGGGGCGAGCGGCTGCTCTTCCGCGATCCGCGACGCTTCGGGGGGCTCTGGTCCTTCCCGGGCCTCGAGGCCCTTCGGGCGGCCCGCTGGGACGCCCTGGGACCCGATGCGCTCACCCTCCGGGGCGCGGACCTGGCCCAACGGCTCGCCCGCACGCGTCGCCCGGTCAAGGCGGTCCTGCTCGACCAGCGCGCCGTCGCGGGCGTGGGGAACATCTACGCCGATGAGGCGCTCTTCGCGGCGAGCATCGACCCGGCCCGCCCGGCGGACAGACTCTCCCCCGACGAGGCCCGCGACCTGGCCCGAGCCATCCGACGCATCCTCCGACAGGCCATCCGAGCGGGGGGCTCGACCCTGCGGGACTACCGAACCCCCGCCGGGGCCCGCGGCTCGTTCCAGCTCAGGCATCGCGTCTACGCCCGCTCAGGGCTCCCCTGCCGGCGATGCGGGGAGACGCTCGAATCACTCACCCTCGCCCAGCGGACCACCGTCCGGTGCCCCTCGTGCCAACGATGAGCCGGGCCAACGCCAAAGGCCCTGTCCACCGATTCATCCACATGCCGGATCACCCAACCCGAACAGACGCCCGTGCAGACGTCAGGCGGGTTGGCTGGCTCTCTCTTTCTTCAATGAAAGAGAAAACACTCTTCTTCCATAGGAATTGATCCTGTCACTTGTGGAGAGCCGTGTGGGATTGGTCCCCAATCGCCTTGACTGCAACCGGTTACGCGATCTGAGCGAGACTGGAAACCTGTCATCTGTGTGTCGTTCGCGGCGCGTGGGCGCTCCCGGCGCTGGCGGGTGTCGGGGCGGGGCGGAGCTGTCGGTTGCGCCGGGGCGGCGCACCGCGCGCCAGCGCCCGGAGATGCGCGCTTGCTCACGGGTTATCCACAGCCCCGGCGGGGGCCTCGGGGGGGCTGATCGGGCGCGGCGTTGGCGCAACGAAACAGAGCCCTCGCGGGCTCTTTACGGGGGACGGATCGGTTGGGGGGCGAGAGGTCAGTCGCGCCCGGGGCGTCGGCGGCGGACGACCTGCTGCTCGAGGGAGCGGACCACGGCGTCGAAGTCGTTGTCGTCGGACTTTCGGGCCTTCACCGTGCGCACCGCGTGCATCACCGTGGTGTGGTCCCGCCCCCCGAAGTGGGCGCCGATCTCCTCGAGCGAGTGGCGGGTGTGCTGGCGGGCCAGGTACATCGAGACCTGGCGGGGCAGGGAGATGGACTTGTGCCGGCGCTTGCCCAGCAGGTCCGCCTTCCGCACCGAGTAGAACTCGCTGACCGTGTGGATGATCGACTCGATGGTGGGTCCGTCCGCGGCGGGCGCCGAGCCCATGCCCGAGAGCACCTCCTGGGCGAGTTCCAGGTCGATCGCCGATCCGGTGACGCTGGACTGCATCTGGAGCATCGTGATCGCGCTCTCCAGCTCGCGGATGTTCGAGTCCATGTGCTGGGCGATGTAGCAGATGACCTTGTCGTCGAGTTCGACGCCACGGAGTTCGGCCTTGGAGCGGAGGATCTCGATGCGCGTCTCGTAGGAGGGCGACTGGATGTTGGCGACCAGGCCCCACTTGAAGCGGCTCACGAGGCGCTGCTCGAGCTGCGGGATCTCCTCGGGGGAGACGTCGGAGCTGAGGATGATCTGGCGGTTGTTCTGGTAGAGGCTGTTGAACGTGTGGAAAAACTCCTCCTGCGTCCGGTCGCGCTTGGCCAGGAACTGGATGTCGTCGATCACCAGCAGGTCCACGTTGCGGAAACGCTGTCGGAAGTCGGACATGGTGCCGTCCTGCACGGCGGCGAGGAACTGGCTCATGAACCCGTCGCAGGAGATGTAGACAACGGTCGAGTCGGGGCGGGAGCGTTTGACGCGCAGGCAGATCGCCTGGAGGAGGTGCGTCTTGCCCATGCCGACGTCCCCGTGGATGAACAGCGGGTTGTACGCGCGACCGGGGCTGGCGCTGACGGCGATGGCCGCGGCCTGGGCGAACTCGTTGTTCGGGCCGATGACGAAGGTCTCGAAGCCGAAGTCCGGGTTGATGGGGAGGGCGTCGGGGTAGTCCGGGGGGATGGCCTCGCTGAACGCGGGAGATTCCCCTTCAGCGCGGGGGGGCGCCGGGCGTTCGGGGGCCGGCGCGGGGGTTTCGGGCCTGGCGGACTTGGTCTTGGCGGGTTTGGAGGCGCGTCGCTCGAAGGCGCTCGCGTCGTCATCGGGCCCGAGGAACCGGACGCCGATGAGCTGGCCGGTCGCGGATCGGACGGCATCGTTGAACGCGTCGAGACACTCGCGGCGGAGGTAGTTCTGGTGGAGCGCGGAGTGCGCTCGGACGCCGAAGGCCCCGGACGCGATGCCCAGGGGTTCAAGCTCGCGAAACCATTGGCGACAGACCACGGGGTGGCTGGACCGCAGGTACGCAAGAACGTCATCCCAGATCCTGCGATCGGGGTCGCTCATGGCAACACAGCCTCGTTGTTGATGGGGCACGCCGCGTGCGGGAAGCCCCTGCCGGTTCACACAACCCAATCCAGAGCCACCATCCGCACGCGAGAGCCTCCCATGGCGTTCGCGTGGTTTCGGCGGCAACCGGGCAAACGTAATCGCATGTGGGCGGTCTGTCAACTGCCCGTGATGAATTGCGCGCGCCGCGGCGCGCAACCGCCTGTCAACGCGGACTCAGCCGCGCTGCGCCAACTCACGTTCACGACGCTCGGCCTCTTCGGCCTGCTTCTCGTACCGCTGGCGGTTGGCCCGGTGGTCCATCAGCAGGTGCACCTTGGAGGCCAGTTCCGGCCCGACGCGCTCGACGATCTGCTTGTGCGCAAAGCCCACGTGCGTCCGGCGCGAAACGTGCGTGAGCACCATGTGCTCGCACTCGACCACGCGGAGCCACTCGGCGACATCGTCCACGTGCAGGTGTTTGCCGATTTTCGCCCGTGATTTGTGGTCCGGCTCGAAGAACGTGCACTCGCTGATGATGATCTTCGCGGTGCGCACGTCGTCGCGGACCAGGTGCGCGCCGGGGAGGGTGTCGCCCGTGTTGGCGATGAGGGGAACCTCGAAGGCCCGCGTGATCTCCGTCCCCCGGTCCTTCAGCTCGCGGAGTTTGTCCTGCGGGAGCCCGTTGAACTCCTCGCGGAGCTTCGTGCGTTTCTCGACGATCGTGTACCCGATCGAGGGGCAGGTGTGCTCCGTGTTGAAGGCGCGGAGGAAGGTGTTGTTCTTGATCTCGAGTTCCTCGTCCGGCTCGAGACAGACCAGCTCGTAGGGGGTTTTCTGTCGTTCGAGGTTCACGAACCCGGCCATCATGCCCCGGATGTCCTGCTCGATCCGCTTGTCGCAGACGATCGTGCCGGGGCCCATGCCCTGGAAGTTCCGCTGCGAGCACCAGTACGCGAGGGCGCCGATGTGGTCCATGTGCCCGTGCGTGATGGCGCAGAACTTGGCGGCAAGGGTGGGACGCGGGCAGAGGCCCATGTCGAAGACGATGTCGAGTTCGGGGATGTGGATCGAGGTCGCCTCACCGGCGATCGAGAACCCCTGAACGCGGTAGGGGGGGAGGAGGAGGAAGCCGAGGGCGCCCTCGCGCGGGGGTGGCTTGGGGATCATGTCCGGAATCTCCTTCGACCCGCGCTGTCGCGCGGGCGGGAACCAAATGCCCGGGCGACGCGCCCGGACGGGCGGATCGTAGGCCCTGCCCGTGTCCACCCCGCTACGCTGGACCCATGAACGAGGATCCCGCGCCCCGCGCCGAACCGGAGATCGACACGAGCACGTCGGCGGTCATCAAACGCCTCGGCCCCGCCGCGGTGCTCGGCGTGCTCTGGGCGGCGATGCCCGCGATCATCGGCCTGACGGTCTTCCTGGCCTACCGCCAGGAGGTCGCCGACTGGCTGCGCGAGCAGGGGATGCCCCAGGGCGGGCTGATCTACGTTGGGGCGTTCGCCCTGTGCGCCGGCCTCGGGCTGCTGCCCACGTGGGTGCAGGCCGTGATCGGGGGGTACGCCTTCGGGATGTGGACCGGCTTCGGGCTCGCCTGGGCGGGGTTCTCCCTGGCCGCGCTGATCGGCTTTGTGGTGACCCGGGTCGTCGCGGGCCGGCGCGTGGAGCGCGAGATCGAGTCGCACCCGAAAGCCCTGGCGGTGCGCAACGCGCTCGTGGGGAAGGGGTGGCTCAAGACGGTCGGGATCGTCGCGCTGGTGCGCGCCCCCTTCAACTCGCCCTTCAGCATCATGAACCTGACGCTGACGGCGGCGGAGACGCCCCTGAGCGCGTACCTGCTCGGAACGATTGTCGGCATGGCCCCGCGCACCCTGGTCTACGCCTGGATCGGAGGGCAGGTGGAGAACTTCGACACCTACGAGAGCCCGGGATGGATCAAGATCGCGGGGATCGCGAGCGTGGTGGTTGTGGCCCTTGTCGTCGGGCAGATCGGGAGCAAGGCGATCGAGAAGGTGACGGCGGGCGAGCCCCCGACACCGAAGGACGGCTAGGCCGGCGCGGTCGGGTGCTCGATGGTTGATCCGCACTCCGGACAGGTGTCGGTGGGCAGGCCCCGGATGCTGTACCGGCAGACGGGGCAGCGTCCCTCCCGGAGGCGTTCAAGCCGGACCGCGCGTCGCCCGCGGGTGACGAACCCGTAGACGAACGCGCTCATCAGGGTGACGGCGCCCAGGTTGAGGGCGAGGCCGGACCAGAGGAAGGAGCGCGTGACGGTGCGCCCCGGCTTGAAGGTGTCGAGCCAGATGAGCGCGCTGTCGTTGAGCGAGGCCTGGCGGGCGTCGGCCTCCAGCGAAGGCGGGATCGGATCGCCTGCGATCGGGAAGACGCTGAACATCTCGCCGCGCTCGAGGATGGTGTCGAACCCGATCCCGAAGGTGCGGTGGATGGGGAGGTGGTTGATGCCGGCGACGGGGTTGTCGTGCCCGGGCTCGCTGTTCCAGCAGCCCTCACAGGTGTCGAGGTCGTGGAAGGTGGCGCCCTCGGGGGTGACGAAGACGTAGGCATGGTTCCCCACGCCGCACCGGCAGGCGACGGCCCCGAGCAGGGTGTCGCCCGCGAGAGCGAGGGCGAGGGCGACGTTGATCGTGAAGAGGATCCACAGCGTGGCGCCGTGCTGCAACCACCACAGCGCCCGGGGTGTGTCTCGCCGGGCGTTCATCCCCGGATGTACGCGGTGCGCTCGCGCCCGGATCCGGTCAGGCGAGCAGGTAGATGATGCTCCCGGCGATGGCGAAGACGGAGAAGTTGTGGACGAAGTGGGCGGTGATGCACGCGATGATCGAGCCGCGCCACTCACGCATGAAGCTGAACATGAACCCGAGGGCGACGAGCGGAGAGACCATGAGCGGGCCGTAGGAGTGCATGAAGGCGAAGAGCAGGCCGACGAGGAAGGCGCTGAGGGGCCAGACGAGGCGCCCGCGGAACCAGCGGTAGAGGGCGCCCCGGAAGACGAGTTCCTCGGTCAGCGGCGCCCAGATGGTCGCGAGCAGGAAGATGAGGACCAGGACGATCGGGTCCGCCTGGCTGACGATGTCGATCACCGGGTTTTCGGGGACGGGGCCGGGGTCCCGGCCGGAGGCGACCCGGATCGATTCGGCGATGAACATGATCACGACGGTGAGCAGCACGCCGAAGAAGAAGACGGGGACCGAGGCGATGTAGGCGGTGATCCCGGCGCCGATCTCGCGCAGCACGCCGCGCCCGCGGTGCAGGCCGATGGCGTGTCGGAACGCCTTGCCCTTCATCCCGCGCAGGAGGGGCCAGAAGGGGACGAGCAGGAGGGACCACTGCACGACGAGGGCGAGGAGGGAGGCGAGGGCCTCGTTCTTCGAGGAGAGCGCGGTGGCGCCGACGGTCATCACGAGGAAGCCGGCGACGAAGAGGGCGTAGACCTCGAGGAAGAGGCTCCCCCCGGGGGCGGGAGGCTCGAAGCGCATCGCCATGCGCCCGCCGGAGAGTTTGATCACGCCGAGCAGGAGCAGCACGAGCCCGGTGATGAAGACGACGAGGATGAGCAGGCCGATGAGGAGGAGGAGCCCGATGATGGCGCCCCCGCCGGAGAGGAGGGGGGCGCGCGCCGGGTCGGTGTCGTCGAGCGCGTAGGTGTTGGCGAGCTTGCCGAAGTAGTCGTACCGGGTGACGAGGCGCTCGCGCTGCTCGGGGGTGAGGCGGTCACCCTCCCCCTGGTAGATCGCGGTCAGGGTCTCGACATCGAGCAGGATCTTCTCGTGGTGCGCAATCGACTGCTCGAGGGACTCGCGATCCGGGCCGTCGGAGGGCTGCGCCGCGAGGCGACCCCGGGCCTCCTCGAGCCGCTCCTCCTGCTCCCCGCGGACGCCGGCGAGCCGGTCGAGGGCCTCCTGCGGGTCGTCGAGGAGTTCGGCGGCGGCGACGGCGGCGGCGACGGCCTCGGCGGGGGTGAACACCGACTGGTCGATGAACTCCATGGAGGTGGCGCCCAGGTCGGCGGTGGGGCCGGAGGGGGCGCCCGCGCTCATCCGCTCGGTGAGCTTGTCCATCCGGATGTAGACCCGCCCGAGGAGGTTGACCTGGCTCACGGAGCTGATCGCCGGCGCGTCCTCGGGGGCCTCGGGGGGCGCGATGCGGAGCAGGTCGTACTGGGTCTCCGGGGGGAGGTTCTGCCAGAGGATCGCCAGGGAGGCGAAGACGATCGCGCACAGGACGGCGAGCAGACGGGAGGCGCCCGAGCCCGGATCGGGGGATCGGGCGGGAGACGACGGGGCGGGGTGCGGCGCCGAATGGGGGTCGGTCGGGGGGGTGGGGGAGGTGGTCGGGTCGTGGGGGGGGTGGTCCATCGCCCAGATCATCGGTCGGGGGAGGGCCCGGCGCCAATGAGAGCGGGATGGGGAAGGCGAGAACCTTCCCTTGACTCGCTTCCGGGGCGCTCTAGGCTTGTCCCCGGTCGAGCAGACCCGCTGGGAGGCGGTCCAGGTTCGGCCCATGCGTTGGAATCATGGCTCCGGTCGTCCACGAGGGATGCCCGGCGCCCCGCCCCGCCCGGTAGGCGGCGAGCACCCGATCCCGAGGGATCCCGGCGTCTTCGCGTCGGGGGAACGAAGGACCAGATTCAGGAGCGCTGCAATGGCGACGCACCTGCGACGGCAGACGTGGATGGCCAAGAAGGGCGACGTGCCCCGCCAGTGGCGGCACATCGACGCGACGGATGTCCCCCTGGGGCGTCTCGCGGCGGAGGTCGCGACCGTGCTCATGGGCAAGCACCGCCCCGAGTACACCCCGCACGTGGACACGGGCGACTTCGTCGTCGTGACCAACGCGAGCCAGATCGGCCTGACGGGCAACAAGGCGACCCAGAAACTCAAGACCCGCTACACGGGCCACCCGGGCGGGCTCAAGGCCCAGACCTTCGGGCAGGTTCGTGAGCAGCGTCCCGAGCGACTGGTCGAGGATGCGGTCCGACGCATGCTCCCCAAGAACCGCCTCGGGCGCGTGATGCTCAAGAAGCTGCGGGTGTACCCCGGCAGCGAGCACCCGCACGCGTGCGAGCAGCCGATTCCCCTGGAAGTGTGAGACCCGGATCCGACGACCGATCCGCAAGCGTCCGATGAGCCGGGCGCCCAGCGAGCGAGAAGCGAATGGCAGAGCAAGGCTACCAGACGACGATCACCAACCCGGACCTCGTGGGCGAGACCGTCCGCGATGAGGGCCCGGCCGAGCAGGCGCAGCGCGTCATCCCCGATCCGAAGCCGGCCGACCGGCACGGGTGGTGGTGGGGCACCGGACGCCGCAAGACCGCGGTCGCCCGCGTCCGCCTGCGTCCGGCGCAGGGCAAGGCGGGGATCAAGATCCAGACCACCCGCAAGCAGCTCAAGGACGTGGACGACTACTTCTCCGAGCTGCGCGACCGCTCGGACGCCGAGGCCGCCCTGCGTCTGACCGACACGCTCGACAAGCTCGAGGTCTTCGCCCGCCTGGGCGGGGGCGGGTACATGGGCCAGGCCCAGGCCCTCCGTTTGGGTATTGCCCGAGCGCTCGTCGCCTACGACCCCAACTTCGAGCCCGCCCTTCGCGACGCGGGGTACCTCACCCGTGACGCCCGGAAGGTTGAGCGGAAGAAGTACGGCCAGCCCGGCGCCCGCCGCCGCTACCAGTTCTCCAAGCGCTGATCCGGCGTCCCAACCCGGTTTCATTCCACACGCACGCCCCGGCCTCGGGGCGTGCGTTGTCTTTGGGCTATCGTGTACCTCTGGAGCCACGGATGGTCACGAGCACCCACCCCGATCTGAGCGACACACCCGTGCTCGGGCGGGCGGCGAGCGTGCCGGTGGAGTTCGGGGAGCGCGATCCGGCGGAGTCCGGTCCTGATCCGCGCCTCTCCCTCGCCCCGGCGCCCGGCGGGCGAGGATGGACCCGGCGGGTCCTGCTCTTCGCCGTCTGGGGCGCGATCCTGATGAGCCTCCTCGGCGTGACCGCCTGGATGGTGGTCGGGTCGATGACCGCCTCGGCGCCCGCCTGGTGGCGACGCACCGATCCCAACGCGGCCCACACCATCGAGCGCGCGATGTTGCTCGAGAACGCGATCGCCAGCCACCTCTCCCTCCGGCGCGACGGCGCGTCCGACCTGATCTACACCGCGACGGGCGAGGTTCCGGAGGGGTGGCGCTCCGATCCGTGGAGCGTCGCGCTCAAGAGCGAGGACGCCAACGCCTGGCTCAACGTGCGCCTGCCGGTCTGGCTCGCCGGGGAGAACGAGCACTTCAAGTGGCCCGACGAGGTGAGCGACCTTCAGGTGCACTTCGACGCGCCGCACGTGCGTCTTGGCGCGAAGGTGCGTGTCCGTGGAACGGAGCAGTTCCTGAGCGCGACGCTCACCCCGGAGCTGCGCGAGGACGGGTCGCTCTGGGTGAAGGCGGACTGGGTGCACCTGGGTCGCCTCCCGATCCCCGCCTCGTGGGTGCTCGGGGAGGCCGAGTCGCGGGTGGACGAGATCATCCCGGACGAGCTGCGCACGCTGCCGCAGGCCCAGTCGTTCTTCCGCGTCATGGCGGGTGAGGAGCCGGTCGCGGAGCGGCCGGTGGTGCGTCTTCCGGACCGCCGGCTGGTGCGTCTGCTGCGTCTGGAGGCGGACCGGGGGTGGGTGGAGATCACGTGCCAGACGGAGCTTCGTTCGTCGGGCGAGGCGCCGGTGATCGAGAGCCCGTAGTTCGGGGGCGTTGGGTCAGGGTCCGAGGGGTTTGCCGCGCAGCACGCGGGTCATATCGCGCATGAAGACGCCGGTGCGGGCGCGTTCGTGCGGGGTGGCGTGCTTGCCGACGACGTCGTTCATGAAGACGAAGATCTCGCCGACCTGCTTCCCCGAGACCGCGCCGGATTCGAGGATCTCCTGGTCGCGTTGCATCTGCCTGACGCCCTCGGCGAGGCGCTGCTCGTCGGACTTCTCCCGGGTGGACCCGCCCAGCTCTTCCATGCGACGGTGCAGGTCCACGAAGGAGTCCCGCAGGAAGGCCTCGCGGTCCTGGATCGGGGCGCGCGGGTCGTACTCGGCGGCGTACCGGTCGGCCAGGTCGATGCCCAGGCGCGAGACGTTCTTCATGAGCTGTTCGCGCAGCTCGCCCTTGATGCGGGCGGCGAAGGCGGCGAGGAGCACGGATTCACGCCCGTCCATCCCCTCCAGACGGGCGCGCAGCTGGGCCAGCAGGGCGAGGCGCTCGTCGATGGAGAGGCGGTTGAACTCGTCGGTGAGGAGCGTGTAGTCGAAGAGGCTGTCGAGGGCGTCGGCGTCGTAATCGGGGGTGGGGACGGGGCGGAGGGCGAGGTAGGCGCCGACCGCGCCGAGTCCGAGGGCGACGCCCATGACCCCGGTGAGTGCGCGTCGGATCATCGGCCTGGCCCAGGCGTCGGCGGCTCGGGCGGTCAGTGCGTCGAGGCGTGCGCGAGCCGCGCCGGGGCGGGGCGCGGCGGGGGTGGTGACCTGCTCGTCGAGCAGGGAGTCCATCCGTCCGGGGGTGTTGGCGGGGTGGGTCATGGGAGTCCGAGCGCCCGGGTGGTGTCCTCGATGATGCGTTGCAGGGCCTGCGTGCCGTCGCGTTCTTCCATCCAGTCGGCGTGCCCGTCGGAGATGTAGAGGGCGTGCTTGCCGGGGGCGCCGTTGCGGGGGTGCCAGTCGTCGGCGTCGTGGAGCAGCGCCGGTTCGGCGTCGCGTTCGGCGCTGAGGTTCCAGGCGGTGGTGACGGCGCGGGCCCATGGTTTCTTGATGCCGATGCGATCGAGCACGAGGTAGACGTACCCGGGCTGGTAGATGTACGAGGTGCCGTAGACCTCGTGGATCGCGCGGAAGTCGGCGTCGGGGTCGTCCGAGTCCACGTCGGAGGGGCAGCGGAAGGGGGGCTCGACCTTCCAGGGGGAGTTGGGGTCGTCGGGGTCTTCACGGGTGGGGGTGGCGGCGTCGGCGTAGTCGAGCAGGACGTTGAGCAGGGTCGGGTCGTTGAGGTTCTCGTAGTCCTCAACGCTCTGCAGGTCGATGAGGGGGAGGATCTCGGGGAGGGCGCCCTTGCCCTCGGCGTCCATGTACATCGTGACCGAGACACCGAGCTGTCGCAGGTTGTTGAGGCACTCGATCCGCTTGGCGTTCTGGCGGGCGCTGCCCAGGGCGGGGAGGAGGATGCCGATGAGGGTCGCGATGACGGCGATCACGACCAGCAGCTCGATGAGCGTGAAGCCCAGGCGGCGGGGGAGCGGGGGGATGGCGCACTGGAGACCCATGTGTCGTCACCTATTCATATGGGCAACGAGACGCGAGGGTTTCCCGATTGGGCCAGATCGACCAGACGGCGTGCCGTGGGGGTTTGGATTGTGCGGAGGGTCCCCGCGTTGCGGGCGATGGCCTCGCGCAGGGCCCCGTCGGTCTGCTTGGCCTTCTCGATGCTCCGGGCGATGGAGATCGCCCCTTTCTTGAGCTGTCCGGAGCGGATGAGGGTCGCCCCGAGGGCGGCGCCCAGCAGGAGGGGGAGGCGGAGGGGCTCGGGGAGGAACGCCCCCAGCCCGCGGGCCGCGTGGGTCAGCCCGTCGGTCGGGCGCTGCGCCTCGTCGAGGGTCTGGTCGATCCGTCGCGTCGCGGCGGTGAGGGCTTCGATGAGCGCCCGGGTCTGGGCGAGGGAGGCGTCGATTTCGATCGCCTCGGGGCTCTGATCGGGGTATTGCTCGCGCAGGGCCTCGAGCTGGATCTCGCGTTCGAGCATGGACTCGCGCGCTCGGGTGGCCCGGTCGCGCAGTTCGTGGATGTGCGTCAGGTCGGCGCACCCGCAGAGGACAAGAGCCAGGAGGCTCCACAGCATCAGTCGCAGTCGCATTCCAGTCTCCCTGGCGCCCGGAACCTCGGCGCGCATCGCCCGGGCGCGGCGGCGTTGCGCGTCGCGGGGTCGGGGGAGCGATCGCACGGTAGCCCACGCCGAGCGTTCCGTCGCGTGATCTGGGCGCAGGGCGCGCATCGAGCGCGCGCCGGTGGTCGGTCGGCGTGGATTACTTGACCGAGTCGAGAAGGGCGCGGGCGGCGGCGTGGTTGAGCGCGTGTCCGGATCGGACGGCGTGGATGCGCGCCGCGATGGGGCGTCCGACGAGCGCGAGGTCGCCGATCAGGTCGAGGAGCTTGTGGCGTGCGGGCTCGTCGGGGAATCGGAGGGTGTTGTCGATGGGGCCGCGGGGCCCGATGACGAGCATGTCGGCGGGCGTGAGGTGAGCGAAGAGGCCGAGCTGTCGCATGGCGGTCGCCTCGCGTTCGAGGCAGAAGGTGCGAGCGGGCGCGACGCTGGTGGCGTACTCGTCGGGGTCGGAGGACCAGGAGGCGCTGGAGCGGGGGATGGGGGAGGCGTCGCCGTAGTCGAGGTCGTATCGGTAGCTGGGGGTGGGGTCGGGGAGGATCTCGATGAAGGCGGAGGCGTCATCGCCCTCGATGCGGAAGGGGCGGGGGGGGGTGAGGGGTTTGAGGGTCTGCTCGAGGGTGGAGAGGCCGGCGTCGAGGATGGCGCGGACGAAGGGGAGGGCCGAGCCGTCGAGGATGGGGACCTCGGGGGCGTCGAGGGTGAGGAGGGCGTCGGTGACGCCCAGGCCGGTGAGGGCGCTGAGGAGGTGCTCGACGGTGCCGATCTGACCGGAGGGGAGGGCGAGGCAGGTGCAGCGTGGGGGGAGGGAGGCGAAGGCGGGGTGGATGGGGTCGGTGGAGAGCGAGGCGATGTGTGCGAGGGCTTCCTCGTGGGCGAGCTGGAAGCGCAGGCCGGCGCCGGGTCGGGCGGGGTGGATGGTGAGGTTGACGGGCCTGGCGGTGAAGAGTCCGACGCCTTGAAGGGTGGCGGGCGAGGCGAGCGTGCGTCGGTGGATCGGGGGCGTGGTCACGGCTGGTCGCGAAGGGCGGCTCGCAGCTCACGGATGGTGGAGGCGAGTCTGCGGAAAGCGGCGTAGTTGGCCATGGTTTCCTTGGCGGGGCCGGCGGGTTGTCCGACGTAGGTTTCGGCGTCGGGGATATGGGAGATGAGCTGGGCGCCGCCGCCGAGTCGGGCGCGAGCGCCGACGCTGGATTGTTCGGCGAGGGCGGACATGCCACCGATGATGGCGCCGGGTCCGATTTTGACCGAACCGGCGAGCGCCGCGGCACCGCAGATGATGGCCCCGCGTCCGACGGTGCAGTTGTGTCCGATCTGGACGAGGTTATCGATTTTGGCGTGGTCTTCGATGGTGGTGGCGCCGAACTTGGCGCGGTCGATGCAGGTGTTGGCGCCGATTTCGACGTGGTCGCCGATGACGACGTTGCCGAGGTGGGGGACCTTGCGGGGGTAGCCGTCGGGGCCGGGGATGTATCCGAAGCCGTCGGCGCCGACCATGACGCCCGGGTGGAGGGCGGAGTGGCGTCCGACGGCGCAGGCGTCCTGGAGGACGACGCCGGGGTGGAGGATGGAGGCTTCGCCGAGGCGGGTGTCGCGTCCGAGGGTGACGCGGGCCACGAGGGTGGCGTGGGCGTCGATCCGGGCGCCGGCGCCGACGACGCAGAGGGGTCCGACGCGGGCCTCGGGGTGGATGGTGGCGGAGGGGTCGACGACGCTGGAGGGGTGGACGCCGACGGGGGGGAGGTGGGGTTCGGGGGTGAGGGCCTCGAGGAGTGCGACCATGGCCTGGTCGGCGTCGTCGACGACGAGGAGGGCGCGGGCGGAGGGGTCGTGTCCGGGGACGTCGACGCCACCGGTGACGAGGGCGGCGGAGGCGCGGCTGCTGGGCCAGCGACGGGCGAAGTGATCGGAGCGGATGAAGGAGAGGGAGCCGGGTGCGGCGTCATCGAGCGCATCGATGGAAGTCAGCTCGAGGTGCGCCGGTCCGTCGAGGGAGGCGGCGAGCATCTCGGCGAGCTGGCCGGTGGTGTAGCTGGGTTGTTCGCCCGGCGTGGTCATCCCGTGGTTGGGCTCCGGGGCGTTACGGGGCGCGGTACTCGTTGTTGAGCAGGTCGATGACCTGCTGGGTGATGTCGGTGGAGTCGTGGGCGTAGAGGACGGTTTTGGAGAGGATGGCGCGTTCCATGTTGGTGTCGGCGACGGACTGGGGGAGGGGGAACTTGGAGTCGTCGAGGAGGACGATGTCGTAGCCTTCGCGCTCGGCGATCTTGGTGATGCCGGCCTCGATCTTGAGGTAGAGCTCGCGGAGGGAGTCGCCGCGTTGGAGGCTGATGGTCTGGGTGAGGACGGCCTTTCGGGCCTCGGCCTGTTGCTGGAGTTCGAGGCCTTCGCCGAACTTCTGTCGCCACTGGGGGGTGTTGCGGTTGATCATCTCGAGGTCCGCCTCGATGTTCTTGAGGCGGTTGGTGAGGTCATCGAGCTTGGCCTGGCTTTCCTGGATGACGGCCTGGAGGTCGTTCTCGTGGCGGGTCTTTTCTTCGAGGCCGTCGAGGATGGCGGGGAGGTCAACGGTGGCGATGGCGGTGGGGGTGGCGGGGGGCCTGGCGACGGAGCCGGCCTTGGCGTTGGTCCAGGCGAGGGTGGTGGCGGCGATGGCGAGGGCGGCGATGGCAACGGTGGTCGCGGTGAGGGCGCGAGCGGGCTTGGTCAGTCGCATGGCGTGATCCTGTCGGTCAGGGTTTGCGTTCGGGGTGGATCCGTCCTGTACCCGCGTGGATGGTACGCGGGGGCCTTCCCGTCGCAAAGCGGCTAGAAGGGCAGGTCGATCGAGAAGGTGAAGACGCGGGTTTCGTCGTTGTCCGCCTTGAGGAGGGGGTAGCCGAAGTCGAAGGCGAGGGGTGCGGGGGAGAGCTGGGGGACGTAGAAGCGGATGCCGAGGCCGACGGTGACGCGGTAGTCGTCGAAGCCGGGGTCTTCGGTGACGGTGCCGGAGTCGATGAAGCCGACGACGGAGAACATTTCTTCGAAGATGGGCTGTGTGACCTGGGCGCCGGCGAAGAAGAGGAACGTGCCGCCGACGGGGTCGTTGCCGAGGGTCATGGTGTCGTTGCGGATGCCCTTGGGGGAGACGGTGCGGAACTCGAGGCCACGCATGGTCTGTCCGCCGAGGTAGTAGCGTTCGTAGAGGGGGGTGTCGCCCTGGCCCTGGGGGATGTACCCGACGCGTCCGGAGAGTTCGAGGACGGTGGAGCGGCTGAGGTAGTCCTCGCGGATGGCGAGGAAGATGGTGTGGGAGGCGTCGAAGCGGGTGAAGGTGTAGTCGCCCCCGAGGACGCCGACCTGCTCGACCCCGATCGATGAGATCGAGCCGGTGGTGGGTCGGTAGCGGTCGTCGACGGTGTTGCGGGAGAGGGTGAAGGAGAGGCCGGTGAGGACGTCGGGGCCGGCGGCGGCGAAGACGTCGACGGGGCGGCTGGCGTCGATGTCGGAGAGTTCGACCTGCTCGACGCGGAAGCTGAGGGCGCCGTTCCATCGGGTGCCGAAGCGTCGCCCGACGCCGAAGCGTGTGCCGAAGCGTCGCTCGTCGAACTCGTCGAAGTCGCGGTCGCGGTAGAAGAGTGAGACGTTGCCGGAGTAGTCGGTGTCGAAGAGGTAGGGGTCGGTGAGGGAGACGCCGTAGGACTGGACCTCGTTGCCGGGGAGGACGTCGATGCTGAAGGTCTGCCCGGCGCCGCGGAAGGCGCGACCGGAGAACATCTCGCCGACGGAGTCGGGGGTGTCGGTGACGTCGAAGTTGCGTTGGGTGAGGGAGAGGGTGCCGATGAGGCCGGAGTCGGAGCTGACGGCGGCGCCGATGTTGAAGCTGCCCGTGTTGGTTTCTTCGACCTCGACGAGGACGTCGCGGTACTCGGGCTCTTCGGGGTCGGGGGGCTGGAGGGTGATCTTGACGCCCCGGTTGTTGAAGAGGCGGGCGTCGCGCAGGGCCTGCTCGGAGTCGCGGACGGCGGTGGTGTCGAGGGGGCGTTCGGGGCGGATGTCGAGGAGTCGTCGGATGACGTTCTGCTTGGTGAGGTCGTTGCCGGCGATGACGACCTCGCCGGTGAGGTAGCGTTCACCCTCTTCGATGATGATGACGAGGTCGACGAGGGGGAGTTCGGGGTCTCGTTTCTCGGCGTTGGCGACCCGGACGTCGGCGTAGCCGAGCATGCCGTAGGCGTCCTGGATGATGTTGAGCGATTCCTGGAGGGCGCGGACGCCGTAGGTGTCCCCGGGCTTGAGGGGGATCAGGCCGGCGATCTGCTCGGGGGTGAAGACGAGATCGCGGTCATCGGTGGCGCCCTCGACGAGGACGGAGCGGAGGGTGTAGCGGGGGCCCTCGTCGATCAGGTAGGTGACGATGGCTTCCTTGCCGTTGGGGGAGGGCTGGACGAGGGTGTCGGCGCGGATGTCGAGGTAGCCGTTGTTGCGGTAGAACTGGATGAGGGAGGCGATGTCGGCCTCGAGCACCTCGTCGTCGAGCTGGCCCTTGCGGAAGAGTCCGGAGGTGCGTGTTTCGATCTCGCGCCGGAGTTCCTTGTTCTCGAAGGCGGTGGCGCCCTCGAAGCGGATGGCGGTGACCTTGAGCCGATCGCCCTCGCGGATCTGGAAGAGCACGATGCCGCTCTCCTGGAGTTCTTCCTCGTTCACCGAGACAGCGGCGAAGTAGTACCCCTTCTCGCGGTAGAGGTCCTCGATGCGTCGCGCGGCGCGGTCGACCTGGAAGCGGTCGACGGGGGTGCCGACGAGCAGGTCGACGGCCTGGGCGATCTCCTGGTCGCTGAGGCGTCGGTTCCCGGAGACCTGGACGTCGAGGACGATGGGGCGCTCGACGAGTTCGAAGATGACATCCACGGAGCCGTCGTCGAGGAGCTGGACGTAGGTGCTCACGCGTGAGAAGAGCGAGAGGCGGTTGAGGCGGCGGATGTCGTCGTTGAGCGTTTCGAGGCGGAAGGGGGCGCCGGCGTAGACGCGGATGTTGTTGAGCGCCTTCTGTCGTGTGGTGGGGTTGAGGGTGGGCGCGTCGGTGTCGTCGGAGCGCGGGGCGCGGAGGATGACGTCGGCGACGACGCGTCCCTCGTAGACCGCCAGGTCTTCGGGCTGCGCGGTGTCGGGGTCACGGGCGGCGAGCGCGCAGGGGACAGGGAGCGTCGCGGGGGCGACGAGCAGGGCGCCGGCGAGCGCGGCGAGTCGCCAGACGGGCTGCGGTCCTTGCGAGCCGGCGCGGCGAGCGGTGGGGCATGAGCGTCCGTACACGGGCAGGGGACGATTCCTCGCAGAGACCCGAGACCTTTTCGGTCGGGATCGGGACGAACACACTACGACCCGCGGCGCGGGTCTTCCACGAGCCCCCGGGAAGGCGTGGTTGCCCGAACCGGGGGGTGGCGATAGGGTACGTTGTCCCGCCGACGTTTGTGCGCCGGGATGTGCGAGGCAAGGAACGCCTCGGACGAGCCCGATCCGCCCGAGTCCCGGGCGGTTCGGGGAGCGGCAAGGATGCCGGTCCTCTCCGGATCGGCGAAGACCGGGGAGGCGTCGCGGTGCGACTCGCTGTGCTGTGTTTACGGAGATTCTCGATGGTCATCTGTGCCCTGGGCACGATGGGCGTGGGGATCGTGCTGGTCTGGGCGCTGATCCGCCCGGGCGTGATCGAGAGCGTCGGGACGGCGGAGCTGGCGGGGGTTGCGGGGGCGCTGCTGGCGCCCTGCCTGGCCCTGCTCGCCCTGCGTCTGGACGCTCGGGTCGTCCGGCGGGAGCGTCTGGAGTTGGTCATCGAGGACCAGATCCGGGCGGGGGCGCAGATCGAGGCCCGGGTGCTCGGGGAGGAGGCGTCCGTGGACGCCGAGGCGGAGGAGCTGGAGCGGGAGATCGGCGAGGAGCTGTCACCCGTGCTGGCAAGGATTTACCACGACGGGGAGACGCGGCGAGTCTCGCCGGCGCGGCACACCCGCCACGGCGTCCGGGTCACTGCAGGTTGACGGGCATCACGACGTAGACGAAGTCGGAGCCCGAGCGGAGCAGGCCGGGCTTGTTGGTCGCCTTGAGTTCGATGATGACCTGGGGGTCGTCGATGACCTTGAGGGCGTCGTTGATGAAGCCGGGGTTGAAGCCGATCTCGATGTCCCCGCCCTCGTAGCTGGCCAGGCCGACCTCGACGTGGGCCTCACCCATCTCGGGGGAGCGGCTGGAGAGCTGGAGCTTCTTGTCATCGGCGGTGAAGGACATGCGCACGCCGCGGGACTCCTCGTTGGTGAGCAGGGCGGCCCTGCGGACGGCGGAGAAGAGCACGTCGCGGTCGAATCCGACACGGATGTCCTGGTCCTTGGGGATGACGTCCTCGTAGGGGGGGAAGGCGCCCTCGACGAGGTTGGAGGAGAGGACGGCGCGGGCGTCGGCGGGGTCTTCGCCGAAGCCGAAGACAATCTGGTTGTCGGTGACGGCGAGGTGGATGGGCTCGTTCTCGTCGTCGATGAGTTTCTGGAGGACGTTGAGGGCCTTGGCGGGGACGATGCAGGCGACGGGCTCATCGCCGGCCTGCGAGGCGGGGATGGCGGCGCTGCAGTGGGCGAGGCGTCGCCCGTCGGTGGCGACGAGTTCGAGCTTCTTGCCGGCCTTCTTGAAGAGGACGCCGTTGATGGCGTACCGGGAGTTTTCGCGGGCGGCGGCGAAGATGGTGCGTGCGACGACGGTGGAGAGGGCGCCGGCGGGGAGGGCGAAGGCGCCGCGGGACCCGGAGGCGATCACCTGTTGGAAGTCGGGGATGGGGGGGAAGTCACTCGGGGGGTAGCCGTGGAGTTTGAACTCGGCGTCGGCGCCCTTGACGGTGGTGAGGTCGCCGTCGGACTCGATGGTGAGCGTCGGGTCGTTGTCCTCGGCGGAGATGATCTGGCTGAGCTTCTGCGCCGGGACGAGGGTCTCGCCGGGCTCGGCCACATCGACGGAGCCGAGGCGGAGGGTGAGTGAGATCTCGGCGTCGGTGGCCGAGAGGGTGAGTTCGCCCGCGCCGTCGTCCTTGGTCGCGCAGAGGCGGACGCAGGTGAGCTGGGGCTTGGGGGTACGAGAGGCGGCGACACTCGACACGAGGCCGATGGCCTCGAGCAGGGCGGCCCGATCACAGATGACCTTCATAGGACAGACTCCAGATATCGTGGATCGAGTGTATCCGGCCCCCGGCGGGTGGGGGTTGGGGGTGGGGTGTGGGGGACGTGTGGGGTGGAGAGCCTGTGCAAATCTCGGGCCGAACGCGTCCGGGGCCCCGAATCGCGTCGGATCGCCCCCTTGGAGGCCTCAGGGCGGCTATCGTGCGTGAATCTGAACGGACCCAGGAGCCGACGGACCGCGTCCCGGGCGCCCACAGCGGGCGGGGGTCAGGGACACGCGGGCGGCGCCTGTAGAAAGGAAGGCGAGCATGTCATACGAAGCGGCGGTGCATGCGCAGGCGATCGAGATCGACCGACTCTCTCTGGAGATGTGCGCTCGCGCGGGATCCGGGCACCCGACCAGCGCCATGAGCATCTCGCACATCGTGACGGTCCTGATGTTCTCCTCCATGCGGTGGAGCCCGGATTACCCGGACTATCCCACGAGTGACCGCCTGGTGCTCAGCGAGGGGCACGCGGTCCCGGCGGTGTACGCGGCGGCGGCCCGGCTCGGGGTCGCGGTCGGGACCGACCCGAACAACCGGCGGAAGCTCACCACCGACGATCTCGACACGCTGCGCCAACAGGACAGCGTGCTCGACGGGCACCCGAACCCGATGGAGGGCTTCCCGTTCTTTGACGCCGCGACCGGCTCGCTCGGGCAGGGCCTGAGCGTGGCGGCGGGTGTCGCGAAGGGCGCGAAGATCGACGGGACGGACAAGCGGGTGTACTGCCTCTGCGGCGACGGGGAGGCGCGGGAGGGACAGATCGCCGAGGCGCTCGACTTCATCGTCGATCACCGCCTCAACAACGTGCTCCCGATCTTCAACTGCAACGAGTACGGGCAGGCGGACCGGGTGAGCGGGCAGCAGTCCGCCGAGGTGATGGCCCGCAAGCTCGAGGCGTTCGGGTTTGAGGTGGACGTGATCGACGGGCACAACCCGGCGGAGATCAAGGCCTCGATCGACAAGTTCGTGGCGCGTCACGAGGATGACGCGGAAACGCCCTCGGCGATCGTCGCCCGGACGGTGAAGGGGTGGGGGGCGCCGAGCATCCAGGGGAACGGGTGGCACGGCAAGCCGCCGACGGGTGACGTGCTCGAGTCGGCGCTGGCGGAGCTGGACGACCGTCGCCTGGAGCTGACGACCTCGCTGGCGAGCTCGGACCAGTTCATGATCGAGCCGCCGAGCGAGGCGCCCGCGAAGCCGGCGCCCGCGGGGGACCTGCCGTCGCTCTCGCAGGCGATGCGGTCGATGGACATGGAGAGCGTGCTGCACGCCGGACGTCTGGCGACGCGCAAGGCGTACGGCATCGCGCTGCGGGCGATGGGCGCGGCCCTGCCCGACGTTGTGGTGCTCGACGCGGACGTGAAGAACTCGACCTTCAGCGAGACGTTCGAGAAGGACCCCTCGCTCGCGGATCGGTTCGTCGAGTGCAAGATCGGCGAGCAGAACATGATCTCGGTGGGGGCGGGGCTGAGCGCGGGGGGGAAGATCCCCTTCTGCTCGAGCTTCAGCAAGTTCATCACCCGCGCGTACGACCAGATCGAGATGGCCATCTACTCGGGGGCGAACCTGAAGATCGTCGGTTCGCACTCGGGCGTGACGCTCGCGGCGGACGGGCCCAGCCAGATGTCGATGCCCGACGTCGCCTGGTTCCGGAGCTTCTCCACGATGCGTGACCACCGGGGCAACCCGGGGGTGTACATCCTCCAGCCCGCGGACGCGTTCGCGGCGTACGCGCTCACGGGCGTGATGGCGGACTACGAGGGCGTCTGCTACATGCGGACGCTCCGACCGGAGACGGAGTTCCTTTACTCGGACGACCAGGTCTTCAACCTGGGCGGGTTCGAGACGCTCAGCGAGGGGCGCGACCTGGTGATCTGTGCCTCGGGGTACATGGTCCACGAGGCGAACAAGGCCCTCGAGCTGCTCGACAAGGCGGGCATCAGCGCCACGCTGCTCGACATGTACTCGCTTCCCTTCGACGAGGAGAAGCTGCTGGACATCATCGGGGCCAACTCGGGGTACGTGATCTCGCTGGAGGACAACTTCGGCGGGGCGCTCGGCTCGGCGATCGCCGACGCGCTGACCCGGTCCGGAGACGGCTTCACGCTTGAGCAGATGTTTGTCCGCAAGATCCCGAAGAGCGCGCACACCCCCGAGGAGGTGCTCGAGAGCTGCGGCCTGACCGCGCAGCACATCCTGCAGAAGACCATGGAGGTTCTGCAGGTCGTCTGATCGGGACGGTCCACCGTTGCAACGAACAAGGCCCCCGACACCGTTGTCGGGGGCCTTTCTTGTGCGCTGTCGTGGTTTGTGGGCGCCGATCGCGACGCGGTGTCTGGATGATTACGGGCAGCCGTCGCCGAA
>JBITAG010000234.1:0-4004 GCA_044439985.1 Phycisphaerales bacterium JB059 | reverse complement strand
TTCCGCTTGAATCCGGGATCCAGTGGGACCATGCTCGGGTATCGAGATCCGAACCCGACCCCGGAGCCTGACCATGCTGAAGCCCGCCCTGGCCGCGGCCATCGCCGCCTGCCCTGGATTCGCCCTCGCCGCCGACGCGGACAACAACGTCGAGTGGGACGGCGTCTCCCACCTCGTCTGGCAGGACCTCCGCCCGATCGTCCCCATGCGGTCCGACACCTTCTCCGTCCGCTTCCAGGCCTACCGCGGCGACCTCACCTCGGCCCAGGTCATCCAGAACGTGGGCGGCTCCGAGACCACGCACCCCGCGAGCGTCGTCGGGCAGGTCGGCCCCTACGACATCTGGCAGGCCGAGCTGCCCGGGACGGCCCAGGACACGCTCAGCTACCGCGTCGTGCTCACCGACGGGACCGACACCGACTACCTCTCGCCCAGCGGCGTGAACGACACCGACCCCGGGACCGGCTTCGAACTCGACTTCGTCACCCTCGAGCACGCCCCCGTGGGCTCCACGCCCGTGGACGGCGGGACGGTCTTCAAGGTCTGGTCCCCCACGCGGACGACCTGCCACGTGCGCGGCGAGTTCAACGGGTGGTCCACCGCCAACCCGCTCACCAAGGTCGGCGAGCACTTCATCGGCTTCGTCCCCGGCGCCAGCGCCGGGCAGATGTACAAGTACTTCTTCAACAACTCGATCTGGAACACCGACCCCCGGGCCAGCCGCCTCGTCCAGACCGACAACCAGAACGCGGTCATCTGCGACCCGCTCGCGTACGAGTGGCAGCACGACGACTTCATCGCACCCCCGCTCGACGAGCTGGTCATCTACCAGCTCCACGTGGGCTCCTTTGCCGGACGCAACGACCCCTTCGGCCCCGCGGCCAACCCCTCGGGGTACCGCGACGTGGGCGAGCGGGCGGCCCACCTCGCCGAGCTGGGCGTCAACGCGGTCATGGTCAACCCCATCAACGAGTTCCCGGGGGACTTCTCGGGCGGGTACAACCCGACGAGCCTCTACGCGTGGGACTGGAAGCTGGGCACGCCCGACGACCTCAAGTTCATGGTCGATCAGCTCCACGGCGCCGGGATCGCCGTGCTGCTCGACGTCGTCTGGAACCACATCTCCCCCACCGACAACTTCCTCTGGAACTACGACGGGACGCAGCTCTACTTCGACTCCCCCGCTCAGGACACCCCCTGGGGCGCCCAGCCCGACTACGACTCCGACGGCGTCTTCGAGTACCTGCTCGACTCGACGCACTACGTCATGGGCGAGTTCCGCTTCGACGGGTACCGGCACGACGCGGTCATGGCGATGACCGACTCGGGCTGGACGAGCCAGTGGCCCTCGGGCCAGGCGCTGATGAACGCGATGAACGAGGCGATCGCCAACCGGTACGCCGACGCCCACACCATCGCCGAGATCTACATCGACAACCCGTGGGTCCACACCGGCCTGCAGTTCGACACGCAGTACCACAACAGCTTCAAGAACGCGATCCGGGACGCGGTCTTCGGCGCCTCGGGCGGGAGCCCGAACGTCTCGGGCGTCGCGGCGGCGATCGACGGGTCCGGGGGCGTCTCGGGCACACAGGTGCTCAACTACTTCGAGCTGCACGACGACGCCTGGCCCCTCAACGGGCACGACCGCGCCGTCGCCGTGATCGACACCACCCCCCCGCACGATGACCAGTTCGCGCGCGGGCGCACCACCCTCGCCCACGCCGTCACGCTGCTGGCCAAGGGCGTCCCCGCGATCCTCCAGGGCACGGAGTGGCTCGAGGACGACGGGTGGGAAGAGAGCAAGATCGACTGGGCCCACAAGACGGCGTACGCCGGGGTCTTCGACTTCTTCCGGGCGATCATCGACCGGCGCACGAGCGAGCCGGCCCTGTTCGCGAACGCGAACACCTGGGTCTACCACACCAACGAGGCCGCGGACGTCGTCGCCTTCGAGCGCTGGGTGGACGGGGGCAAGAGCTTCGTCGCCGTCTTCAACCTCTCGAACATCGACCGCAACGCCTACCGGATCGGCATCCCCCGCGCCGGGACCTGGGGCGTGGCGATCAACAACCAGTGGGCCGAGTTCGGCGGCCCGGGCGCCGGGCCCTCGGGCACGTTCGTCCCCGAGCCGATCGCCAACGGGCCGCACGCCCAGTCGGTCGCCCTCGACCTGCCCGCCCGCGGATTCCTGCTGCTCGAGCACGAGCCGGCGGGCCTCGGGTGCAACGAGGCGGACCTCGCGCCCCCCCTGGGCGCCCTCGACTTCTCCGACGTGCTCGCCTTCCTGACCGCCTTCGGGGAGGGCGCCGCGGAGGCGGACCTTGCCGAGCCCATCGGGACCTTCGACTTCTCCGACGTGCTGGCCTTCCTGGGCGCGTTCGGGGCGGGATGCCCGTAGGCCAGGCCGAGAAATCGCGGGAGTGCGGTGAGAGGTTGCCGCACCCGGCGCAGAGACCGGGTGAACATCAGTTGAAGGGGTGAGTGATGGTTGGGATCTCGACTCGGCGCCGTTCGTTCGTCGTCTTCTTTGCCGCCGGCTGTGGTTCCGCGTTTGGCCTGGCCGGCGCCGCGCCGGACCAGACCACCCACCGGACCTCGCCGGCCCACGTCCCGTGGGTGATCGCCGAGCCCGCGGTGGATCTGGTCTCGTTCGCGCAGAAGCTCTCGGCAAGCCGCCGACCCGCGGACTTCGAGTTCCCGTACCACTACACCAGCAGCTGGGTCGGCGTCAGCTCAATCTCGTACAACTCAATCGACGTCGAGAACACTGGTCCGTACGAGATCGATGGGCTCACCGTGGTCGGCCCGGCCCCCGCCGCGACCGTCATCCAGGCGCTTAACCTCAACAGTCTCCGCCCGATTGATATCGAGTACAACGGGTTCAACGACCCGCCGCAGATCACCGCCGTCGCCGTGCCCAACACGGGCGACAACTTCGCCCAGTGGTACATCGACACCGAAGCGACGCAGGCGTCGATCCAGGCGATGCCCGATGGCTTCCCGTTCGAGTACCGCCCCGTCGATATCGAGTACACGGGTTTCAACGACGACGACGAGCCCACCTACGCGATCATCGCGGTGCTCAACGCGGGGTTCGCCGCGACCGGCGCGACCGACTGGTGGGCCCGCTTCGATATGACGCAGACCGAGATCCTGTTCTTCCAGCAATCGCTGGGACGCATCCTCGATCTCGAGATCCAGAGCGGGCGGGACGCCGACGACCCGCGCTGGGACGCGATCTTCATCCCCTGGGACGAGGACCGCCCCGTCTACAACCACGTCGCCTCGCTCGCCTCGCCGACCTATGCCGATCCCGCCCGTCGCACCAATATCCCCAGAGATTTCACGAACGACGCCGACTCCGCCGTCAACGATTTCAAGTTCGACCTGCCGGGGCTCACCGCGGGCTTCCGACTCACCGACATCGAGTACTACTACATCGTGGACTCCGGCTTCGGGAGTCTGGACGCGTTCATCAAGACCGAGGGCACCTTCGTCGACGCCGCGACGCGTCTGCAGTTCTTCGTGCGCGACGAGTTCGACGACGCAGCGACCATCGGGCCCCTGCAGTCGAGCGAGCGCTGCGGGTTCCACATGGCCGAGATCGGCGCCGGCGCCGTGATCCCCGGCGTCCACGCCGACAGCAAGCGGACGCAGAACGGCATCAGCTTCGGGTTCGGTCTCCCCGCTCACATGCCGTTCCTCACCGCCTACGCCGTGCTCAACGACGACCTCGACCTCACCGAGCAGCAGCTCAACACCTGCGAGCCCCTCGCGTGCCCGCCCCCCCCCACCATCTGCGACCCCCAGCTCTTCACCATCCGCGAGCTGCTCGAACGCATGCGCGACCTGCAGGACTATTCATCCGCGCAGACGCTCATCGAAGAGCGCTACCTCGCCGAGAACATCGACCCGTTCATCAAGTCGATCGCCGACCCGGACTGCAACTCCAACTGCCCGCGCCTCATCGATACCGGGTTTCCCGCAGGCAGCGGGCGCTA
>JBITAG010000233.1:0-6818 GCA_044439985.1 Phycisphaerales bacterium JB059 | reverse complement strand
CCCCGTCCCGGTAGACCACGAGGCTGTTGGCCACGCCAGACTCGGGCTCCCCCGGGTGGGTCGGCAGGGGCGTCCCGAGCACGAGCGTGATCCCCGAAGTGCGTTCCTCCCCGATCCGCTTGGCCGCCGCGGCGCACGCCCGCACGAACGTGGCCCGGTAGAGCAGGTCCTTGGGCGGATACCCCGAGAGCGCCAGCTCCGGCGTGACGACGACGTCGCACCCGGCGCCCCGCGCCCGCTCGATCGCGTCCACGATCAGCGACGTGTTGTGCTCAAGATCTCCGACGGTCGGGTTCAGGGGGGCCAGGGCGATCCGCATCGGGCGATGATACGTTCTCCCCGCCCTCCGACGCGCGACGCATCAGCAGCCGGTCCGCCCGCAGCCAGACCACCCCAAACCCCGCGCCCACGAAGTACGCGATCGACTCCGTCGCCGAGACGAAGAGCACGATCAGCGCCAGCGGATCCCCCTCCGTCTGGGCCACCAGCTCCACCCCCAGCAGCGTCTGCAGCCCCAGCGTGCCCCCCTCGCGCGTCCCGATCATCCCGAACGGGCTGAGCATCCCGATCATGAAGTACGTCGTCGCGATCAGGACCGCCGCCTCCCACCCCAGATCGATCCCCAGCACCTGCGCCGCGATCACGAACCGCGCGGTCTGCACCCCGATGTCCGCCAGTCGCATCAGCGTCGCCCAGAACGACGCCCGCGCGTGCGCCAGCATCCCGAAACCCGCGTGCAGCCGGGCGAACGACTCGGTCCGCATGAACCGGTGCAACGCCGAGACCGGGACCGGGTCCAGCCACCGATGGATCCGCGCCATCCCCCGCTCGCCGCTCAGCGGGATGCACACCAGCACCATCGACCCCGTCAGCGCCCCCGCCCCCCCGAGCGCCGCCACCCACCACCACGCGTCCACGCCCCCGCGCCACAGGCTCGCCAGCACCGGCGGCCCCAGGTTCGTCAGCACCAGCATCCCGATCGCCAGGTACCACGCCCCGATCGTCAGCAGCGGCACCCCGTCCCGACGGTTGTGCACCACGATCCGGAAGATCAGCCCCAGTTTGAAGGGCAGGTAACTCAGCAGCGTCGCGATCGCGTTCGTCGCCTGGATGTCCGTGTGCCCCACCCGCTTCACCGGAAGGAGCGTCACCCAGAAAATGCTCCCGTTGAGCACCAGCGTCGCCACCGAGAGTGCCAGCAACGCCGCGAGCTGCCCCCCCGTCGCGTCACCCAGACGCGTGAGCAACGCCCGGTTCTCCGGGCTCAACGCCGCGCTCACCACCCAGACCAGCAGCCCCACGCCCCCCAGGAAGCCCGCGATCTGAATGACCGCCATCAGCGCCCGCTTCGCGCCGCCCGCCTTCTCGGAGTCGTTGCCCATCAGTCCAGCCTGTACAGCGCCTGCCGGGGCGGTCCGACCCCGGGCCAGACCTGTATCGGCCGCCCGAGCGATTCCAGCCAGACCTTCACCCGCTCTTGGCTCAAACGGGGGTCCAGCCACCCGCTCGCCCGCAGCCGCTCCAACTCCCCCAGGTCCACCAGCGCGTGCGTCAACCCGCGCTCACGCAGCCGCCTTGTCCACGCCCCGGGCTCTTCCCCCGCCTCCATCGCCTCACCCAGCGCCGGCGTGTCCCACGTCGTCGCGTACACCACCTCCGGCGCCAGGTACAGCGGCGTCGCCCCGCCCACCAGCAGCACCACCGCCCCCTCCCCCAGTTCGTGGTTGATGTACGCCCCGCTCTCCGCCAGCCCCACCTCCGGCTCGTACGGCTCCCCGCGCATCATCCCCACGCCTCCCAGCAGCCCGAAGTTCGGACGCGACTGACGCTGCCCCGCAAAGTTCACCACCGACCCGACGCTCTGCCCCACAATCACCAACCCCCACGCAAACGCCAGCGGCGTGCGCACCCGGCGCGTCCTCACCCCGCTCAGCGCCAACCCAAACAACGCCCCCGCCGGGAGCAGACACGGACTCAGGAACCGGCTCTGCAGGTGCGTCAGCAGCGCCCACCCGATCACCTGCGCCAGCAGCCCCACCAGCAGCAACCCCGCCATCCGGCGCGTCGGGGGACGGGCCAGCGCGATCGCCCCCGCGAGCAACGCCGCCGGGAAGACCGCCCCGAACTGCGGGTTGAGCGCCCCGCGCCAGCGCTCCACGCTCCGGCTCTCCGCGTCAGTCCCCGGCGCCGTCCAGAGCAGTGTCCGGGCGCGCGCCGCGAGGCTTCCCTCGAACGCGTGCGCCGTGCGGTACCGCTCGACCTGCCCCTCGTCCCAGTGCGCCGAGCCGAACACCCCCGTCAGCTGCGGGAAGACCGGGTTGCCCCCGTGTGCCGCGTTCCGGACCATCCAGGGCGAGAGCGCGATCACCCCCGCCACCACCCCCGCGCCGATCAGCGCGGGCCACGACCTCACCGGCGCCACGCCGAGCAGCAGCACCCCGACCACCGGCGCCACCAGCACGATCGCCGTCGGCTTGCACGCGCAGGCCCCGCCCACCAACGCCCCGCACAACGCCCCACGCCACACCACCCGGACCCGGTCCTCGATCGCCACCAGCATCGCGCACGCCCCCAACGCCGTCACGCCCAGCTCGTTGTACGCCATCGACCCGACCACAATCACCCACGGCGTCGTCAGAAAGACGACCCCCGAGACCGCCGCGCTTTTGCGCACGCCCGCGTCGATCCCCTCGAGCGCCCGATGGACGAACCGGCTCAGCGTCCACGCGCTGACCAGCGCGAGCGACGCATGGAAGACCTGCCCGCTCAGCGCCCGCCAGCCGGACCCGGCCAGCAGTCCCTCCCGCGCCCCGGCGCCCTCCGTCGGCGCCAGCGTCATCGACCCGATCCACGCGAACAGGCTCTCCATGCCCGAGGGCAGGTACGAATAGACGTTGTGCCCGACCGGCCCGGCCCGCCCGCTCGCCAGCCACTCCTGCGCCAGACGCAGGTGATAGCTCAGCACGTCATACCCGCCGTACTCCGAGTCCCAGAGCCACCCCGGAGGAGACAACGCCGCGACCAGCAGCAGCGCCCCGCTCGGGAGCGCCAGCCACCAGACGCGGCTCAGGTCCGGCTTGATCTCCGCCCACGCGACCGAGCGAGCCTGCCACGCGAGCAGCCCGAGCCCGAGGAGCGTCACCCCGATCGTCACGGGCGCCACCAGCAACCCGAGGGCGCCAACCACAAGGGCGATGAGCACGAACACCGTCAGCCCGAGCCCGAGCTGGATCGTCCACGGGCTCGCCGCCCCCCCGAAGGCCCCCCGCCCCAGAGAGCCAAACCCGCGCGCCGAGCCGAGCAGGGCGAGCGTCACGAGCCGGGGCGCCGCCGACCCGGTGAGGATGATCCCCAGGGCCATGAGCGGGTCCGGCGCGGGCTCGCGCCCCAACGTCCCCAGCAGGGTCGCCAGGGCGAGCAGCGCGACCAGCGGCGAGGCGACCACCGCCGCGGTGCGCAGGGATGCGGAGCTGTCGCGGGCCTGGGTCCGGGTCACGACGCCGAGTGTAGAGGCGACCGGGCACGCCGACCCGCCGCCCTACAATCCGCCCATGAACCTCAAGCCCAACGGGCAGCCCGCCACGGATGGCGAACTCGAGATCGTCGAGCCACTGTGCGCCGTCTTCCGACGCGCTCTCAAGGACGAGGGCCTCAAGTACACCCCCGAGCGGGCCCAGATCCTCGACACCATCATCCGCATCGACGGCCTCTTCGAGGCCGACGCCCTCCTCGAACGCCTCAAGGACGACGGCTTCCGCGTCTCCAAGGCCACCGTCTACCGCACCATCAAGCTCCTCGAGGACGCCGGGCTCATCCAGCGCGTCCTCTTCGACCGCGAGCAGAGCCACTACCAGCTCGTCTTCGGCAAGAAGCCCAACACCCTGCTTGTGCGTACCGACACGGGCGAGGTCGAGGCCATCGACATCCCCGAGCTGGCCGCCATCCGCGACCGCATCTGCAAGGAGCGCGGGCTCGAGCCGCACGGCACGCGGTTTCAGATCTTCGCCAGCGCCGTCGAGTAAGGTGAATCGTAGGTCATGACAAGCGAGCCAGACTCTGTCATCCCACCGTTCCCCGCACACCTGGAGGAGGCGAATGAGCGATATCTGGAGTATTCCCGAAACTTGCAATCCAGTCTGGAGAAAGAGACCGATCGTGGACTTGCGCTCGTCGGAGGCGAAGTACTCAACGAAGGGTTGGGCGATGTGCTCAGGAAGGTCTTTCAGCCAGAAGCCGATCGAATTGCAAAGCAATTGCTGAGTGGAGCACTGCGCGGGTTTTCACCCAAGATGGACCTGTGTTATGCGCTCGGCCTCTTTTCGAAGCAGACTTACGAACAACTTGAGCGAATCCGCGCCATTCGGAATGAGTTCGCGCATACTCACCACCCGAAAGACTTCGGCGACAAAAAGATCCAGGAGTTGGTGTCCGGACTCTACAGCTTTGCGAATCCGCGTGTGGGCGAACCGTCAAATGTTGAGTTTGAGGGGGGGAGCCGTCATCGGTTCATGTTTTCCATATTGTCTGTGGCTAGCACGCTATATGTGCTCCATGCAGAAGCAAAGCATCGTGAATGGGTGCCCGTGGGCAACGAGATGTTTCTGCTCAATCATTCTGAGCGGGACTCGCTTATTCAGTGGTTAGGACGAGTACAGGAAGGTAGAGCAGCCAACCCGCGTGCTTGGATTGACCGGCCTCGCAAGCGATCCAAGAAAGCACGGGTTTAGGCCTACGTACTCCGCTGCAATAGAGGTCCTACCGCAGCCCCACCCGCCTGAACCCCGCCCTGGTGCAGGCGTCGTGGATGTGGACGACGTCGTTGTACGGCGTCCGCGCCTCGGGGACGATCACCACCCGGGGCTCGGCCGCCCCGGCGGGGGACTCCGGCACCAGGTCCGAGGCCACCTCCTGCGCCAGCGCCTCGAACTGCGCCATCGTCAGCCCCTCGCGCCCGAACGCGTCGGCGACCGTCCCGCTGGCGCCCGCCCGGAGCGTCACCTCGACCCGCACCTCCGGGAGCCGGAACCGCGTGTCCTGCTGCAGCGCCGCCCCCGAACGCTCCTCCGGGGTCATGTGCGCCTGGAGGAACCACTCCGGGCCGAGGAAGGCCGTCGAGGCCATGAAGAAGATCAGGATGACCATCACCACGTCCACCATCGGCGTCATGTTCGGGCCGAAGTGCAGGTCCCACTGGTGCAGCGCCCCGCGCCGACGGAACGCCCGAGCCGGCGCCCCGTCCGACTCCACCCCCAGCTCGCGTGCGCCGTCGCCGATCTCGCTCACGGCGCCTTCTCCGTCACCAGCTCCACGCTCCGCACCCCCGCGTCGCGACACGCGTTGATCAGGGGCTCCACCTGCCCGTACGGGCGGTCACGCCCCGCGCGCAGCTCCACACGCACGCCCCCCTCCCGCGCCAGCCGTCCCTCCAGCACGCTCTGCAGCCGGTCGAGCGGCGTCTCCTGCCCGTCCACCAGCACCATCTCCCCATCGATCACCGAGAGCGTCAGCGGGTGCGCCGCCCGATCCAGCTCGCGCCCGTACCGGGCCTCGGGCAGCCGCCCCTCCCCGCGCCGTTCGAGCACGAGGTGCCCGACGATCAGGTAGAAGACGATCAGCACCATCACCACGTCGATCAGCGGGGTGACGTTGACCCGCCCGGTGTGGTGGGCGCTGCCGTGCACGCTCTGGAGCGCGGTGCGCCTCATGCGTCCTTCTTGCTCTTGCTCGCCGGCAGAAGCTCGACCAGGCGGGCGCTCTCCACCATCGCCCGCGTGCAGATCCGGTCCACGATCCCCCGGTAGATCCCGAAGGTCAGCAGGCACGGGATCGCCAGCACCAGCCCCAGCAGCGTGTGGAAGAGCGCCTTCGAGATGCCCAGCGAGAGGTCCGCCGGCCCCGCCTGTCCGTCCGCGGCGCCGAGCGACGTGAACGCGATGATCATCCCCCAGACCGTCCCGGCCAGCCCGACAAGCGGGCCGAGGTTCCCGATGATGTTGAGCAGCTCGATCTTTCGGAACCAGCGGGCGGACTGATCGCTCGCGGCCAGCTCCGCCGCCTCACGCATTGCCGCCCGTCCGCGCCCGGACTCGCGCATCGCGGCGCGGATCACGCTCCCGACGAACGAGTCGTCGCGTTTGACGAACGTGCGCGCGTCCTCGAACCGCCCGTGCTCGATCAGGTCGATCAGGCGCCCCGTCCGCTTGGCGGGCATGATCACCCCGGCGCGGATCTCGATGATGTTGCGCACGATCAGGGCGACCGCGGCGACGGAGCCGATGATCAGCACGATCGTGAAGAGGTCGAAGGACTGGCGGAAGAGGGGCCAGAGCCCGAGCTGGTCGCCCGCGCCGATCCCCGCCGTCGCCTCCTCGCCCTCCTGGGCGATCGCCGACCAGGCCAGGGCGCCCAGGGTCAGCATCCCGATCATCACCGCCCGCTGCGCCGGTCCCCGGCGCCGTCTGTCGCTCATCCGTGAGCCCTCCGTGTGGATGGGAGCTTACTCGCCCTGTTCGAGGTCGGCCTGCTCCAGCGGGCGCGAGATCGTGTGCTGCCCGCTGAACCACTTGTGCAGGTCCGCCATCCGGGCCCGCTCGCTCGCGAAGGGCCAGGTCGGGCAGTCCGGCGCCACCCGCTGGCCCGTGACCGGGCAGGTCGTCGCCCTCCGTTCGGGCTCGCCCGGGTTCACCGACCCTCCGCGGTCCGCCCACGACCCGGGGAGGGTGAGCGTGAATCGGCGTGAGGAGGCCCCCGTGGGTTCGATCTTCAGGCGTGCGGCGTCTGGGCAGGCGTCCTCGATCCGCTCGCCCCACTCCACCAGC
>JBITAG010000232.1:0-16467 GCA_044439985.1 Phycisphaerales bacterium JB059 | reverse complement strand
TCGAGCGCGTTGCCCAGCCGGCTCAGCTCCTCCGGATCCTCCGAGAGCGTCGCGAGATGCAGAATCAGCACGCGCCCCGAGTCGCCGATCGTCGCCCGGGTGGTCAGCGTCGACGGCTCGATCCGCTCCCCCCACAGGCCGGGGATTCCCTGCGCGAGCGCATCGATCGAGAACCCCTCGCTCTGTGCGAGGTTCTCGAGCCGGGACCGCACCTCGAAAAGGCGCAGGACCGGATCGGGGTCCGCCGGGGTGGTCGTCGCCCCCGCCCGGACGCCGACCGCGTCCGGGGTCAGCCGATCGTGCTCGGTTGTGCGCGCGAGGATCGCGGCGACCGCCAACACGCCGGGAAGGCGCACCAGCCGCCCCGCGGCCTGGTCGGCCCAGTCGGGACAGGCGATCGAGGGCAGACTCTCAATCGACCCGGCGGCGTCTGCAACAAATCGCATCCACTTCAGTTCCAAGGCACAATCCCCCTATTCAAAGTCAGCTTCCAGCATCGGGTAAACGCACGGAAGATCACAAGGGGTTCCCCGCGTGAACGAACGGGTTAGGGAAACCACCCCCAGCGCGTAGGGGTCTCCCCCCAAACGAGGAGATTGGAAGGGTTCTCAAAAGGCCAGATCGGGCCGTCCACGCGCGACGCGAGGGGCGACACTTGGGGCACGCGAGCCGCAATTCCGGCAATTTTCACCCAGTTCCACTGGCCCAAGTCCATTCTTGGGGCACATTTGCAGGGATTGCGGCCAATCGGCGTGGCCGCAGACGTGGTAACACACCGTCGATCCTGTGGGACACGGACAGCCCGCTCAGGGCTGACGCCAGGGATGGGTCACCTTCATGCGCGCATCGTCGCGACAGATCGCACCGCGGTTCGTGCCGCTGGATTGGCAGCCCGAAGCGCTCCAGTTGCTCGACGAGCATCACGTCGTCGCCTGGTCGCA
This sequence comes from Phycisphaerales bacterium JB059, assembly GCA_044439985.1. Classification (GTDB taxonomy): domain Bacteria; phylum Planctomycetota; class Phycisphaerae; order Phycisphaerales; family UBA1924; genus JAJRXR01. The sequence goes on along the minus strand of JBITAG010000232.1, from coordinate 15,526 downwards.
TACCGCACGCACACGAACCGCATTCGCAGCGGGGCTGAGCCAGTTCCTCGCCACGCAGCGAGATCTGGCCGTCTGCGTCCTGCACGGACGGTCCATCACCAACCTCGACGCCCTCTGTCAGCAGCTCGAACGCCAGATTCCGGGTCCCCCGCTCGACCGACGCGTGGGGGGGGCGAGCGGCGTGATCGAGTTCCTTCGGGCTCGCGAGCCGGTCCCCGGGCGCCCCTCCCCCCGCCAGCGGGTCATCGTCTGGTCGGACGCTGATGTCCTGCTCCGCGCCGATCACGACCTCTTCGGACGCGTCGTGGACGCCTTGACGGGGGTGGCGGCGGAGATGGAGTACTCCACCGACGACCAGCTGCTCATCCAGCGGGCGGTCTTCATCGGGGCGCCGGCCCTCGACCTGTACGCCGACGACCCCGAGGGCCAGTTCCGGGCCTGGCGTCGGATGGGGGACGATGAGGCCTTCTGGACGGTCGTCTCCGGGCTCTCGGCGCCTCCGATGATGCGGGTCCACATCGACTCCCTGATGGCCGGTCCCGCCCGGCTCCGCTGAATCCTCGGGCGGCGCACTCTTGACTCCGGCCCGGGGGCGAGCTTTGGTCGCCCATGCGCATCATCGGTGGCGCGTTCCGGCGCCGAAACCTCAAGAGTCCGCCAGAGAAGTCCACCACCCGCCCGCTGCCCGACCACGTGCGCGAGGCGGTCTTCAACCTGCTGCGCGGGCACTTCGAGGGTGTGGACGTGCTCGACTGCTTCGCGGGGACCGGGTCCTTCGGGCTCGAGGCCGTCTCCCGGGGCGCCCGACGCGTCGTGATGGTTGAACGCGACAAGCGCGTCGCCAGGGTCCTCGCCGAGAACGTCGGGACGCTCGGCGTCGAGGATCGGGCGGAAATCGTGGTCTCCGATGCCCTGGGCGCCGCGGCGCTCTCCCGCTGTCCGCGCCCGGCGCACATCATCTTCATGGACCCCCCGTACGAGATGGTCCGGGACCCGGAGGACTGGCCCCGGGTGCGCACCCAGCTCGAGCGTCTGATCCGGATGCTCACCCCCGACGGGTACGCGATCCTGCGCACCCCCTGGCCGTTCGTCCACGCGCTGGACCCGAACACGGGCGAGCCGATCACGCCCTCCGAGGCGAAGCGTCGGTTCGAGGAGGCGAAGGCGGCGTACCTTGACGAGGCGTTCGAGTCGGGCGCCGCGCAGGCGTCCGCTCAGGCGCCGGCCCGACGCAACACGGACGTGGATCTCTCGATGAGCGGCGCCCTGGGCCCGGAGACGCACGTCTACGGGACGACCGCCGTGCACCTCTACATGCGCGAGATGGACGGGTGATGGCGTAAGCTCTCTCGGTGCTCGGCGCAGACGATCAGATTCTCGAGGGCCTCAACAAGGCGCAGCACGCGGCGGTGACGCACGCGGGGGCGCCCCTGGTTGTGCTCGCCGGCCCCGGAACGGGCAAGACCCGGGTGATCACCCGGCGGGTGGCGTACCGGGTGCGCACGCTGGGCGCCGAGCCTGAGTCCGTGCTGGCGCTGACGTTCACCAACAAGGCCGCGGGAGAGATGCGCGAGCGTCTTGGGGCGATGTTGGGCGTGTCGGTCGCCGAGCGTCTCAACGTGCACACGTTCCACTCCTTCGGTCGGCGTCTGCTCACGCGGTTCGCGGACATCGCGGGGCTCCCGCCGAACCCGGTGCTGGTGGACTCGGCCCAGCAGCGTCGGTTGCTGCGCGAGGTGATCGTCTCGGAGGGGCTCTACGCGGAGTCGAGGGGGCCGGGGATCGACAGCGCGGTGGATCACGCCGCGAAGATGATGGAGACGCTGCGCAACCACGCGATCGGCCCGGAGGAGGCCGTCGCCCGCGCAGAGCGACACCTGGAGGACCCCGCCCTGGAGGAGGACGGGCGGGCGCTGGGCGCGCGGTTCCTGAGCGCGGCCCGGGCGTACGGGGCGTACGAGCGCGCCTGTCGCGAACGCGGGTGGATGAGCTTCTCGGACATGGTGCTGCGTCCGATCGAGATGATCCGGGAGAGCGCGCTGGTGCGTGAGGTCTGCCGGGGGGAGCTGTCGCACGTGGTGGTGGACGAGTTTCAGGACGTGAACCGGGCGCAGATCGAGCTGCTGCGCGCCATCAGCCCGCCGGGGGAGGGACGCGACCTGTGCGTGGTGGGGGACGACGACCAGGCGATCTACGCCTTCCGGGGCGCCGACGAGCGCGCCTTCGCCCACTTCCGGGAGATCTGGGGCGACCTCGAGATGATCGCCCTGACCGAGAGCTACCGGTCGGAGCGTGCGATCATCGAGGCCTCGCAGGCGACCATCGCCCGGTGCGCCGAGCGCTTCGCCCCGGACAAGACGATCGAGCGGGCCGGAGCGCGACGCGACGATCCCCCGGCGCCCGGATCGGGCGTGGAGGTGGTGCGCCTCGAGGACGACGGGCAGCAGGGTGAGATCGCCGTCGCGACCATCCTGACGGACATGCGCTCCCGCGAGGGCGCCCGGCTGAGCGACTACGCGGTGATCGGGCGCACGCACGCGGAGTGCGACCGGGTGCGGCGCGCCCTTGAGCTGGAGGGCGTGCCGACCCGCAGCCCGCGCGGAGCGAACGCGGGGGAGGACGAGGGCGTGCGCGACGTGCTCGCCTGGGCGGAGCTGCTGTGCGAGCCGGAGGCGCCCTGGCTGGCCCGGCGCACGCTGCTGCGTCCCCCCCTGAGCTTCGATCTCGACGAGGTCAACGCCTGGGAGCGGGCGTACCGCGCGCAGTCGTCGCGGGCGGAGGCGGGGGACCCCGGCGTCGCCGCCCCGGGGGCGTACATCCCGTGGCTCCTGGAGCGTCAGCGGACGGAGGAATGTGCCGAGGGCTTCGAGCGTCTCGCGTCCTGGTGGACGACGCTGCGTGAGGCGGCGACCTCGCGCCGCGCGGACGAGGCGTTGACGACGATCGTGCAGGTGACCGGCGTCGCGCACGCGGACCTGCTCGACCCGCGCGCCCGGGCGCGACGCATCGAGGCGATCGTCTCGATGATCCGCTTCGCCCGGGGACGGGTCTCGCGCCTCGACCAGCCCGCGGACCTGCGCGCGTTCCTTGCGTACCTGGACGACCTGGACCCCCGCGATCGCGGCTTTTCCTCGCCCGACCCGGAGGCGGCGCTCGAGCCGGAGAGCGCCGAGGGGGCGGACGGCGAGGAGGCGGTCAGCGTGCTGACCGCGCACGCGAGCAAGGGGCTCGAGTTCGACACGGTCATCCTGCCGCGCGTCACGCCCCAGCACGGGTACCCGAAGACGTCGGGCTCGCCCGACGAGGCGCCCCCGGAGGGTGTGCTCCAGACGGGGGAGACGCGGTCGTTCGTTGAGCGGCGTGACGACGAGGAACGCCGGGTGTTCTACGTCGCCTGCACGCGCGCCCAGCGCCGGCTGGTGCTCCTGGCCAAGCTCCCGAAGGGCAGGTCGAGCGCCACGCACTACACCCTCGAGCTGCTCGGCGAGAAGCTGGCCACCGAGCGCAGCGCGAGGGAGGTGCTCGAGGAGGCCGGGGGCGACCAGGGTGACGCCCTGCAACGCGAGATCGAGTCGTACAAGGCCAAGCAGACCCGGGCGGACGTCATCGAGCGGGCGAGGCGCAGCGCCCGGCTCGACGCGGCGGCGGCGCTGCACCGCGCCGACCGCCCCGGGGCGGGCCCGGCGGAGATCGAGCGGGCCGCGACCGCGGCCACCGAGGCGGTTCGGCGCATGGCGGTGATCGCGAGCGTGGAGCAGAACGCGGCGGTCCCCGCGTGGGTCGCGGGGGAGGAGCTGCGTCGGTTCGCCGAGCGGCTCGTCGATCGGGTCTCGACCGACGGGGAGGGAGCGCCGGCGGGCGTGTCGGGGAGCGACGAGCTGTTCGCGCCGCTCGAGGCGCCCCTGCGGCTGAGCTACTCGCACGTGAAGGAGTACCGGGAGTGCCCGCGGTGCTTCTACCTGCGACGGGTGCTGCGCCTGGGTGACCCGCCCGGTCGGGCGATGCTCGTGGGGCAGGTGGTCCACGACGCGATGGAGCGGTTCACGCGCGAGCGGGGGGAGGCGGAGAACGAGGGCGCCGAGGCGCCGGGCGCGGATCGCCTGCTCGAGATCGGACGCGCGCGCTACTTCGCGATGCTCCAGCCGGGCGCCTCTGCGGATGAGGCGCAGCTCAATCAGATCGTCGAGTTGCTGCGTTCCGGCGCGCGCATGCTCGAGGAGCCGGGGGTGCACATCCTCGAGCCCGAACGCAAGGTGGTCTTCCCCTACGAGCACGACGGCATCGAGCACGCCTTCGAGGCGAAGATCGACCGCGTCGACCAGCTGGGCGACGGGGCGGAGACGACCCTGCGGATCGTGGACTACAAGACCGGGCGCCCCACCAAGGCGCTGCTCGAGCCGGGGAAGACCGACCTCCAGCTGGCGATCTACGCCCTGGCCCTGCGCCACGAGTACGGGGAGGAGGCGGTGGGCGTCGGAGAGTACTGGCTGCTCCAGACCGGGCAACGCGGGCGCCTGGACCTTGGCGCGATCGACGCGAAGAAGGTCAAACAGCAGATCGACGGCGCCATCGAGGGCATGCTCGCCGGGCACTGGCCCCGAAAGTGCCGCGAGAACGCCGGGAGCTGCTCGATCATCGACGGCCTCTGACGCAACCGCCCCCGCGCTCCGAGGTAGGATCTCCGTGGGTGATTCACGCCCCCGAGGTCCCCGATGCGACGAGCGTTGACCCCCATCCTGGTCGCAGGACTGATGTGCCATCCGTTCGGGGGCGTGGTCGCGACGGCCCAGGAGGACTCGGGCACGCTGGCGCCGATCGACGCGGACCGGAGCCTCCCCCTCGACCCCGCCCTCGTCTCCGGGCGACTCGAGAACGGCCTGCGCTACTTCATTCTGGAGAACGGCTCACCCCCCGACCGGGTCGAGTTGCAGCTGCGCATCGATGTCGGTTCCCTGGACGAACTCGACAACGAGCGCGGCGTGGCGCGGTTCGCCGAGGAGCTGACCGTGCAGTGGGCGCGTGGCGGGGCGCTCGACCGACTGCGCGCCCGCGGCCTGGACGAGATCGAGGACCTGACCTCGCGCACCGGGTACGACGCGACCGTGTTCGGTCTCTCCCTGCCCTCCGTCGCGTCGCTGGACGACGGACTGAGCGTGCTCGCCTCCATGGCGCGGGGCGGGCTGATCGACTCGTCGATGGTGGAGTCCACGCGTCGGTCGATCGGGGCGGCCCTGCGGGCGCGTGGGGACGGAGCCGCCCGGGCCCGTGCCCAGTGGCTCCAGGACCTGGGGGGCGCCTCGCTGCTGGGGCAACGCCCGCCGGAGAGCGACGCCGAAGCGGTCGCCCAGATCACGCCGGAGGTGGTCGCGGTCTTCCGCAAACGCTGGTACGTCGCCTCGAACATGACGCTGCTGGTGGTCGGTTCCGTGGACGCCGAGCACGCCCGCCGGCTGATCGAGGGGGCGATGGGGGGGCTGGAGGGTGGCGAGCTTCCCGAGCGTCAGGACCGGGGGATCCGCGTGGCGCGTCACCGGCGGGCCGTGGTCGGCTCGGACCCGGAACTCGCCGGCGCCCAGCTCGCCCTGCTGCGCATCGCGCCGGTGCGCGAGCCCATCGGCACGGTCGGTGGCCTGCGTCGGCACGTGCTCGAACAGACCGCCATGCTCGCGATGGAGATCCGCTTGCGTTCGGCGATGTCGGAGGGGCGGTTGTCGGTTGGGGAGCTGAGCGTCTACGGGGCGGACCTGTTCCGCACGATGCAGTACGCGCAGATCGCGGCGGTGACCGAGGGGGAGTCGTGGCGGCGTGCGTTGCGTCAGCTCTGCGAAGAGGTCGCCCGTGTGCGCGCGCACGGGTTCCTTCCGGGGGAGGTGCGTGAGGCGCGCCGACGCATGGAGACGCGCCTCGAGCACTTCGTGGACGGACGCCAGACCATGCCGAGCGCGGAGCTGATCCGCTGGCTCGGGTTCACCGACGCCCGGGGGCACGCCTGGATCGACCCGGAGCGTGAGCTGGCCCTGACCCGGCGCATCCTGCTCGAGGCGGACGGGGAGCGCCTGCTTGAGGTCTTCCGCGGGCTCGTCCCGGAAGGGGAGGAGGCGGTGCTCGTCTCCGCCCCGGGCGGGGACGACGCCCCGACGCGGGAAGAGGTCCTGGAGATCGCGACCCGTGCGCTGACGGCGCGCACCGACCCGGTGCGTGAGCGGGTGCTCACCGACCGCCTGTACGAACGCCTCCCCGAGCCGGGGCAGATCGTGGAGATCAGCGCCCACCCCCCGAGCGGCGTCTGGTCGGCGGTGCTCTCCAACGGCGTGCGCGCGCACCACGTCCGTCTCCCCGGCGACCGGGTCATCGTGCAGCTCGCCATCAGCCCCCCGGCGCGGGAGGCGGCGCCGGGCGAGGGAATGGCGCAGGTCGCGGCGGCGGCGCTCAACGAGCCCGCCCTCCCCGGCATGGGCTCGATCGGCGTCCGACGCGTGCTCGTGGACGCGGGCCTCGGCGTCAAGGCCTGGAGCGAGGGGGGGCGGGTTTATGTCCGCATCGAGGGGGATCCCGAGCACGTCGAGAGCGCGATGGAGCTGGGCGGGCGCGTGGTGACCGATCCGCTGATCGAGGCGCCCGCGTTCGAGCGCTGGCGTGGGCGACGGCTGAGCGAGTTGATCGAGCGGGAGCGCGACCCGCTCTGGCGGGCCGAACAGGCTCTGCGCGAGGCGATGGGGGCCGAGGAGGCCCCGAGCGTGGAGATGGTGCGGGGGATCACGCTCGAGCGCGCTCGGGACTGGCTGGCGCAGGTGGTGCGACGGGGACAGGTCGAGGCGGCGGTCGTGGGCAACGTCTCGCGCACCGAGGCCTTCGAGCTGTGCGAGCGGTACCTCGGCTCGATCGCGCCCCGCCCGGCGGGGGCCGGTGGTCGCCCCGAGGAGGGTGGCGCCTCATCGGGAGGGGAGGGCGAGATCCGCGTCCGGGTCGAGACCCGCACGCCAGTGGCGGGCGTCGCGGTCGGGGTGTGGGCGCCGGACGCGGGGCGGGTGCGGGAGACGCATCTGCTCTCGCTGGGGGCGCGCGTGCTCGAGCAGCGTCTGACGCGCGCGCTGCGGGGGGAGATGGGGGTGGTGGACCGGGCGACGGTTCGGATCGAGCCCGGAGAAGCCGGGCGCGGCTCGGGGCTGATGCTCATCGCGGTGGAGACGGCGCCCGCGTGGGCGGATCGCGTGGCGCGGGTGATCGACCGAGAGCTGATGGCCCTGAGCGAGGACGGGCCGGGGGAGGAGGAACTCGCCTCGGTGATGCGTCGGGTCGAGCGGGTCTACCTGGACGCGATCCGGACCCCGGGGTTCTGGGCCGGGCGTCTGTGCGACATGGACCAGGTGGCCCGTTCGCTTGATGACGTGGTCGGGGTGCTCGACCGGCACGCGACGTTCACCCCCGAGCAGGTCCGGGAGGCGCTGCGGGCGAGCCTGGGCACGCGTCCACCCACGCGGGTGATCGCCTCCCCGGAGGAGCGCTAGGCGTTCCCCCCGGGGCGCGTCCTGCCGTGGCGCGGGCCGGTGTTAGTCGAGCGCCGCGGCGCCGGAGATGATCTCGGTCAGCTCCGTCGTGATCTGCGACTGGCGGGCGCGGTTGTACTTGCGCTTGAGGGCGTGGCCCATCTTGCCGGCGTTGTCGGTCGCGGCCTTCATGGCGACCATGCGGGCGACGTGCTCGGAGACGATGGCGTCGTTGAAGCACTGGAAGAGCTGCGCCTTGACCGCCGCGGGGAGCAGGTGGTCGAGCAGGCCCTCGGCGTCGGGGCTGAACTCGTAGAGGGAGGAGCCGGCGCCCGCCTCCGCTTCGGCCTGCTCGGCCTTGAAGGGGAGCAGCTGGAAGACCTCGGGCTTCTGGCGTCCGGCGGAGTAGTACTTCATGGAGACGACGCGCACGACACCGATCTCGCCCGCGGTGAAGCGGTCGATGTAGTCCTGCGCCAGGCGCTGCACGTCCTCGTAGCTCGGCTTGTCCCCGAACTGGGTGTGGTGCGCGTTGACGTCGATCTTGTTGAATCGGAGGACGGCGGCGCCCTTCTTGCCCACGACCTCGACGGCGCCCTCCCGCGCGGTGGCGGAGGACCGGAGGTGGTTCAGGGCCGTGCGGACGACCGAGCCGTTGTACGGCCCGCAGAGCCCGCGGTCGGAGGTGATCACGAGGGTCAGCTCGCGCGAGCCTTCGGCGGGCTCACCGAGGAGAGGATGGTCCACACCCTCGGCGGCGCCGGCGAGCTGGCGGACCAGGTCGAACAGCGCTCCGGTGTACGGCTTGGAGTCCATCGCGGACTGCTGGGCCTTGGCGAACTTGCTCGTGGCGATCATCTGCATCGTGCGCGTGATGCGCTTGATGTTCCCGACCGCCTTCATCCGCTTCTGGATCTCTCGTGACTTGCCCATGGGCGAAGATCGTAGGCCGCCCGGCCCCCCATCGGCCTCCCCGATCAGTCCCCGAGCACCAGCCCGTCGTGGGCCAGGGCGATCCCCTCGGGCAGGGCGGCGTTGGTCGCCTCGTGGGCCAGATCGTGGCTCATGTGGACGAACCAGGTCGATCCCGCCCCGGCCCGCCGGGCGATGTCCACGGCCTGATCGAGGGTCAGGTGCGTGGGGTGGTGGCGGACCCGGAGGGCGTCGAGAACGAGGGTCCGGAGCCCCGAGAGGGCGGGCCAGGTCTCCGGGGGGATCGCCGAGACGTCGGTGCAGTAGGCCAGGGGGAAGATCCCGCCCGGGTCGGGCGTCCCCGGGGGGGCGTCGAGGCGGAAGCCGAGCACGGGGAGACGCCCGTGGAGGAGGCGGAGGGGGGTGACCCGGAGGCCGAAGAGGTCGAGGGTGGCCTGCGGCTCGAGGCGGTGGGCGATGAGGGTGGCGATGAAGGAATCCTGGACGTTGGACCGCTTGTCGAAGATGTGCTTGTAGACGCGTCGGAGGTGCTCGAGGGTGTGGTCCTCGGCGTAGACGTCGATCGGCGTGTTCATGGTCACGTTGAAGCGTCGGACCTCGTCGAGGCCGAAGGTGTGGTCCACGTGGTTGTGGGTGAAGAGGATCGCGTCGAGGCGGTCGAGGCGGGCGCGGAGGGCCTGCTGGCGCAGGTCGGGGCCGGCGTCGAGGAGGATCACGCGGTCCTGTCCCGAGGCGTCGGTGAACCGGACGGCTGCGCTGGTGCGCAGGCGGGTGTCTCTCGGATCGTCGGAGGCGCAGACGTCGCAGTCGCACCCGATGGTGGGAACGCCCGCGCTGGTGCCGGTGCCGAGGAACTCGAAGTGCACGTGAGAGGCTAGGCGGGCTGCGCTCAGGGGCAGCCCGCCCCGAACAGGCCTAGAAAGGTGAGGATGTCGGAATAATCGTGCACACCGATGGGCTCGGCCAGGTCTGCCCCCGGGGCGGCGTCGACGAAGTCGCTGAGGAAAGCCAGCACGTCGGTGAAGTTGAGTACACCGAATGGCTGAGACAGGTCTACGACAGAGCAGCCGATGACGGGCGCCGAGGCCCACTCGTCGAGCGCTTCGCGACTGATCACTTCGAGCAGCAGGTCCGCGTTGTGCACGCCGTCCTTGAAGTTCGGGTGCGAGCGATCGGCGAGTGTCGCGGCGATCGCCGACCAGTCGTTGCGAGAGCGAAGAATGTTCTGTTCAGGCTTCGTGCCGTGGATTGTGGGCAGCCAGTTCAGGTCAACGCTGACGGAGGACTCGTGTACGCCATCGCCGTCCCAATCGACGCCCGATGGTGCGGGAAGATACTGGGATACGATGCGCCGGTTGTTTCCTATGAGAAAGTCGAACAAACCCCAGCGTGTCGGGTTGGAATACATGATGCCCGGGTTGGGCTCGGTCGGGACCAGCGGATCGTTCTCGTTCAGATCTGTCTCGTCGAGATCGGGTAGCGTCTCGCGGTTGTAATCGAGGCGCCAGCGCTGGGCGTGGTCGGGCAGGTCGGATCGGGGTTCGGCCCACGAGTAGTTCATCACACCGAAGTAGTGGGGCTTGAAGTTTGCATGGTCCGCGACGCCCGGGGCGGACGTGCCGCCGTGCCCGAGGCCGAGCGTGTGTCCCAGTTCGTGCATGAACGCGCCCGCCTGTGCCCTCGCCGAGGGGGTGAGGTTGGTGTCGTAGAGCGCGAAGTCGTCCCCCGGGAGTTCACCGTGCCCGAGCACCTGCAGGGGATCGTCTACGTCGGCTGACCACAGGCAATAGCGGAAGACGCCGAGGCGGGCGGCGCGGATGTGATCCCAGTTCGGATCATCGCGCTCGTCGGATGTGCCGTAATACTCGTCGTAGAGATCGGTGAAGTCGTTCAGGTCCCCGTCCCGGGAGGCAAAGCGAGTGGGAAGGGTGACGAAGGGGAGGTTCAAGTCACTCATCTCGATGTGAAGATTGACGCCCGCGCCGTTGTCGATGGGTGCGTTCGCGAAAGCGTCCACGAGCATGGTCTCGAACCCGGATCTGGGCCCGATGGCGCCCGTCATGAGATCGAGTTCGACGAAGATGTCCTTGACCAGCGGGTCGGCCTCGTAGGGGGGCTCGTGGATGGCGAGGTCGGTGATGTTGTCGCCGTTGGCATCGACGCCGAAACGCTCCCACCGGTCGGGCAGCCCATCCATGTCAGTGTCGGTGTCGGGGAGTTGAAAGAGATAGCCCCGCCCGGATGCGGAGGGCGAGTCGATCTGGGGGGCGCCGACAACAAGCGTCTGGTTGGTCATCGCGATGTCGAACCCGAACCGGAGATTCTGTGTGCCGTCGCTTGGGAGGAGGTCGGAGAGGAGGGCGCCGGTGTCCGCGTCAAAGAGGTACGCGGCGCCCGAGGCGTACTCGGCGCGATTCTCCTGTGGAGCACCGACGACGACGAGCCCGTCTCGTACAAGAACAGCGTGAGCGAACTGGGCGCCTTCGACGTTCCCGCCCGGCACGAGGCGGTGGAGCTGGGCGCCGGTCGCCACGTCGAAGAGATAGGCGGCGCCGTTGTCGATTGAGTCGGCGTTGTAGCGACGGGCGCCGACCACCGCGTAGCCGCGATGAAGAGAGACGGCGGATCCGAAGTAGGCCGATGGGGAGGGGTCGCTGGCATTGAGGGTGTGAAGGAGTGCGCCGGTGTTCGCGTCATAGAGATACGCACGCCCGGCGAAATGGCCCCCGGCGCTGTGGGAGGGCGCGCCGACGATCAGGACGCCGTCATCAATATCAACTGCTTGCCCAAAGCCAGCGCCAAGGCTCGGCGCGGGGATCGTTCGAAGCAGGGCCCGCGTCTGCGTGTCGTAGAGCGACACGGTCTGGGGACCAAAGGCCCCGACAGCGAGCAGCCCCGCGTCGATCGCCACGGTGTCCCCAAATCCATCTTTGGGTTCGGCGTCCGCGTTATGGAGCACGTCGATGAAGGCGCCGGACTCGACATCAAAAAGGAAAGCAGCCCCTGAGTTGTACCCGTTGGAATCGTCGCCGGGGGCGCCGACCGCAACCAGGCCGTCGCCGATGGCAACCGATGCGCCGAAGTAGTCGCTTTCTTCCGGGTTGGGCGGGAGAAGGCGGCGGATCTGGACTCCTGTTTCGGCGTCAAAGAGGTACACGGCGCCCGTGCCTCCAAAGCCGACGAGGTTGTCTTGCGGCGCACCGAGCACGATGGTGGAGCCGCAGATGTCAACGCTGGAGCCCGATTCAGCGAAGTCGTCGGCGCCGGCGGGTATCAGCCGGAGATCCTCCATCGTGACCTGGCAGACAGACCGGGAAGCGGACAGCGTAAGCAAAGCCACAGGCAACGCCAACTGCATGATGGTTTTCATGATCGAGTCTCTGTGTCTTCTGGAGACGTGCAGAGAAACCATGCACGCGCTCGACGTCTACGGGCAGCCGGAGGCGAAGCCGGTCAGGAAGGCGATGATGTCGTTGGCGTCGAAGTCGCCGAAGGTGGGGGCCAGGTCGGCGGGGGGGGCCTCGGCGCCGAAGGCGCTGAGGAAGGCGAGCACGTCGGTGATGTCGAGAACGCCGAAGGGCTCGGCGAGGTCCGCCTCGGAGCAGGGGAAGGAGCAGACGGCCTCGAAGATCTGGAAGGCGTCGACGCCCGCTTCGAGGACCGAGTTGTTCGGATTGTCGGAGACGGAGAACCGGACTCGGAAGCGGTCGTTGACCTCGACGTAGTCCCCGATGACGGCCTCGTGGACGATCCAGCCGTCGTCGCTGGCCTCGACGGCCTCGAGCGTGACCCAGGATTCGCCGGCGTCTTCGGAGACTTCGACAACGAGCTGGTCATCGTCGCCCGAGTTGTTGGAGAGCCAGCGCGCGTACGAGATGAGCGGGGCGTACATCTCGGAGAGGTCGTAGACGGGGGAGAGCAGGCGCGTCGGGCCCCAGTCCACGTCGCTCTCGGTGAGCGCGTTCTCGGTGAGCCAGCACTGCCCGGAGAGGTCGTGGTCCTGTTGCGGCGCGCCCTCGGCGCCGACGACGGGGACGCCCAGCTCCCACTCGCCGGAGGTGAGCAGCTGCGAGTTCTCGACCGTCCAGCCGGGGGCGGACTCGAAGTTGAGATTCGCGGCGAACTCGATCTTGTGTCCGACGAGCGCGGTGTAGGGGTCGCCCGGGGCGGCGCGGGGATCGAAGTAGACCGTGCCCTCGGTGTCCTGGGCGGTGACGAAGTACTGGATCGGGGCGCCGCAGGACACGGGCGGGAAGACCCCCTCGTAGGTGGAGGCGGCGATCTTGGTCATGAGGACGATCTGCTCGCCGGAGTCATCCTGGACGTGGAGGCGGGCGGTGTTGGGCTGGAGCTGGATGCCCGAGTCGGCGCCGATGGCGACGCGCAGCGTGTCGCCGCCGTCGGGTGAGACCGCCACGGGGCGCCCGAAGGGGTAGCTGAAGGTTAGGCTGGGGGGGATGCAGACACCGAGGGGGTTGTTGATGGCGTTCTGGAGTGCGGGGAGGTGGATCGCGGTGCCCTGGTTGCCACCGGTGTTGCATCCGCCGTGGGTGTGGATGCCGATGGCCAGCCCGGTGGAGGTGTCGATCACGGGCGAGCCGGAGTTTCCGCTGGTGGTGTCCACGATGTACTTGATCGTGGTGGCGGAGACGGACTCGTAGGGGCCGGAGTGGGTTTTCTGCGCCGCGTTCCAGGTGCGCGAGACGGGGGCGGAGGTCGAGCCGTATCCGGTGACGCGGATGGTCTGTCCGTTCACCGACGGCGCGCTGGCGGCGAGCTGGAAGGAGGCGCCCTGCGCCTCGAGGGGGGAGAGCCCGGTGTCGGCGTTGTTGAAGACGCCGAACGTGGCCCAGTCCCCGCCCACGCCGGCGTTGCCGGTGGTCTGGATCGAGGCCGGATCGACCGGGTACTGGTCTTTGGGGGGCGGGGCGACGGGGTTGCCGGCGGCGTCGGAGAGGGGGACGTTGAACTGCACGACCTGGCTTCCCGAGAGGGCGCAGTGCCCCGCGGTGAGCAGGCAGTTGTCGCGCTCGTTGAAGAGCCAGGCGGAGCAGGCCGCGGGCATCAGGCGTCCGACGCGCGGGTCGGAGGAGAGGACGCGGTCATCCACTGAGCCACAGAGGGACCGCTCGGGCGCGAGCCACTCGCCGGCGATGACGCCCCCGATGCGCACGCGGGCGGGGGGCGTCTCCGGCGAGACGAAGAGTTCCACGCTGACCGCGTCGCCGTTGAAGTACGCGCTCCGGTTTCCCCACTGTGCGGCGGAGCGGGCGTCGAGCTGCTGGACGGCCAGATCGTGGAGGGAGGTGATCTGGACAAAGGCGGCGTCGGGGGCGCCGGGCGTGCCGGGGAGGGCCAGCTCGTCGAAGACGACCCGGAGGTAGGGCGCGTCGGGCGCGCGGACGATCGTGGAATACACCAGCTGCATGTCACCGGCGCCGGGCGTGGCGGCACGCTCGCCCGAGTCGAGGTCGAGCGGGACGAGGCGCTCGGGGAAGCTGATCGGGGCGATCGGCTCCGGCTGCGGGAGCACCGGCTCGTGGGCGGCCTGTGGGAGGGCTTGCACGAGGAGCCCGAACAGCATGGAGGGCGCGATCATCGTCAACATCGGTTCGTCCTTGCCCCCGAGGGGGTGGGGTTCGTCGTTGGACGCCCCCGGGGCGGGGCGATTCGCCTGCTTCGTACGACTCGGTCGAATCGGCCCCGCGAGCCCACAACGCTACCGGACCGCGCCGACCCGAGCAAGGCGAATACCCCCATGGATCGGGGGTTTCGGCGCGCCGGAGGCGGTTCGGCGGGGGAGGCGGGGCGCGGGGGGAGGTCCGAGAATCGAATCCCTATGGGCAGCCGCTGCTGAACGAGTTGAGGAAGGCCAGGGCGTCGTCGACGTTCACTAGATCGAAGGGGGGCGTGAGGTCCGCGTCGGGCGTCCCGGCGGCGAACGCGTCGAGGAAGGCGAGGACGTCATCAAAGTCGAGCGACCCGAAGGGGAAGGCGAGGTCGGCGGGGCAGTAGCAGGGGGGCGCGTCGCCCGCCCGCGCCTGGCAGGCGTCGGGCATGCCGTCGGCGTCGCAGTCGGGGGCGAGGCCGGCGGCGGTCTGCATCTGGTCCGGGACGCCGTCCGCGTCGCAGTCGGTCTCTCCGATGCGGAGGAAGTAGATGTCCTGCCCGCCGTTGAAGGTGGCGGCGTAGGCGAGGCTCATGCCGAGGTTGTCGGAGTGGGCGTCGAGGTAGTCGCCCAGCTTGCGTTGAACGGGGTAGCCGAGGCGGCGATCGAAGGTCGGCGAGACGGGGAAGTTCGGGGCCCAGGTCTGTCCGCCGTCGGTGGAGTAGCTGGCGTAGAGGCGGGTGTCTCGGAAGGGGTTGCTCGGTGGCGAATCGCGCTGGTCGAACCAGACCACGTCGAGGCGACCGTTGGGGGCGACGGCGAGCGTGCCGAACCACTCGGTGCTGAGCGAGGGGTCGTCGCTGATGAAAACAGGATCGGAGAAGGTCGCCTTGCCCGGGCGGGCGTAGTCGTCGCTGTACACGAGGGCGGTCTGGGGCGAGGCGCCCTCGATGATGTCGTTGGCCGTCTGGAGCACATACATCCGTCCGTGGTACGGCCCGCCGGAGGCGTCGAAAGCGATGTTGACGTGGCCGACCAGGCCCTCGGGATTGACCGTGTGATGCCTGAGTAGCGGCTTGGGAATCGGGGTGGTCCCGATGCTGACGATCTGCGGCGTCTGGGCGGGGTCGGCGGCGTGGCGCACGTGCGCGACTTGGGTGTGGGTTTCGCCGCGTCCGGCGATGTAGACCTCGCCGTCCGGGGCGACGGCGATCTGGCCCCAGGTGGGGGGAAAGCCGACCGGGTCGCTCCAGGTCTGTCCGAGGTCGAAGGAGCGGGTGAAGTGGTGGGGGTAGTGCGGGTAGAGGGCGCCGCAGGAGGGGCGGTCGGTGAAGTCCACGGCGAGCCACGCCGTGTCGCCCCCCTCGGCGACGATCGGGTCCTGCCACGTGGCGCCGTAGTCTTGGGAGATGACCCGGTCGCAGTACAGCGCGGGGCCCTGGCGGCGGCTGAGGTAGTACAGCTCGCCCCCCGCGCACTACTGCGACCTGTTCATCTC
>JBITAG010000231.1:0-2870 GCA_044439985.1 Phycisphaerales bacterium JB059 | reverse complement strand
GAGCTCGAGGACGCCCTGCTCGCCGGCCGCACCCGGGACGGCGTCGAGCTGCTGGACCGGCTCCTGGCGGAGGGGCACGTCAAAGAGCCGCTCGCCGTGCTCGGCAGGCTCGCGGGGATCTGCCGCCGCTTGGCGGTGGCCCACGGCGCGGTCGAGTCGGGTGGGGGTGAGTCGGCGGTGCAGCAGGCGCTCGGCTGCCACCCGTTCGTGGCCAAGAAGTACGCGCGCGCCGCGAGGGTGGTCGGGGCCGTCTCGGCGTCGGCGCCGGGGTAGGTCGCGCTGATCTGGATCGTCGGGGGCGTGATCTCCGGGTACCGGTCGATCGGCAGCACGAAGATCGCGACCCCGCCCACCAAAAGGATGAGCAGCGAGAGCACGCTGGAGAAGACCGGGCGCTCGATGAAAAAGCGTGAGAACATGCGGTTCCTCTCAGTTCGAACTCGGCTCGGTCTCGGACGGCGCCGACCCGGCCCCTTCGCCGGCGCCCTGGCTCACCACCTCGACCGGGGCGCCCGGACGGACCTGCATCAGGTGATCGACGATGACCCGGTCGCCGGCGTGGAGCCCGGACTCCACGATCCAGTCATCCCCGGCCCAGTCGCCCCGCTGCACCGGGCGGACCTGCGCCACGCCCTCCTCGTCGATGACGTACACGACCGCGCCGATCGGGGTGTGAAGCACCGCCGATTGTGGCGCCACGATCGCATCGAGCCGCGTGATCCCGCTGATCCTCGCGTGCACGAACTGACCCGGACGCAGCGTGTTCCCGGGGTTCGGGACCGTGGCCCGCACCACGGCGGTGCCGGTGGATGGATCAACCGCGACATCCACGTAGTCGATGTGCCCCGTGTGCGGATGCACGCGGCCGTCCGGGAGAACGACCTCCACCTCAAGCTCCTCCACCGCGACCTCGTTCACCAGCCCCTGCTCCCGCATCCGCTGCCAGCGCATGAGATCCCGCTCGCTCACGCTGTACCGGACATAGAGCGGATCAACCCGACGCACGGTCGCCAGGTGGACCTCGGCCCCCGGCCCCACGTAGCTGCCCGTGTCCTGCAGGCGGGCCCCGATCACCCCTGAGATCGGCGACCGGACGGTCGCGTAGCTCAGATCGAGCTTCGCCTGCTCGACGAGCGCCTTCTGCGTCTCGACGGACGCCGCGGCGATCCGCTGGGCCTCCTGGGCCTGCTCCAGCTCGTTGGCCGCGGCCTGCTGCAACTCCGCCAGCTCGGCGAACCGGCGCACCTGCTGGTCGGCGCGGACAAGCTGCGCCTCCGCCGCGCTCAGCCCGGCCTCGGCCCGGCGCAGCGCCACCTCGAACGGCTCGGGGTCGATCCGGAACAGCACCTGCCCCGCCTCGACCTCGTCGCCATCCTCGAAGGCCCGCTCAACGAGAAACCCGTTGACACGCGCCCGCAGCGAGACCGTCTCCGACGCCTCGGTCTGCGCGAGGTACTGCGCGGTCAGCGGCACGTCGCGCGGAGTGATCACGATCGCGCTCACCGGGAGCGCGTGCCCACCCGGCCCGGCCTGGTGTGGCGCCGGGGCGTGGTCCTCCCGCGTCAGGTACCAGGCCGCCGCGAAAAGGACGACAACCGTCGTGATCCCGATCAGCCCGCGCCACACGATGTGATGCCAGGCCCGCTCCACCCGCTCCGCATCGGGCGACCGGCGCTCCGACCGCTCCGGCGCCGTCGGTTCACTTCCCATCGCTGTTCTCCTCAATCTCTGGCGCCTCTGTGTTCTCTCTCTCGCCAACGCTCAGCTCACCGCTGATCAACGCGTCCGCGGGGTCACGGGGCCGACGCTCAAACAGCCCCCGCTGATCGGCCTCGGCGCCGAGGTCCTCATCGCCGGCCAGCACGGGGCCGCCCAGCGCGAGGTAAAGGTTCAACCGCTGACGGATCAGCTCGAACCGGACTCCGAGGAGGAGCGACCGCGTCGAGTAGTCCGAGCGGCGCACCTGCTGCAGGTCGAGGATTGTCAGCAGGCCCTGCTCGTACCGGCTGATCGCGGCGTTGCTCGCGCTGACGAGCCGCTCGCTCGCCGCCGCGAGGCTCGCCTCCCTCGCCCGCAGGAAGCGCTCGTTGGCGAGCGCGTTCTCGACCTCGCCGAACGCTTGGAGCGCCACCGAGGCGAACTCGCCGATCGCCTGCCGCTGCAGCGCGTTGGCCGCCTCTTCCCGAGCACGCAGACGCCCGCCCCGGAAGATGGGCGCGGTGATGTCCGCCGCGACTGACGACACGAACTCCGACGGGTCAAAGAACTGGCTCCCGTCCGCACGCAGGATGAGGCTCGGCAACCTCGCCGCCGCCGCCGACTCCACGCCGAAGTACGCCGCGTCCACACGCAACTCCGCGCTGAGGATGTCCGGACGGCGCTCCAGCAGCTCCGTCGGCACGCCGATCGCCAGCTCCCCCGCGTCGATCCTCGGCAGCCGGTCGGGCGCCGAATCGATCTCCGCGGCGGGATACCGACCGAGCAGCAGCTCCATCGCCCGGCGCGCCTCACGCAGTGCGCCGAGATCTTCCTGCACCGCCGCCTCCGCGAGCCGGACGTTCGAGACCGCGATGTCGCTGTCGAGGCTGGTCCCGAGACCCGCCTCCACCCGCTGGCGCGTCGTCACCTCGGTGAACTGCTCCGCCTCCAGCAACAGCCGGTCGATCTCCAGCTGCTGCTTCGCCGTCACGATCAGGTAGTACGCCTCCGCGACCATCGCGCCCAGGGAGTGTCTGGCCTGGACGTACTCAAGCCCCACCGCCTCGGCGACCCGTCGTGCGGCCTCCCGGTCCGATCGCAGCCGCCCCCACAGGTCGATCTCCCAGGAGACGCCGGCGCCGATGGAGTAGCTCTCCTCGTCCGCCGATCCC
>JBITAG010000230.1:0-12547 GCA_044439985.1 Phycisphaerales bacterium JB059 | reverse complement strand
GCGAGGAAGACGCGTTGCGCCCGCGCGACGCGGGCATCCAGGAGGCCGACGCCAGCCTGATCTGGCCGGTCTCCACCGCCCTCGGGCTTGACCCGGTCTGTGCGCACGCGGCCTCGCGCCACGCGGAGATCTTCTCTCTCGAGTACGTCCCCCCGGGAGACGAGCGAGCGGGGGGGCTCCTGGGCGCAACGCTGGGGATGCGCGGCGAGGTGGAGTCGCTCGTGCTGATGCGGGCCTGTTACCTCGCGGCGGCCCGGCGCTGCGCTCGCGTCATCTGGCCCGTCCACCACCGCCCGCTCGAGAGCGGGGGGGTGAACCTGGATCGGATCGCGCGGTCGATCGATCGGGCGCTGCTGGTGGGGCGCCTGGTCTCGATCGATGGCGACGAACTCGGTGGGGCGGAGCTGACGATCGAAACCCCCTTTGTCGATCTCGAAGACGAGCAGATCGCGGATCTCGCCCTGGACATGGAGCTGCCCGTCGAGGCGTGCTGGTGGTCGGGGACCTTCGGGCAGGCGCCCGGGGCGGCGACGGAGCGGAACCGGTGGCTCGGGCTGCTCGGGGGGCCGACGATCTCCGCCGAGAAGGCCCGGCAGGCCGAGGCGGCACTCTGATCGATCCGCCGGGGCGTTCCTAGACTCCGGCCCATGAGCCACGAAACCACCCGCACCGGCCCGATCACGAACTCCCGACGAGGCGACGTCCAACGCTGGTCGCAGACCCTCATCCCGACCGCCCGTGAGGCGCCCTCCGACGCGGAGCTGCCCAGCCACAAGCTGCTTGTCCGGGGGGGGTTCATCCGGCGGGTGACCGCGGGGGTGTATGACTACCTGCCCCTCGGCTGGCGGGTGCTCCGGAAGATCAGCCAGATCATCCGAGAGGAGATGAACGCCGCCGGGGCCTCGGAGCTGCTCATGCCCGCGCTCTGCCCGACGGAGCTGCTCAAGGAGACGGGGCGGGCCGAGGCGTACGGGGACCTGCTCTTCCGCTTTGAGGACCGGCACGGGCGGGATTCGTACCTGGGGCCCACGCACGAGGAGGTCATCGTCGAGATGGCCCGGGGCTCGATCACGAGCTACAAGCAGCTGCCGCTGAACCTGTACCAGATCCAGACCAAGTACCGGGACGAGTTCCGTCCGCGGGCGGGGCTCCTGCGCGGGCGTGAGTTCATCATGAAGGACGCCTACTCCTTCCACCTGAGCCTGGACGGCCCCGCGGGACTCAACGCCGGGTACGACGCGATGTACGAGGCGTACACGAAGATCTTCACCCGCTGCGGGCTGGACTTCTCCGCCGTGGAGGCCGAGGCCGGACCGATCGGCGGGTCGGCGTCGCACGAGTTCATGGTCAACTGCGAGTCGGGCGAGGACACGATCCTGGTCTGTCCCGAGACCGGCTACGCCGCGAACGTGGAGAAGTGCGAGATCGGGGAGCGTCCGGCGCCGGCGGGGGAGTGGTTTGCGGGTGATCCCTCGGGCGACCTGGAGAAGATCCACACGCCCGACTGCCCGGGCATCGAGGACGTCTGCAAACTGCTGAAGGTCAAGACCCGGCACATGCTCAAGACGGTCGTCTTCCAGACCAGCGGCGAGAACCCGCCCGCGACGTGGGTCGTCGCCGTCGTGCGCGGCGATCAGGACGTCAACGAGGGCAAGGTCCGCGACGAGGTCGGGTGCGACGTCGCGCTGGCGGACGCCGAGGAGGCGAAGAAGGCCGGGTTCGCGATCGGGTACGTCTCGCCGGCGGTGGTCAGTAAGGTCGATTCGGTCCTGATGCTCGTCGATCCCGACGCGGCGACGGGCATGGACGCGGACAAGGGCAAGCCCATGTTCTGGGTCACGGGCGCCGACGAGAAGGACCACCACGTCAAGCACTTCAACTGGGCGCGCGACCTGGGCGGAGACCCCCTCTCGAGCAAGCAGGTTCGTGTCGCGAGCGTGCGCAACGCGGTCGAGGGCGACCCATCGCCCCGGGCCGAGGGGGTCGCCCTGCAGGCCAGACGCGGCATCGAGGTCGGGCACATCTTCAAGCTGGGCGCCAAGTACTCCGACGCGATGGGGTTCGCCATCATGGACGCGGACCAGAAGCGTCAGAGCGTGATCATGGGGTGCTACGGCATCGGCGTGTCGCGGACGCTGGCCGCGTGCGTGGAGATGAGCCACGACGAGGGCGGGATCATCTGGCCCGCGGCGTTGGCGCCGTACCACGTGCTGATCACGGTCATGAAGGCCGGCGACGAGCGCCAGGCGAAGGTCGCGCAGCAGCTCGCGGATGAGCTGAGCGAGCGGGGGGTGGACGTGCTGATCGACGACCGGGACGACCGCCCGGGCGTGAAGTTCAAGGACGCCGACCTGATCGGGATCCCGATCCGGCTGACGCTGGGGGACAAGGCGCTGGATCAGGACTCGGTGGAGTTCAAGGTGCGGGGGAGCGAAGGGAAGGGGGAGTTGATTGAGATCGCGAAGACACTGGATCGATGCACCAACGAACTATCAGTGATAACCCCAGCTTGAGTTTCTATCCACCTGTAGGTCCCTCACCGAGTGGCCAGAAGTTTGTCCAGCCCGACAATTTGGGGCTGGCCTCCATCTTCCTTTACCAATCCATCTGCGGTCGGTCTAAACAGCGGCTCCAGGATCAGCTTGCGATCTTCCGGCTGTAATCCGCCATCTTTTTCCAATGCCAGATACGTTCTTATCATCGTCCGGCGCTCAGCAGCGTCGATGGCGAGATGCAAGCTGCTATATAGATTTTTTGCCACGAAGCGAATGAGCCAAAGTCCCAAGACGCCAAGGGCCATTGCGCGAATGGCAGCCCACGGATGGAAATTTGTCGCCGTCTCATCTAGAAGCTCATCTGAGATGTAGCCATGAACAACGAACATTGCCATGAGGACGACTGCTACAAACAAAAACGCCCAGACGCCTGATGCGATCTTCATGCTCAGCGAGCGGCGAGCCCAATAGTCGTCAGGAATACGCAGGGACATGTACCCCTCAAATGTCCTCTTGATGCTTTCGAAGTCGCGCTCGACCTTGCCCACTTTCTCCTGCTTTTCATTGAGCCAGCTCCGAACGGATTTCTTGGCCTCTTCCAGCTCTAGAGCAGCTTTGTTTCCGCTGGCCGGTAGTCCTTGAGTAAAGCTATGCCATGCTGCAAGACCGCGCAATGCGCTTGTGGTCATGTCTCCATTGAACGGAACTGCTAGCTCAAGAACTACGGCTGTCGCGGCGGCTTCTTGCTCCTGTTCTCGCAAGGAGAGAATGAATCGACCAAAAGTACGTTCGTGAGGAATATTTTTGCCTTCGTCAACTAAGCGTTCGAGCTTGACTCTTAGCGCCGCACGCTCCTCCGCACTGGACCAGTCAGTGCCTTCTGCGAGTGAGACGATTGTGTCGCATCCATGTTTCAGTTTCTCAAATGCCCGCGGCTGACTTCGGCCGATCCAGTTCCACCCCTCAATCTGAGCACTACTCCAATTTCTTACGGACTGAATGCTTTGGAAGCTCTGTTTGGACCCGCCATCTCTAGGGGCAATCGCAACCGAGCTTGCATCAGCCATCAGGATCTCCTTCGCGCTACCACACACCATGTAGTGGTCGATGACGACCTAGTGTAATCCGATGCCCAATGCACCAGTTCGGCTAGCTACTACTACAGTTTCGGTGCGTACCTTCGGGTACAATTCCAAGGGCTGCGGATCTAGATGTGACACGGAGTCATCCCCTATTTTACAGAACATGCATTATCGGACATTGGAGATCTGGCTCAGATGACCCCTCCCAGCGTGGCAATCGATGGCTCGGCGCTCGGCGCGGCTCTGGTCGCGGACGTGGCCCGGCGGGCGGCGCCCGTCACGATCACGCCCGAGGGCGAGCGGCGCATGGCCCAGGCCCGCGAGGCGCTCGACGCTGTCATGAGCGACGGCGAGGCCCACTACGGGATCAACACCGGGTTCGGGTCGCTCTCGCGCCAGCGGATCGACGACGCGGACCTGCGCGACCTGCAGCGGAACCTCGTGCGCTCCCACGCGGCCGGCGTCGGAGATCCGCTGCCCGAGGACGTGGTCCGGGGGATGATGCTGCTGCTCGTCGCGTCGCTCGGGCGTGGCCATTCGGCGATCCGGGTGGAGACGGCCCGGCTCATCGCGGGGCTGCTCAACGAGGGCGTGACGCCGGTTGTGCCCGGGATCGGATCGGTCGGGGCGTCGGGGGATCTGGCGCCCCTGGCGCATGTGGCGCTGGTGCTCATCGGCGAGGGCGAGGCGACGCACCAGGGCCAGCTCCTGCCCGGGGGCGAGGCGCTCAAAAGAGCCGGATTGAGCCCGGTCACGCTCGAAGCCAAGGAGGGCCTGGCGCTCATCAACGGGACGCACCTGATGGCGGCCCGATTGGCCCTGCTCTGGGAGGATCTGGATCACCTGTTCGACGCGGCCCTGGCGGCGACGGCAATGTCGATCGACGCCTGCCGCGGGACGGACTCGTTCCTCGATCCGCGGGTTTACCGGGCCCGGAATCAGGCGGGCGCGACGCGGGCGGCGGATCGGATCCGAGGTCTGCTCGACGGCAGCGAGATCCTGCCCAGCCACGCCGAGAACGATCCGCGCGTGCAGGACCCCTACTCGATCCGCTGCGCGCCGATGGTGCTGGGCGCCGCGTGGGACGCGTTGCGGTACGCCAAGGGGCGGCTCGATGACGAGCTTGGCGCCGTGACGGACAACCCGCTGGTCTTCACCGACGACGACGGGTCCAGCCCGGTCGCGATCAGCGCCGGGGCGTTCCACGGCATGCCGATGGCGATTCCGCTCGATACGTGTTCTATCGCGATCTCCCACATCGCGGGCATCAGCGAACGCCGGGTCTACCACATGCTCTCGGCCTTCGACGAGGAGGCGCACCTGCCCCCCTACCTGAGCCCGAAGCCGGGCCTGCACTCGGGGCTGATGATCGCGCAGTACACCAGCGCGGCGCTGTGCAACGAGATCATCACCCTGGCGACGCCCGCGAGTGTGTCCAACATCTCCACGAGCGCGGGCATGGAGGATTACAACTCGTTCGGACCAACCGCCGCCCGTCAGGCGGACCGCGCGATGCGGCTCGCCCGCCAGGTCATCGCGATCGAGCTGCTGTGCGCCGCGCAGGGAATCGAGAGCCACCGCCCGCTCAAGTCGGGCGAGGGCGTGGAGCGGGCGCACGAGCTGGTGCGATCGGTCGTGCCCGTGCTAACCGAGGACCGCCCCCCCGCTCCCGATATCGAGGCGATCGAGGGGTTGATCGCGAGCGGCGCGTTCACCACCAGCGAGCCCGGAACGTGAGTGACGGGCCCCCTCGATCGCGGTCCCTCTCCGCCCCCTCTCGATCTGCCTCACGACGCGCAGGAATCAAGCGAAAGGGCGGTTGAATCGCCCCCCCGCTTGCTTCGCGCGTCGCCCATCGGACCCGTCACTTGCGTGCCGGGCGAGTTCTCGTCTTTACAGCTCCGGGATGCCCAACGCCTCGCGGGCGCCCTCGTTCTGCGGCATTTCCAGGTACTCCTCGAGTTCCCAGATGCTCATCCGCTGGACGTGAGCGTCGGCGAAGCCAACGTTGGTTTCGAAGCCCGTCGAGAGCAGCATCGCCCGGTCGATGGCGATGATCTGGTTCGAGTCGAACGAGGCCGCGCGATCTTTCGGCAGCCCAAACCACAAGGCGATGTCGGGCTTTCCATCCCCGACGGGACCGTACGGGGAGGTGTACATCTCGGGGGTGATGATGCCGCGCTCGGTGAGCACGTCATAGGAAGCGGGCATCTGGTCGTCGTGGTTCCCCATGTAGACGATCGCGCCTTGGATGACGGTGCGCACTTGCGTGGCGCCCTTGAGCTGACGGGCCGATTCGCGCGCCTTGCCCAGGGCCGGGAGCATGACCCCCCCACCGACCGCGGCGATGGCGACGCCCTGCATATCCGCCAAGGACGCGGCCCCGGCGGCCATGTTCACGAGCATCGAACGATCCCCGACCGCGTCGAGCATGTAGTCATCCCCCTCCCAGTAGGCGATCATGCCGAAGGGGCGGACGTCCTTGTTGAACTCGTGGAAGGCGGGCATGAGGGGGCTGACGACGCGGTCGGGCGCCTCCGGTGAGCGCAGCCCGTTGGCCAACCCCGAGAGCAGGAGATTGACCACGCCATAGCCACGTCGAGCGAGGCGGGGCGTGTCGGTGAACGTCACGCTGCTGGCGCCCTGCTCCGGCAGGCGAGCAAGCACCGCCGTCCGGAAGCTGTCACTCTCGAGGATGCTGTGCTCGCCCGACTTGAGCTGCGCGATCGCGGCGTCAAGCGAGCCGGGGGAGAGGGCGATCACCAGACGCCCCTCGGCGATCGCCCAGGACAGCTCCAGGGGGACGGGCAGGCCCGGGGTCATGAGGGTGAAGACCTCGCTGCCGTGGCGCTTGGAGGCGTGGATGCGGAGGTAGCCTCGCGCTTCATCCCTCATCTCGTCGTTGAAGCGAGCGACGAATCTGGCGTGGGCCCGGGCGAGACGGGCCGGATCGCGGACATCGAGGAGCACGACGCTCGAGAGCAGCCCCCCGCCGCCGGTCGAGTCTGCCATGTACAAGACCTGACGCGGCCCCATGTTGTCGAGCACGTCACCCCGAAGGTCGATGCCAAGCTCACGGTTGATCTGTCCGAAGATGTCCTCCCCGGTCTCCTGCTCGATCGCGTCGACCATGTCCGAGAGCGTCTTGAAGGAGGCGGGCTTGGCGTAGAGGCGCACGGCGTCCCCCGGGATCCCTCGCAGATCGTCGCGGGCGAAGACCACATCCGGACCCGCTCCCGCTTCGCTCAGCAGGCGGGCGACGTCGTGGAGCTTGGCCCGCATCAGCGTTGCCTCCGCGGACGACCCCACCGCGTACTCGATGACCGGCGCTCCCTCTCCCAGCCAGCCGCTCTCGGTCAGCATCTGGGCCACCTCGGGTGTGTCACGCTCGATCATCGGCAGGAGGAACATCGAGAGCCCCTCCAGATCCAGACGCATCTGCATCATGGTGTTCGCGCCCGCGGGCATCAGGGGCGAGTCCAGCTCCAGCGGAGCGGTCTCGGTCGCGCCGACACGCAGGGCCGCGGCCTGTCCGCCCGCGCTTCCAACCAAGCTCAGGGAGCCCGGACCGGCGGGTGAGTCGAACATCATCGCCCCGCCGTCGTCTTGTTCCATCGGCACCCCGCCCATCTGCGCAAAGCGGGCAAGGCGCTCGACCACCGAAGCGGCGGTCGCGTCACCGGAGGGGCGGGAGGTCAGGCCGAGGGCGATCCCCGGCTGCTCTTCCGTCAGGCTCACCCGAAGGGCCATCGCGCCGGAGAACATGTCCCAGGCGAGGCCGATCGCCTGCCCCGCCTCGGGCTCGAGCTGCAGCTCGTGCTCGAGTTCCTGCAGCCGGAGGCCGAGCAGCTTGAAGGCGTCGTGGGCCGCCGCGTCCTTGCCGGTCGCGGCGCAGGCGTCGAGCCCCGCGAAGCGGTAGTCCAGAACGGAACGTTGGGCCAGGGCGGGCGCCGCAAGGCTCATGAGAGCGGCGGCGGACGTCAGAACGATCTTACGCATGGTGTGGTACTCCCCGAAGACTCGTTGGCGAGGGCCAGTCTAGGCGAACGGGGCAAGAACGCGTGGTCCGGCGTGGTAAACTCCCGCGAGGAGACCCTTCATGACGTCGATCACGGACCGCGCCGGCTCGCTGATTCCCGAGCCCCAGAACCGCACCATCCGGGCCCCCCGCGGCGCCACCCGAGCTTGCAAGACCTGGCAGGCCGAGGCCGCGATGCGCATGCTGATGAACAACCTCGATCCCGAGGTCGCGGAGCACCCGGAATCGCTCATCGTGTACGGCGGGCGGGGGCAGGCGGCCCGATCCTGGGCGGCGTACGACGCGATCATCGAGACGCTCAAGCGTCTGGCTCCCGACGAGACGCTTTTGGTGCAATCGGGCAAGCCCGTCGGCGTCGTGCGGACCACCACGGACTCCCCGCGCGTCATGATCGCCAACTCGAACCTGGTCCCCCATTGGGCGACGCAGGAGCACTTCGATGAGCTGGCCCGCAAGGGCCTGATGATGTACGGGCAGATGACCGCGGGCTCCTGGATCTACATTGGGACGCAGGGCATCCTCCAGGGGACGTACGAGACGTTCGCCGAGTGCGCCAAGCTCGAGTTCGGGGGAACGCTCAAGGGGAGTCTCTGCGTCACCGCCGGGTGCGGGGGGATGGGCGGGGCCCAGCCCCTGTCGGTCACCCTGAACGAGGGAACCTGCCTGATCGCGGACGTGGACGCGACTCGCCTGCAACGCCGGCTCGACGACCGGTACCTCGACGAACTGGTCGAGGGCGTAGACGCGGCGATCGACCGGGGCGTCTCCGCCGCCAAGGGGGGCGAGGCGGTCTCGATCGGCGTCTGCTGCAACGCGGTGGAGCTGCTCGAGCGGATGATCGAACGGGGCGTGACCCCCGACGCGCTCACCGATCAGACCAGCGCCCACGACCCGCTGCACGGGTACGTGCCCGTGGAGTATTCCTTCGAGGAAGCCAGGGCCCGGCGCGAGGAGGACGAGGCGGCGTACACGCGCCTCTCTCTGGCCTCGATGGAACGCCACGTTCGTGCGATGGTCACGCTCCAGCGCCGCGGCGCCGTCACCTTCGATTACGGCAACAACATCCGCCAACGCGCCTTCGACCAGGGCTTCGAGGACGCCTTCGCCTTTCCGGGGTTTGTCCCAGCGTACATCCGTCCGCAGTTCTGCCTCGGACGCGGCCCCTTCCGATGGGCGGCCCTCTCGGGCGACCCGACGGACATCTACAAGACCGACCACGCCCTGCTCAAGGCCTTCCCGCGGGAAGCGGGCGGGTACAACCAACGCCTGCACAGCTGGCTGCTCGGGTGCCACAAGAACCCCGACGCCCTTCTGGCGGGAGACTACGAGAGCTGCGAGCCGCGTTTCGCCTTTCAGGGGCTGCCCTCCCGGATCTGCTGGTTCGGGCTTGGCGAGCGGGACAGGGCCGGCCTGCTCTTCAACGAGATGGTCGAGCAGGGCGAGCTGAGCGCGCCGATCGTCATCGGGCGCGATCACCTGGACTGCGGCTCGGTCGCCAGCCCCAACCGGGAGACGGAGTCGATGAAGGACGGCTCCGACGCCGTCTCCGACTGGGCGATTCTCAACGCGATGGTGAACACCGCCTCGGGCGCCAGCTGGGTGAGTTTCCACCATGGCGGGGGCGTCGGCATCGGCTTCAGCCAGCACGCGGGGCAGGTCATCGTCGCCGACGGCACGCCCGAGGCCAAGGGCCGACTGTCACGGGTGCTGCGCAACGACCCGATGATGGGCATCTTCCGGCACGCCGACGCGGGGTACGAGGAGGCCCGGGCCTGCGGGCGCGAGCAGGGCGTGGACATCCCGATGGGGTGAGCCGCCCGGGGGTCTACGGCCCGGTCGCCTTCGGAAAGACCTCGACCGCGGATCCTTCGGCGAGCACGACCGAGATCGGCTCGGCGTCTTGCAAGACACCCCACGCCGGGCCGTAGAGGAGGCCCCAATCCAGGTCGATATGAAGGCGCGCTTCGGGGTAGGTCCTCCACGCCGGATGACGGACCTCGTACGTCAGGGCGCGGCCGCGCCGATCGACGCCGAATCCCCACTGGTGTTCCTTGAACCAGTACTCGGGCGAGCGCTCATCGGGAAGGACGGTGGCCGCCGACGCGTTCACGCCGATCAGGTGCTCGCCATGGTCGCGCACCCGGTACATCACCTCGAGGCGACCCTCGTGCTCGCGGATGTTCGCGTGAAGCGGACGGGTGACGTACGGCTCGTTGTAGACGGCGCGGGCGACCGTTGCGATGGCGCGCCGGTTCACGATCTCCCGGACGAACATGACCCCCCGCCGGTCCCCGGACCGGACGTAGAAGCGCAGATTGACCTCCGGAAAGCAGACGTGCCCCGGGATGCGTCGCCCGCGCAGACGGGTCTCGCGGAACATGAAGGCGACAAGGCTGACGCACGCCCGTCCCTCGAAGCGGTCGAGTTCCAGCCCGGGGGGAAGCCGCGGGAGGAGGAGAGCGTCGTCCACGACGTAGCTGATCAGGGCGAGGTGCTCCCATCGCGCGGTGAGGAAGGGGGAGGGCATGAGCACAGGGTACGGGCGACGGGTGATACACTCGCGATCCCATGCAAGTCCCCCACTGCCAGCCCGGCGTCTGGCCGGACGCGATTCCGGCGAGCCGCTTCGCCTCCACCATCCGGCGCGACGCTCCGGAGGGCTGCCGCATCGCGCTGCTCGGCCTGCCCGATGAACTCGGCGTGCGACTCAATGGCGGGCGCCCGGGCGCCGCTCAGGGCCCCACCGCCTTCCGCTCGGCCCTTGCCCGGTACGGCTCGGCCCAGGCGAGCGGGATCGCCTGGCCCGCCCTCTTCGACGCCGGGGACATCCAGCCGGCCGAAGACCTCGACGAAACGCACGACCGCGTGAGCGTCGCCGTCGAGGCCCTGCTCGCGGCGGATCTGTTCCCCATCGGGATCGGGGGTGGGCACGACCTGACCTACGCGTTCGTCCGACCCGTTGCGACCCGACTCAGCGGGATGGTCGGGCTCTACTTCGACGCGCACCTGGACGTCCGACCGGAGAAAGGATCCGGGATGCCCTTCCGTCGTCTCGTGGAGGACTGCTCCGTGCGCGGGCTCCACGTCCAGGGCCTCGACCCCTTTGCCAACACGGAGGAGCACGTCACCTGGTTCCAGGGACACGGCGGGCACATCAACGCGCTGCGCCCGGACGACCCCCTTCCCGAGGGCGACCTGTTCGTCTCCCTGGATCTGGACGTCATCGATCAGGCCTTCGCCCCCGGCGTGAGCGCCATGAACCCGAGCGGGTGGACCCCCCAGACGGCCGAGGCGTGGGTACGCGCCGCGGGACGCTGCCCCCGCGTTCGGTGCTTCGACATGATGGAACTCAGCCCCCCGCACGATGCGCAGGGCCGGACCGCCCGCCTCGCGGCGCGTCTCCTGCTCGCGTTCCTCGAGTCGTTCACGGAGCGCCCGCGATGACCCCCCCACCGACCCGCACGCTCATCCGCAACGCCCGGCTCCTGACGATGGGACCAACGCCCGGCCCCCGTCGCGGCGCCGACCTCGGGCGACTCCACGCCCTCGACCGGGCGAGCCTCCTGCTGCACGGGGGGGTGATCGAGGCGATCGGCGACGACCTCTCCCCCCCGCCCGACGCCGTCCTGATCGAGGCCCGCGGGCGGGTCGTGATGCCCGCCTTCGTGGACGCCCACACCCACGCCTGCTGGGCCGGCGACCGGCTCGACGAATGGGAGCGCAAGCAGCAGGGCGCCACCTACCTGGAACTGCTTCAGGCCGGCGGGGGGATCATGTCCACCGTCCGAAGTGTCCGAGCCGCGAGCGAGGAACAGCTCGCCCGCGACCTGAGCGAACGACTCGGCGTCATGCTCGCCGAAGGCGCCGCCCACGTCGAGGTCAAGAGCGGGTACGGCCTGACGACACGGGACGAACTCAAGATGCTCCGGGCCATCTCACGGTCGGCGCAGACCTTTCCCGGGACCCTTCACCTCACGGCCTGCATCGGACACGCCAAGGATCCTGACCAACCGGGATTCGTCGAGACCACCCTCCACGAGACGCTCGACGCGGTACACGCGGAGTTCCCCGAGGCCGTGATCGACGCCTACTGCGAGCAGGGCGCCTGGTCGCTCAACGAGTGCTTGCGTTTGTTCGATCGCGCGTTGGAACTGGGACACCGCGTCCGCGTGCACGCGGACCAGTTCAATGACCTGGGCATGATCCCCGAGGCGATCCGCCGTTCATTTCTCTCGGTGGATCACCTTGAGGCGACGGTCCCCGAGTCCCTCCGGGCGCTGGGCGAGAGCGAGACGTTCGGGGTCATGCTCCCCTGCTCGGGTTTCCACGTGGACGGGCGGTACGCCGACGGACGCGGCTTCCTCGATGCGGGGGGCAAACTCGTCCTCGCCACCAACGCCAACCCCGGTTCGGCCCCCTGCCTGAGCATGCCGATGGCGATCGCCCTGGCGGTGCGGCATCTCGGCCTCACCGCGGCCCAGGCGATCGGCGCCGCCACAGCCAACGGCGCGGCCCTGCTCGGGCTGGAGGACCGCGGACACCTCGCCCCAGGGCGCCCGGCGGATCTGGTCCTGCTCCGCCACACCGACGAGCGCCAGCTCGGGTACGAGTTCGGTGGGCGTCACATCGACTGCGTCATCGTCGGCGGGCGCGTGGTCTCGGGCTCGCCCTAACCAACCGGGGGAACGCGCACGGGGAGGGTCCGCGGGAGGACGCCGAACTCCAGGGTCCGGCTCCGGTGCGCCCCGCTCCCGGGTGTCGGGGCCTCGCCGTCGAACTGGCAATGCGTCTCCCCCTCAAGCAGTTCCACCCGGATCTGCCTGCCCCTCCCCAGCGCGATCCGAGCGTCGGCCTTCTGCCGGCGCAGGCGGCACTGGATCAGCCGGCGCAGAGCGCCCACCGAGGTCGCACAGGGCAACGCCACCACGTCC
>JBITAG010000229.1:0-9017 GCA_044439985.1 Phycisphaerales bacterium JB059 | reverse complement strand
GTTCGGCGCGGGCGCCGCGATCGTGTACGCCTGCGCGATTTACTACGCGATGGCGGTGGGTTCGGCTTCCGTGGACGCCGGGGGAGCCCACGAGGCCCTGATCGGGTGCGGGTACACGCTGGGCCCGATCTGCGGGCTCGGGGCCGTGGCCCTGGCGCCCGTGCTGGGCCTCCGCGTCGAGACCACGACGACACTGACCGTGCTCTTTGTTAGCATTGCGATCGGTGTTGCCGGGTGGCGTCTGATCGCCAGAGCGGGGAAACTTCGCCGGTTCTCAGACGTATGACCGACGTCCTGGTCGGGTATCGGGCGGTGGTCGGCGTTGGAATACCGGCACAACTCCGCCCACGCGCACCGGCGCCCCCGACCCGGACGCGTTCGCTCACCTTCTCTCGGGTTGGTGGTCGAAACGGGAAGATGGACCGATTCCCTGGGGTTGTCGCTCGGATGAGCGGGACTTTGAGAATCCAGAGCATGGAGCGAGCATGATGCGTCACCAGCGAGGCTTGGCACGGACGTTCACCCAAGCGGCCGCGATCGGACTGCTTTCCATCGCGTCGTCCGGCGGAATCGCCCAGGACGACGTGCAGCTGGCGTCGGTGGAAGACTGGTCCAGTCGGGTCTGGAGCGCCGCGGGCTCGAACGACGAGGCCGCGCTCACCGACCTGCTCGCGAGCATGCCCGCCCCCGGAGAGAACCCGACGCTCCAGCGTGTGGTGGATCGCTTCGAGAGCAACCTCGCGAAGCGCGACCAGTCCCGTGCGGAGAAGATCGAGGAAGCCTCCGCGTCCCTCGATGAGAAGCTCGCCGAGGGCGAGGGCGACATCGGGCTCAGCAAGGCGCTCACCGCCGCGGTCGAGATGCAGCTGCTGATGAACGATGACGACGCGTTCTTCGCGGACCCGCGGATCGCCCCCCTGCTGAGCCGGGCCGAGCGCGCGGCGCGGGCCGCCGAGGCGCGGGCCGACTGGCTCATCGCCAACGAACTCTTCTTCCGTCTCTCCTCGATCGACGACGCCAACCCGACGTACAAGGAGGATCTCGACCGCCTCACCAAACGGCTGACGATGATCCGGATGTACGACCCGGAGCGCCTCTGGGAGCTGCGCAACAACCGGCGCCTCGCCGAGGGCGAGGACCCCTACCCCCCCTACAACCGGTACGGCGACGACTTCCACGAGAAGCTCGAAGGCATCGACGAGATGATGATCTACCGCGCCCTGCAGAACGCGGCGATCCGCTACGTCGAGCGTGCCAGCAACAACCGTCCCGAGGGCGTCACCCTGGCCCAGATGCTCTCCAGCGGCCTTGACGCCGTCGAGACCATGGCCACCACCGACGATCTCTACGACGTCTTCACCGGCCTGGGCAACGACGACCGGCGCCAGCGCTTCCTCGCCGCCATCGCGGACATCCGCCAATCGGTGGAGAACGCCCCGCACGTGGGCACCCTCCGCATGCGGACCGTGATCGACGACCTGCTGGAGGCCAACGACCAGACCGTGGGCGTCCTCAAGACCGCCCTCCTGCACGAGTTCGGCAACGGCGCCCTCGAGCAGCTCGACGACTACTCCGCCATCATCTGGCCCGACGAGCTGGCCCGGTTCCGACGCTCCACCCAGGGCGAGTTCATCGGCGTGGGCATCCAGATCCAGCTGGACGAACTCCAGAACATCAAGGTCGTGACCCCCCTCGAGGGCACCCCCGCCCAGCGCGCCGGCATCCGGTCCGACGACATCATCAAGAAGGTGGACGGCTTCTCGACCATCGGCTTCACCCTCGATCAGGCCGTCGAGGTCATCACCGGCCCCGCGGACACCAAGGTCACCCTCACCATCGAGCGGGAATCCGAGGAGAAGGATGAGCCCGAGAGCATCGACTTCACCCTCGTGCGCAAGCGGATCGATCTGCCGACCGTCAAGGGGTGGTCCAAGACGGGCGCGGGCGACCGCGACTGGAACTGGTTCGTGGACGAGGGGGTGGGCTACGTCCGCCTCACCGGCTTCACGGAGAAGACCACCCAGGACTTCGACTACGCCGTCCGCCAGATGCGCAACCAGGGCCTCGAGGCGCTCGTCCTCGACCTGCGCTTCAACCCCGGCGGGCTGCTCGACCAGGCCGTGCAGATCTCCAACCGCTTCGTGGACCGGGGGCTGATTGTGCGGACCGAGGACGCCGACGGCATGCCCGCCAGCGCCCCGCAGCTGGCCCGCCCGATCGACCCCGCCCGCTCGCTCGCCGACATCCCCGTCGTCGTGCTCATCAACGAGGGCTCGGCCTCGGCCTCGGAGATCGTCTCCGGCGCCATCCAGGCCGCCGCCCACCAGGGCAAGCTCCAGGCGCTCGTCGTCGGACAGCGCAGCTTCGGGAAGGGCTCGGTGCAGAACGTCTACCCGCTCTCCGGCGGCCAGGCGGCGATGAAGCTCACCACGCAGTACTCCCGCATCGACTCGCCCCGGATGATCCACAAGCGCCCGGGCGCCACCGAGTGGGGCATCGATCCGGATCTCGAGATCCAGATGCTCCCCGACCAGATCACCGAGTCGCTCCTGCTCCGGCGCGAGGCCGACGTCCTTCCTCTCGATGAGAACGGCAACATCATCGTGGACGCGGACCGACCGGACCCGGACAGCCTGCTTGAGGAAGGCGTGGACCTGCAGGTGGAGACCGCGTTGGTCCTCCTCCAGTCCCAACGCAGCGCCCGGAAGATCACCGCCCAGCGCGAGAACTGACCGGCACACCATCACGACCCTGCTCCAGCGGCGCCCCTCTTCCGGGGGCGCCGCTTTCGTTCACGCCTCACGGCTTCCCGATCGAGCCCTCCCGTCAGAACGCCTAGACTTGCCCTTGGGGGGGTCGGCGCCGGTCTGGCCCCCCCACCAAGAGACGACCGCCGACCCGCGACCCCGGAGCCGACGATGACCTCACACGCGCCCTCCCAGCCCGGAGCCACGGCCGCCGCCAAGGACGGCCCCTCCTCCAAGCTCCCTGACGACACCCTCAAGAAGTGGCTCTACGACATGCAGCTCATCCGGGAGTTCGAGGCCCGGACGATGCAGGCGTATCAGCAGGCGAAGATCGGCGGGTTCTGCCACATCTACTCCGGGCAGGAAGCCTCCGCCGTCGGCACCATCAACTCGGTCAACCACGACGACCCCATCGTGCTGGCCTATCGCGACCACGGGCACGCCCTGGCCCGCGGCATGGACCCCAAGGCCTGCATGGCCGAGATGTTCGGGCGTGTCACCGGGTGCGCCAAGGGCAAGGGCGGGTCGATGCACATGTTCGACAAGCCCAACAACCTCTTCGGCGGGCACGGGATCGTCGGCGCCCAGACCCCCCTCGGCGCCGGCCTCGCCTTCGCCGCCCGCTACGAATGGGAGGTCCTCGGGTCCGGCGCCAAGAAGGTCTGCCTCTGCTATCTGGGTGACGGCGCCATCGACCAGGGCGCGTTCCACGAGGCCCTCAACCTCGCGGCCCTCTACTCCTGGCCGGTCATCTACATTATCGAGAACAACGGGTACTCGATGGGCACCGCCATCGAGCGGCACACGGCCAATCCGCACAACCTCGTCTCCCGCGCCATCGGGTACGACATGAAGTCGCTGGAGGTGGACGGGCTCTCGATCCTGAATCTGTACGACCACTTCAAACCGCTCGCGGACGAGTGCCGTGAGATGCAGCGCCCCGCCTTCGTTGACCTCAAGACGTACCGGTATCAGGGGCACTCGATGTCCGATCCGCAGAAGTACCGCTCCAAGGACGAGGTGGAGCAGTTCAAGGACCGCGACTCGATCGCCAACCTGCTCGACCACCTGATGAACGAGCGTTCGTGCATGACCGAGGACGAGTGGAAGGCGATGCAGAAAGAGATCAAGACCATCGTCCGCGAGGCGGTCGAGTACGCCGAGCAGGCGCCCGACCCCGACCCGAGCGAGCTGTCCACGGACGTGTACGCCAACCCCCAGCCCAACCTCAGCCCGACCGAGGACTACCGGCACGGGGCGCGGAACCCGCTGCTCTAGCCCCCACGAACCCGCATGGGCGCCTCACTCCCCATCCTCCTCATCGCCCTCGCCTTCCTCGCCCTGCTCCTGCTCCGAGTCGTCATCCTCCTGATCATGCGTTCGGGCGAGACTCACCGGACCGCGAATCGGAACACCCCGCCGCCGACCGTCATCACGATCGACAAGCCCCAAGGCCAACACCATGACCACGCTTGAGACCCCCCCCACCATCGAGTCCCAGATCCACCCCGCCGTCGGTGAGTGGGAGCTGCCCGAGTTCGTCGGCGAGGACCAGCTGCCCAGCCGTGAGGGCGACCGGGTCATCCAGTACCGCGAGGCGCTGCGCGAAGCCATGAGCGAGGAGATGCGCCGCGACAAGCGGGTCTTCCTCATCGGCGAAGAGGTGGCGCAGTACAACGGCGCGTACAAGGTCAGCCAGGGCATGCTCGACGAGTTCGGGCCCAAGCGGATCATCGACAGCCCGATCAGCGAGAACGGCTTCGCCGGCGCCTGCATCGGCGCCGCCATGGCCGGCCTCCGCCCCATCGTCGAGTTCATGAGCTGGTCGTTCTCGCACGTGGCGGCCGACCCGAACATGAACAACGCCCCCAAGATGCTCTACATGTCCGGCGGCCAGTGGGGCTGCCCGATCGTCTTCCGGGGCAACGACGGCGCCGGCGGGCAGCTCGGTTCCACCCACTCCTGGTGCGTCGAGGGCCTCTACGCCAACGTGCCCGGCATGAAGATGGTCATCCCCAGCAACCCGTACGACGCCAAGGGCCTGCTCAAGACCGCCATCCGCGACCCGGACCCGGTCTTCTTCCTTGAGTCCGAGCGCATGCTCGGCGACAAGGCCCACGTCCCCGAGGAGGAGTACTACATCCCCTTCGGGCGGGCCCGACGGGTCACCGAGGGGGACGCCTGCACGATCATCTCGTTCGGTCGCCCCGTGAACTTCTGCGCCGAGGCCGCCGAGGTCCTCGCCGGCGAGGGGATCAACGTCGAGCTGCTCGACATGCGGACGATCCGACCGCTGGATATCGATTCGATCGTCGAGAGCGTGAAGAAGACCAACCGCGTGCTCGTCGTTGACCAGTCCTGGCCCTTCGCGGGGATCGCCAGCGAGGTGATCACGCAGATCACCGAGCACGCCTTCGACTGGCTCGACGCGCCCCCCGCGCGGGTCAACACGCGCGACGTGCCCACCCCCTACGCCAAGCAGCTCGAGTACGACTACCTGCCCAACCCCGAGCGGATCGCGGAAGCCGTCCGCCGCGTGATCGCCTGATTTGAACCGGAGCCCACGATGAAGATTCTCGCCTTCACCGGCTCGATGCGGGCCGAATCGCTCAACCGGCGCCTGATGCTCGTCGCGATCAATCGCCTGAAGGAACGCGGCGCCGAGATCGCCGAGGTGCAGCTGCGCGACCTGAAGCTCCCCATGTTCGACGAGGACATGGAGGGCGAACTCAAGGCCGCGGGCAAGCCGATGCCCGAGCCCGTCGTCAAGCTGCAGGACCTGATGCTCGACGCCGACGCGCTCCTCATCGCCAGCCCGGAGTACAACGGGTCGGTGACCCCGGCGCTCAAGAACGCGATCGACTGGTGCTCGCGTCGCGTGGACAACGACGGCCCCTTGGCCTGCTACCGCGGCAAGGTCGCGGGGCTGATGGCCACCTCCGGGGGACGCCTGGGCGGGATCCGCGGGCTGCCCGAGGTCCGGCGGATCCTCTCGGGGATCGGGGTGCACGTCATCGCCCAGGACTTCGCCTGCCCCGGGGCGCCGATGCAGACCCCGGACGATTGGCCCGACGACATGACCCGGAGCGGCGCCCACCGCGTCGCCGACGCGCTCTACGAGACCACCGCCGCCCTCCTCGCGTCCCGGCGCTGAGCCCCCCCGACGAACGGTTAGAATCACGGACGACACCAGCACCTGCCGCCCGAAGGACCAGCCATGCCCATCGAGATCACCATGCCGCGCCTCTCTGACACCATGGAGCAGGGCACGGTCGTCAAGTGGTACGTCAAGGAAGGCGACACCGTCTCCTCCGGCGACGTGATCGCCGACATCGAGACGGACAAGGCGACCATGGAACTCGAGTCCTTCGACGACGGCAAGGTCGCCAAGCTCGTCATCGCCGAGGGCGAGAACGTCCCCATCGGAGCCACGATCGTCGTCCTCGCCGAGGACGGGGAGAGCGTCGAGGACGCCGCGGCCAGCGCCGGCTCCTCCGCCGGCGCCAAGGCCGCGAGCGCCGGGGGGGCGGATTCCTCCGGCGGACAGACCGCCGTCGCTGACCCGCCCGTCACAAAGTCCGCCGGCGCCACCACCACCTCCAACGGCGCCGCCGCAGGCGCCGGACGCATCTTCGCCTCCCCGCTGGCCCGCAAGATCGCGCAGGAGCAGGGCGTCGACCTGGGCTCACTCTCCGGCACCGGACCCTCCGGGCGGATCGTCAAGGCGGACGTCGAAGCCGCGTCCACCGGCGCGTCGCCCTCCGGCGCCCGCTCCACCGGCTTGGTCGCTGGCGAGGTCGGCGCTCCCCCGGCCCCCGCGATGATCTCCGCGGGCGCCCTCGAAGAGAAGCTCCTCCCCCTGAGCAACATGCGGGCGACCATCGCCAAACGCCTGGTCGAGTCCAAGACCACCGTCCCCCACTATCAGGTGACCGTCAGCGCACGGATGGACGCCCTCGAGTCCCTCCGCGCCCAGCTCAACGAGCAGCTCGTCCCCCAGGGCGTCAAGCTCAGTGTCAACGACTTCCTTGTCCGCGCCTGCGCCACGGCCATGCACGAGCACCCCTTCATCAACAGCTCCTGGGTTGAGCAGGGCCCGGCCATCCAGCTCCACGAGCGTGTCAACATCGGCGTCGCCGTCGCCCTCCCCATGGAACGCGGTGGCGGGCTCGTCGTCGCCACCATCCGCGACGCGGACCGCGTCGGGCTCCGCCAGATCTCCACCGAAACCAAACGCCTCGCCACCAAGGCGCGCGAGAAGGGCCTCTCGATCGAGGAGATGGCCGACTCCACCTTCACCATCTCCAACCTGGGCATGTTCGGCGTGGACCACTTCACCGCCATCATCAACCCGCCCAACGCCTGCATCCTCGCCGTCGGACGCTCCATCCAGAAGCCCTTCGTCGAGGAGGGCGAGGACGGCCAGCCGGAGCTGGTGATCGGTTCCGAGATGTCGATGACCCTCTCCTCCGACCACCGCATCGTGGACGGCGCCATGGCCGCCCAGTACCTCTCAACGGTCAAGAACCTGCTCGAGAACCCGGCGACCCTGCTGGTTTAGGCGACGTGAGGGCGGTTACCGCACGCTTACCTGCTCCGACGGGAAGAACACGCGGGGGAAATCCGTATACCGTGGTGAGCGATCACCATGCCCACACGTGACGAGCAACATCCCGCCCCCCCGGAGAGCCAGCCCTTCGATCTGCGCCTCTCCGGCCCGAACCTGGACGAGCCGCGCCCCCTCATCGGCCCGGATCGCCTCATGGACCGCGCCCGCGCCGCCGCGGCTCGCGAGGACGACCGGAACCGGGAGGCCGTCGCCCTCGGCAAGCGGCTGGTGATCGCCTTCGTGCTCATGGTCGGGCTCTCGGTCGGGTTCGTGGTGCTCGTCGCCGAACTCAACGTCTATGTACCGCCGATCGTCTTCCTGCTCTCGTTCATCGCGATCGCCGTGGGCACGGTCCTCACCGTCCTCCCGGGCGCCGAGGTCCGGTCCCGCCAGCGTGGGTCGTCGTGCGGGTGCGCCGACGCGGAGGGTCGCCCCATCGGGTGCTGCCAGGGCCCCCGCCCCTTGCGGATGTTCCGCGACCGGGGATGACCTCCCCCGACGCCCGCGGACCCCGCGCTTGATTTTTTTGAGTTCCGGCTATCGTTCTCCCTTTGCCTCGCCAGGGCCGGAGCACGCATGCCGACGCGAACAGACCTCTCCCGGTTCACCCCGAAGCTGATCACCTGTCTCCGAGACGGCTACCGCCCGCGGGACCTGCTGGCCGACCTCGGGGCGGGCGCCTCCGTCACGATCATCGCCATGCCTCTCGCGATGGCCCTCGGCATCGCGAGCATCCCGCAGAGCGTGGCCGAGCAGATGATCCAGATCCACCCCTGGCTGACGCCCCCCGCGGTCGGGCTCTTCACCGTCGTCGTCGCGGGCCTGCTCATCTCCCTCTTCGGGGGCTCCCGCGTTCAGATCGGCGGCCCCACCGCCGCGTTCATCCCCATCGTCTTCGGCGTCGCCTCGGCCCACGGGTTCATCGGCCTCACCACCGCCACCCTCATGGCCGGGCTCTTCCTCATCCTCATGGGCCTCTTCCGATTCGGCGCCATGATCAAGTTCATTCCCTACCCCGTGACCACCGGGTTCATGACCGGCATCGCTGTCACCATCTTCGCCTCACAGCTCAAGGACTTCCTCGGCCTCTCCATCACCTCCCCGCAGGGCGAGCCCCTCCCCCTCCCCGTGGAGTTCATCCCACGCCTGCAACTCCTCGGCGCCAACCTCCACACCATCAACTGGCACGCCACGGGCGTCGGGCTTGGGTCGCTCGCGGTCCTGCTGGTCATGCGCCGCCTCCTCCCGCGCGTGCCCGGCGCGATCGTCGCGGTCGTGCTCAGCTCCGCCTTCGTCGCCCTGATGGGGTGGGCCAGCCGGGACGCGGCCATCGACGCCGAGCACGCCCGCCCGGTCATCGAGACAATCGGCTCCCGCTTCGGGGGCATCCCGCGCACGCTCCCCTCGCCCCACCTCCCCCCCCTCTCGTTCGAACTCATCCGCGACCTTCTCCCCTCGGCGCTCACCATCGCCGTCCTCTGCGCCGTCGAGAGCCTGCTCTCCGCGGTCGTCGCCGACGGGATGACCGGGTACCGGCACCGCTCCGACCAGGAACTCGTCGCCCAGGGCGTGGCGAACATGGGCAGCGCCCTCTTCTTCGGTCTCCCCGCCACCGGCGCGATCGCCCGCACCGCCGCGAACATCAAGAACGGCGGGCGCAC
>JBITAG010000228.1:0-5260 GCA_044439985.1 Phycisphaerales bacterium JB059 | reverse complement strand
TGAAGGGCGGGGAGCGGATCACGGTGCCGGTGAGCGGCGTGATCGTGACGCGTCAGTGAGCCACGCCCACCGAAGCCACCGGAGACGAGAACGATGAGACGTGCTCTGAGTCATCGAGGACGGACGCCGATCGTGATCGGGTGCCTGTGCGTGACGGCGGCGACCGGATCGGCCCTGCCGCCGCCGCCCCCGCCGGCGCCGACGGGGGGGAGCGACGTGGTCAAGCTGACGCGGGCCAAGCCGCTGCCCCGGTCGATGTCGAGGATGGAGTTCTCGCGGACGTACCACGACTTCGGCGCGATGATGGACAACGAGATCCACGAGACGACGTTCGAGTTCACGAACACGGGCTCGGACCCGCTGGAGATCATCAACATCAACGCGGAGTGCGGGTGCACGGTCCCGGAGCTGGAGAAGAAGCTGTACATGCCCGGGGAGAGCGGGTCGCTGGTGGTCACGCTGAACCCCGAGGGTAAGTCGGGGTCGTTCGAGCGTCGGGTGAACATCCTGACGAACGACGCGAGCGGGATGTCCACGATCGTGATCGCCGCGGACGTGACGCCGATCGTGGAGATCGCCCCGAAGATCGTGACGGTGGGGACGACGGACCGTCGGCAGCCGATCACGAAGCTGGTGACCGTCACGGGTCGGACCGACGACTTCGAGGTGACGAGCGCCACGCCCCGGGCGACCGAGGACTTCAGCGCCCGGGTGCTGGGCACCGAGACGGTGACGAACCGGCAGGGGGAGCGCGTCCGGCGGTCGACGATCGAGGTCACGTTCACGCCCACCGAGCAGATCGGCGACTACAACGCGCAGATCGAGATCGCGACCAACGATCCGCGCCGCCCGATCGTGCGCACCCAGCTCATCGCCCGCGTGCGCGGGGACCTGTACAACCAGCCCCGGTTCATCACGATGCGGGGCGTGCGGGTCGGGGAGCAGGTCTCCCGGACGATCCGCCTGGTGAACCGGACGGGCGAGGCCTTTGAGGTGCTCGGCGCCGAGCTGAGCGAGGGCAACTTCTCCGGGACGGCGACCGCCAGGCCCGTGGACCCAAAGAAACGGGACGCCTGGGAGATCACGCTCGAGGCGACGGCCTCCGTGGTCGAGAGCCGGATCGCTCAGGACCTGATCGTCCGGACGGACGCGAAGGGCGAGGAGCGCGTGTCGATCAGCCTGCGAGGAGTGGTGCGAGATGCCAAGTAAAGTCTGTTCGACCGTCGGCGGGATGCTCTCGATCGTGGGGCTGGCGACGGTGATCGGCGCCGTGCACAGCATGTACGAGCCCGTCAAGCTCCGTCGGGCCAGCGAGGTGGTCGAGCCGTCCGCCCCGGAACCCGGGAGCGAAGAAGCCCCGGCGAGCGGGACGGAGGAGGCCGGCGAGGCGTCGACGCAGGTCGGCGTGGTCACGGGGACGCCGGTGAAGCAGGGGGAGATCGACCTCGCGGGCGTGAAGGCGCACTTCGACGAGTTCGGGCTTTTCCTCGACGCGCGGACGGTGAAGGAGTACGAGGAGGGGCACATCCCCAACGCGATGTGGATGCCCGTGGACCGCGTGCTGGAGGACGCCTCGCTGGTCTTCGAGATCGAGGCCGAGGCGGGGGGGATGGACCAGCCCATCGTGATCTACTGCGGGGGTGGCTCGTGCGACGCCTCGCACAATCTGGCGATCGTGCTCGAGGAGGTGGGGTTCACCAACCTGCTGGTCTTCGTGGACGGCTACCCTGCATGGAAGGACGCCGGGCACGAGGTCGAGCTGGGCGCCCCGCTGGAGTATGAGCCTTGAGCGAACGCATCGGCGCGCTGCGCCTGGTCGAGTCCGTCCTGCTTCAGCTGCCCTTCCGCCTGATCCTGGGCGGGCTTTTCGTCTTCGCGGCATGGGTCAAGCTGAGCAACCCCCAGGCCTTCGCCTTCGCGATCAAGGCCTTCGACATCATCCCGGTCGAGTCGGGTGAGCACGTCATCAAGGTGATGACCTTCGCCCTGCCCTGGGCGGA
This sequence comes from Phycisphaerales bacterium JB059, assembly GCA_044439985.1. Lineage (GTDB taxonomy): Bacteria > Planctomycetota > Phycisphaerae > Phycisphaerales > UBA1924 > JAJRXR01. The sequence goes on along the minus strand of JBITAG010000228.1, from coordinate 3,260 downwards.
AGGGATCTGCGGCGTGCTGCTGATCCTGGGCCTGTTCACCCGCCCGGCGGCGGCGTTGCTCGCCCTCCAGCTGGTGGTCTTCATCGGGGCAATCATCTCGGTGCTGGCCCGGGAGATGCACACCGAGTGCGGGTGCTTCGGGAAGTACGACTGGCCCTGCGAGGGGGCGAAGATCACGATGTGCCACGTCTGGCGGGACGTCGCGATGCTCGTCCCGGCGGTCTACCTGGCGATCCGGGGGGGTGGCGTGCTCGCCCTCGACTGGCCCCGGGAGCGGGGGGAGCGGGCCCGCGGGGCGACGGCGAGGGATCCGCTCGACTGATCGCCCCCCGGCGGCCTATCCTTCTCGTCCGCATCTGGATATCCGCACCATCCGTCGCCCGCCCGGACCTCGCGTGAGGCCGAGTGGGCCGCCCAAGCCCAGGACGGAGATTCAAGCATGAGCCGATTCAACCGCTTCAGCCCCGGTGGCACGGTCAAGATGACCAAGACCTCCGCCAAGGACGTCGAGTACGTCGATTGGAAGGACGTCGAGCTGCTCCGTCGGGCGATGACCCCGAACGGGAAGATCTACGGGCGCAAGCGTCTGGGCACCAACGCCCGTCAGCAGCGGATGGTCGCGCAGGCCGTCAAGCGCGCCCGGCACATGGGCATGCTCCCCTACACCTCCGCGACGCTCTGAGTCCGCACGCACGGGGTCGGCCCGAACGTCGGCCCCCGGAGCACCCGCTCCAATGAGCTTCACCCGCCACGTTCGTGACTACGACGCGATCGCGCGGTCGCTGCGCGGCATCACCGGGTCGAGGCAGGCCCGGATGGAGATGGTCGCCGACACGCTCTGGCGTCATCTGCACGAGCAGGGCGTCTCGTGGTGCGGCTTCTACACCGCGGAGGAGGGGGACGAGGAGATGATCCTCGGCCCATGCCGCAACTCCCCAGCCTGTTCCCCGATCGGGCTCAACGGCCTCTGCGGGCGGAGCTGGCTGGACAAGGCGCCGATTGTCGCGGTGGACCTGTCGAACATGGGGGACCGCGTGATCAAGTGCGACCCGCGCGACCTCTCGGAGGTCGTCGTGCCCCTGTTCGATCAGGACGGGAGCTGCTGGGGCGTGCTCGACCTGGACTCGCACGAGCGCCACAGCTTCAACGACAGCGACGCCAAGGCGCTGCACAAGCTGATGATCATCTGCGGCCTGAGCTGGGATGGGCACGCGGAGCGGCGCGTCAAGCACCTGTAACCCCCCCTTGCGGGCGCCCGGGGGCGGGCGGCCCCTAGAAGGGCGCGGGGGATTCGAAACGCATCGGCGCGCCGGTTTCGAGGTCGTTGATCTCGAGCATCGAGGCGTGCAGCAGGAGGCGGGGGGCGAGGGATTCGTCGCCGTAGAGGTTGTCGCCGAGGATGGGGGCGTTGAGCCCGTCTGGGTGGGCGGCGTGCACGCGTAGCTGGTGGCTGCGTCCGGTGACGGGGATCAGTTCGAGGCGGGTGCAGGGGCGAGCGTCGCGGGTCTCGTGGGCGAGACGGCGCCAGCGGGTGTGGGCGGGCTTGCCCCGGTCGTGATCGACGATCTGACGGGGGCGGTTGGGCCAGTCCACGCGCAGGGGCAGGCTCACCTCGCCCGAGCGGGGATCAACACGTCCCTGCACGATCGCGGTGTACGCCTTGGCGACGCGTCGCTTCATGAACTGGACGGAGAGGGCGGCCTGGGCGGGGCGGTCGAGCGCGTAGACCATCAGGCCGCTGGTGGGCATGTCGAGCCGGTGGACCGTCAGGGGACCGTCCCCCAGGGGAAACCGATCGCGCACCCAGGCCTCGAGGCAGACGTGTCCGTCGGGGCCGTTGCCGGGGACGGAGCGAACGCCGGGGGGCTTGTCCACGATGACGAAGCGGTCGTTGGCGTGGAGGACGCGGGCGTCGTCGAGGGGATTGGGGGGTGAGGCGTGCATCATCGGGCGGGTGGAGCGCTACCCTAGGGGCGGGACGATCCAAGGGATTGTCGCCGAAGCACTTTGGAGGTTTCCCGTGACGCATCGACGCATCGCCATCGGCGCCCTGAGCCTGCTGACCCCGCTCGTCCACGCCCAGCCGGGCGCCGACTGGCGGGCGAGCGAGGCCCCCGTCCTGACCGACCACGTTCGGCTGACCAGCCCGGAGCGGTTCCTCAAGGCGGGCGAGGCGTACTTCAGCCCGGACGCGTCCCGGATCATCTTCCAGGCGATCGAGCATCCCGCCGAGGGGGAGGAGCCCAGCCCGCACTACGCGATGTACGTCGCGGACCTGACCCGTGACCGCACGGGCGCGTTCAGCGGGCTGGCGAACATCACGCAGGTGAGCGAGCCGGGGTCGTCGAACACGTGCGGCTGGTTCCACCCGACCCAGCCGGGGCGCATCCTCTTCGGCTCCACCATCACGCCGCTGCTGGACGAGGACGCCCCGGGCTATCAGCGCGGGACGAGCCGGTACTCCTGGCAGTTCCCCAACGAGATGGAGATCGTCTCCACCGTGCTGCCCGCCGATCTGACGGGCGGGGAGGTCCCCCCCGCCCGCCCGCTCTGGGAGCGCGACGGGTACGACGCCGAGGGCTCCTGGTCCCCCGACGGGCGATTCATCCTCTACACGCGGCTGGAGCCTTCCTCGGAGAACGCCGAGCCGAACGGGGATCTGTGGATTTTCGACCGGGTGAACGACACGCACACGCCGCTCGTGACCGAGCCGGGGTACGACGGCGGGCCGTTCTTCTCCGCGGACGGGAAGCGGATCATCTACCGATCGGACCGTCGCCTGGACAAGCACCTGCAGCTGTACATCGGGGAGCTTGCGTTCGACGAGACGGGGGCGGTGGTCGGGCTGGAGCGTGAGGTCGCGCTGAGCGACAACGAGCACGTGAACTGGTGTCCCTTCCTGAACAAGACGGGGGACATCGCGATGTACGCGACGAGTGAGGTCGGGCACTTCAACTACGAGGTCTTCGCGGTGGAGGCGGGGACGCGTGGGGGCGCCGACAAGCCCGCGTCAGAGCGGACGCGTGTGCGGGTGACGCACGCGAGCGGGTTCGACGGGCTGCCGGTGTTCTCTCCGGACAACAAGTGGGTGATGTGGACGAGCCAGCGGGCGCCGGAGGGCGCCGACCCGGAGACGTACGTGCCGACGAGCCAGCTCTGGATCGCGCGGTACGACGAGCCCGCGCTGCGGCGTGCGATGTTCGAGGCCGCGATGCGGCGCGCCGCGGGTCGGGCGGTCGACAACTGAGCCGGGAGAGATC
>JBITAG010000227.1:0-3664 GCA_044439985.1 Phycisphaerales bacterium JB059 | reverse complement strand
GGGCGGGAGGGACGCCGTGATGCGGACGCTTCCGACGGATGAGCGGGCTCTCGGGTTGCTGGCCGACGTGGTGACGGGGGAGGCGGGGGAATCGGCGCGGGTGGAACTGGATCGGCTGCTGGGTGAGGACGCGTCGGCGTTGAGTGAGGAGTTCGAGCTCGGGGGGGGGGCGGCGGACTTGGCGATGATGGGGCCGCTGGCGCCGATGCCCGCGTCGGTGCGCACCGGGGTGGACGAGGCGGCGGAGGCGTTCCTGGCGGGGGAAGTGGGGATGACGATGGAGGATGCGGGGAGGACGCGGCCGGGGGGGGCGTCGGCGGGGAGCGCGCGCGGCGTGCCGCTCGCGTTCGCGCTCGGGGGATGGCTGGCGGCGGCGGCGTGCCTCGCGATCGCGGGGGTGCTGTGGGTGACGACGGCGCGGGCGCCGGTGGTGACGGAGGGGAACAACCGGTTGAGCGTGGAGCAGCGTCGGCAGGCGCTGCTGGAGTCGGGCAGCGCGGTGGTGAAGGCGGACTGGATCGGTGTGGGTGACCTCCCGGTTGAGGGGCTCGAGGATCACGAGCTGGACGGGGGGGTGCGGGGTGAGGTGGTCTGGTCGGACGACTCGGACGAGGGATACATGCGCATCGGGGGGATCACGCCGAACGACCCGGCGGCGTTCCAGTATCAGCTCTGGATCTTCGACGCGGAGCGCCCGGTCGGGGAGCTGCCCGGGTTCGCGATCGATGGGTTGCCGGAACTGCTCACGCAGCGACCGGTGGACGGTGGCGTGTTTGACGTGCGGGGGGCGGAGGAGGTGATCGTCCCGATCGACGCGAAGCTGCCGGTGGGGCGTGGGACGATCTTCGCGGTGACGAAGGAGCGTCCGGGGGGCGTCGTGGTCAGCGATCGGGAGATTGTGTTCCTGGCGATTCGAGGTTGATCGGCGGATCGGGGGACTCGTGGTATGGTGAGGCGATGAGTTCGGAACAGGCGGAACGCGAGACGGTCGCCAGGCAGCTGGAGCTGGGCGCCCGGGGGTACGGCGCGGGCGCCGCGTCGCGCCTGATCACGACGGAACGGTCGTCCTCGTTCGGCGCGTGGCATCAGTACTACGCGGAGCGGATGCAGGAGTTGTCGGTGGCGGTGAGCCTCGGGGAGCCGGCGCTCGCGGGCGTGGGCGTGGTCTGGGCGGGTGAAGCGATGCGCGTCCGCGGGATCGAGATGCCGGAGGCGGAGCTGGTCATCGGGTGCATGCGCGAATCGCTTCGCGAGGATCTGCACGAGCGGGCATGGAAGCTGGTGGCGCCGGCGTTGGAGGCTGCGGAGGCGGTGGCGTTGGGGAGCCCCCCCACCTTCGATCGGCTGGCGCCGGGGGAGGGGATGGCGACCGAGTCGCTGCGGTTCATCGAGCGGGTGCTCGGGGGGCGTTGGCGCGGGGCGATCGATGCGCTGACGGGCCTGCAGGACGACGGGGGATCGACCCGGGCGTTGTACGAGGGGGTGCTGCTCCCGGCGGTGCGGGAGGTGGGCACGATGTGGCACCTGGGTGAGATCGGCGTGGGGGAAGAGCACGCGGTGACGGAGGCGGCGCGTTCGGCGATGAACGTGCTCTGGCATCGGGCGTCGCCCGGGGCGGATCGCGGCGTCGGCGCCGTGGTGGGCGGCGTCACGGAGGACCGGCACGACATCGGGGTGCAGGCGACGGCGCGTCTGATGGAGCTGGCGGGCGTGCGGTCGGTGTGTCTTGGGGCGGATCTCCCGGCGGGGGAGTTCGTGCAGGGGGCGAGGGACTACGAGGCGCAGGTCGCGGTGATCGGGGCGACGCTGGCGCCGCACCTGCCGCGGGTGCGTGAGACGGTCGAGGCGTTGCGGGAGGCGTGCCCGGACGTGCGCGTGATCGTGGGCGGCCCGGCGTTCGCGGGGATCCCGGGTCTTGCGCAGAAGGTGGGCGCGGACGCGTACTCGCCGAGCCCGGGGGCGACGGCGGACCTGGTGATCGACGCGTGAGCCGCGCCGCGGGCCTGGCCCGCGTGGCGTGATCCCGTTGGGGCGCGCCGTTCGGGGGAGGCTTACTTGGCGTGGTCGAAGACGCCGCGCCCGGTCTTGTCGCCGAGGCGTCCGGCGGTGACGAGCTGGCGGAGGAGGGGGCAGGGGCGGTAGCGTTCGTTGCAGAGGCCCTCGGCGAGGACGTCCATGATGTGGGCGCAGGTGTCGAGGCCGATGAAGTCGGCGAGGCGGAGCGGGCCCATGGGGAAGTTGCAGCCGAGCTTCATGATGCCGTCGATGTGCTCGGGCTCGGCGACGCCTTCCATCCAGGCGTAGAAGGCCTCGTTGATCATGGGCATGAGGACGCGGTTGGAGACGAAGCCGGCGCGGTCGTTGGCGGGGAGGGCGGTCTTGCCCATCGCCTCGGCGAGACTGATGACGCGCTCGGTGATGGCCTTGTCGGTGGCGAGGCCGTTGATGACCTCGACGAGCTTCATGACGGGGACGGGGTAGAAGAAGTGCATGCCGATGACGCGCTCGGGGCGTGCGGTCGCGGCGGCGATCTCGGTGATGCTGATGGAGCTGGTGTTGGTGGCGAGGATCTGGTCGCCGTTGAGCAGTTCGTCGAGCTGCTTGAAGACCTTGGCCTTGACGGCGGCGTCCTCGACGACGGCCTCGATGGCGATGTCGGCGTTGGCGAGGGCGTCGAAGTCGGTGACGTAGGTGAGGCGGTCCTTGGTCGCCTTGGCCTCGGCCTCGGTCATGCGCTCCTTCTCGACGGCGCGGGCGAGGAGCTTGTCGTGGGTGGCCTGGCAGCGTGCGATGGCGTCGGGGGAGGTATCGAAGATGGTGGTCTTGAAGCCGGCGGTGGCGGCGACCTGGGCGATGCCGCCGCCCATCTGACCGGAACCGATGACGCCGACGTTGCTGATGTTGTGCATTGGGGTGTTCTCCTCGGAAGTCTGGGGGAGGAAGGATAGGAGGCATGGAGGGAGGGGCGTTCGGGGTAGGCTGTGGGGATGCCCACGATGCAACAGCTTGAGAAGCTTCTGGCGGCGGAGCCGGACGACGCGTTCACGCTCTACGCGATGGCGATGGAGCTGGCGAAGCAGGCGAGGCACGCGGAGGCGGTGGCGTTCTTTGATCGGTGCATCGCGTCGGACCCCCACTACTGCTACGCGTACTTCCACAAGGCGCGGTCGCAGGAGGCGGAGGGGGACGTGGCGGGCGCCCGGGCGACGCTGGAGGCGGGGCTCGGCGCGTCGCGGGAAGCCGGGGACGCGAAGGCGATCGAGGAGACGGCCGGGTATCTGCGGACGCTGGGGTGATGTCGGGGTCGAGCGAGAAGGCGAGGCGGGCGGCGCTGCGGATGCTGGAGCGGCGGGCGTATTCGCGCCGGGAGTTGGTGGATCGGCTCGAGCGGCGCGGGCACGACCGTGAGGCGGGGGAGGAGGCGGTGCGGGCGCTCGCGGACGCGGGGATCGTGGATGACCGGGCGCTGGGGGAGTCGGTGGTGCGTGCGGAGCTGGCGCGCGTCCCGGCGGGGCGGGCGCTGCTGGAGATGAAGCTGGTCAAGCGGGGGATCGACCGGGAGATGGCCTCGGAGATCGTGCGGGAGGCGTTGGCGGAGCGGGCGTCGGACGAGGACGCGGAGGAGGTGGCCCGACGGCACCTGCGATCGCTGGCGCCGACGCTG
>JBITAG010000226.1:0-3699 GCA_044439985.1 Phycisphaerales bacterium JB059 | reverse complement strand
GCTCTGGATGGCGCTCCGGGGGCGTTGGGGGATCACGCTCAAGCGGCGGTGGCTTCGGGCGCACTGGCACACGGTGCGCCGGCTGTTGCGGCTGGGGTTGCCGAACTTCTTCGAGACGTTCGGGATGTGGATCGGCAACTTCATGGTGATCGTGATGGTGGGGTGGCTGGGGGCGCAGTCGGCGGTCGAGGGGAAGGGGAACGGGTTGCTGGGGGCGCACATCATCGGGGTGCGGATCGAGGCGTTCAGCTTCCTGCCGGGGTTTGCGATGGGGATGGCGGCGGCGACGCTGGCGGGGCAGTACATCGGCGCCGGGAGTGAGCGGATGGCTCGCGCGGCGGTGCTGCGTTGCGCGGGCGTGGCGGCGGTGGTGATGGGGCTGATCGGGGGGCTGTTCGTGGCCTTCCCGGAGCCGATCACGGCGATGCTCTCGGATCAGCCGGAGCACCTGACCAACACGCCGGCGTTGCTGGTGATCTGTGGGGTGGTGCAGGTCCCGTTCGCGTTGGCGATCGTGTTCCGGTCGGCGATGCGCGGGGCGGGGGACGTGAAGATCGTGATGATGCTGACGTGGATCTCGACGTACGCGATCCGGTTGCCGATGGCGTACGCGTTGAGCGGGGTGGATATCCCGTTGCCGAACGGGACGTTCATCGAGAACCCGTCGCCGCTGGACTGGGGGCTGAGCGGGCTGTGGATCGGGCTGTGCGGGGAGCTGATCCTGCGCGGGATGATCTTCAGCGGGCGGTTTTTCTTCGGGGGATGGACGCGGGCGCGGGTGTGAGGGGCGTCAGCCCTGGCTGTCGCTGTCCTTGTCGCGGACGTAGCCGAGGCGGTTTTTGAGGGCCTCAAAGCTGAAGGGGTCGAGGTCGTCCTCCTGCACGGCTTCGGAGAGCATCGAGGTGGCGACCTGCCCGGTGAGCATGCCGGCGCGCTGGCGGTATTCCTCGATGGTCATGGGGCGGTAGGCCTGGAGGCGTGCGATGGCGAGGAGGCGGAGGGCGGGGTCCTCGGCGGCGACGATGGCGTCCTCCTGCGGGAGGGCGCCGATGGGGGCGGTGGGATCGAGGCGTTGCTTGGCGGCCTCGAGGATCGGCTCGAGGACGCTGGACTGGGCCAGGCGGGAGTCGAGCAGGCGCGGGCGGACGAGGGACTGGGCGGTGGTGCGCCGGAGGCGGACCATGTCGTCGACCTTGGGGCCGAAGTTCTGCTGCTCGATCGGGTTGCCCTCGTCGTCGAGTTCGGGCTCGCCTTCGACGGTGGAGAAGAGGGCCTCGATGGCGCTCAGGCCGTCGGCCTGGGCGAGCTGGACGAGGTTGTCCTTCTCGGCGAGGAGGCGTTCGTAGGCGAGCTTCTCGCGGACGTCGGCGAGGACCTCCTCGCGGACGTCGTCAAGGGCGTCGGGGGGGGACTCGGGCCGAGCGGCGAGGATGGTGAAGTAGAAGCGTCGTCCGTTGGCGTCCAAGCCGGGGAACTCGACGAGGGGGAGGCCGACCTGGGCCTTGAGAGGCGACTCGAAGCCGGTCTCGTTCTCACGGACGATGGCGGGGAGTTCGTAGACGCGGACGGGCTGGGCGCCGACGCGGATGCCGGCGCGTCCGATGGGCATGAGCTGGCTGAGGTCGCGGGAGGTGAGCCAGTCGGCGTTGCGGACGGTGACCTCGGGGATGGGGATGCGGAATCCCTGTGACTCGGAGAGTTCGTCGGCGAGGGTGGTGGCGATCTGGGTGAGGCGGGGGCGGGTGTCGGCCCAGTCTTCGGGGAGGATCTTGTAGCCCTGGGGGTCTTCCTCGAGGCGGCGGGTGGCGACGAGGACCTCGCGCCGGATGATGCCGTCGGCCTCGACCATGATGCTCTCGACGAGGGCGTTGCGCATCTCGGTTTCGATGGCTTCGCGTTCTTCGGCGAACTCGCCGGGGTGCTCGTCGCGGTTCTGGGCGTAGCGTTTGCGGACTTCGACGGGGTCGAGCTGGATGGCCTCGGCGATGGCGCTGGGGTCGAGGGTGAGCCATGCGAGCTTGATGGAGGGGGGCTGGCGGTATCCGAAGCCCATGTCACCGGAGCCGGGGATCTCGGCGGCGAACTGCTCGAAGTGGGCCTGGAGCTGTTCCTGGGTGGGCTCGGGGGTGTCGTCGGCGAAGATGCTGGCGGGGAGGGTGATGACGTCGGCGACGGCCGAGTCCATGTCCTTGCTGGCCTCGGCGATGGCGACGCGGTCGGAGAGGCGGAGGGCGGAGCGGTAGCGTGAGCGGAGGCGGGTGATGCCGCGGGCGTTGGCGAGGGCGCGGTCGACGCGGTCCTCGGTGGCGCCGCGTCCGATGCCGCGGGCGATGGCGGAGCGGTTCTCGATGAGTCGCGGCTGGAGCTGTGCGGCGGTGTCGGCGATCTGCTGGAGTTGTGCGGGGGAGTTGAGGATCTGGCTGACGAGGGCGGGGGGGTAGCCCTGTCGGATGTAGGGCTCGGCGACGACGCCGCGGGCGGCTTCGACGGCGAGTTCGGGGATCCAGTCGAGGCCGTCGCCGGGTTCGCCGACGAGGCCGGAGCGGTGGGCCTCGCGGAGGAGGAGGAAGTAGTGGTCGTCTTTGTTGTCGGGGTCGAGGTTCATGCCGCTGACGAGGAAGGGCATGAATCGGTTGAGGATGGCGATGTCGTTGGCGGCGGAGCTGAGGTCGGCGCGGGTGATGGTGGCGCCGTCGGCGACGGTGGCGACCTTGCGTTTGCCGGGGTCGGGGGCGAGTCGAGTGAGAATGGGTTGGAGGAGGAAGACGACCATCAGCAGGGAGCCGCCGATGACCATGATGACGAGGTTGTACTTCCGGAGGAACTTGAGCATGTCGTCTCCCGGCCCTTCTTGCGGGGTGAGCGCGGCGCGCGGGGTTGGGTCGGGCGGCGCGCGAAAGACGGCGCGCCCGGTTGGGGGCGCGCCGGCGGGTATGAGGTTTAGCCGGAGAACTCGATGATGTGGTTGGTGTTCACATCGAAGGGGACCTGGTCGGCGGTGGGGAGGGAGACGATCTTGGCGTTGAGTTCGGAGGGGTTGAAGTCGATCCAGGCGCCGATTTCCTGTCCGCCCATGGTTTCCATGGCTTCCTGGGCGAGCTTGTGGATCTTGGGCTTGAGGGAGATGGTGTCGCCGACGTTGACGCGGTAGGAGGGTCGGTCGACCTTCTTGCCGTTGACGAGGACGTGGCCGTGGGCGACCATCTGGCGTGCGGCCCAGATGGAGCGGGCGACGCCCATGCGTCGGACGCAGTTGTCGAGGCGTCGTTCGAGGTACTGGAGCATGAGTTCGCCGGTGTTGCCCTGGCCGCGCTTCGCCTCGTCGATGGTGCGCTTGAACTGCTTCTCCATGACGTTGTAGTGGTAGCGGAGCTTCTGCTTTTCCTGGAGGCGGATGCCGTAGTCGCGGAGGCGGCGCCCGCGGTAGCCGTGCATGCCGGGGGCGGTGAGCTGGCGCTTGGAGGTGTGCTTGGGGAGGTCGGCGATGGGGACGCCGACGCGTCGGGAGAGACGGACCTTGGGACCGGTGTAGTTGGCCATGGGGCCATTCCTTTCTTCTTCCGTCCCCGATCCGGGAGGGTCGGGGTGCTGGGGTGGTCAGCGACCGGGCAGGGCGCCGAGGCTTCGGTCTGCGATCTGTCCGGGCACTTCGATGCCCATGGGGGGATTGAAGGGGGGGTGGAAAGAGGGGTCAAGGGG
>JBITAG010000225.1:0-8547 GCA_044439985.1 Phycisphaerales bacterium JB059 | reverse complement strand
TCGGACGCTCTGGTCAAGCCGGGGATGGGGGGCGCCCGCCAGCCGCAAGGCCACGGGCTTGCGGTTCTGGTTGGGGCGTTGATCGCCTCGGGCCAGCGAGCGGGAGGAACGGAGGGGGCCGGGGCGCGGTTCGTCGCCCTCGGCGTCGCGGTCACGCTCTTCCAGACGCTCTTGCACACGGGGACGGGGGTTGCGGCGGTGATGGTGGCCGCTCGGATCGAACGGCGCCCGACGGGCGCGCTGGAAACCGCCGCCGCGCGCATGTTCGCGGGGGTGGCGGCGTTTCAGCTCGTCTATCACCTCCCGGCGTTGGTCCCCGGGTTCCTGGGGCTGCTGATCGGCGCCCTCACGGGGCTGGTCGTCTACGCCCTGGTGATCTGGGCCTTGTTCCGCCTGACCCGTCTCGAACTCGGCGTGGTGATCTCCGGGCACGTGCTCCTGCTGATCGCGATGATGCTCGGCACGCACCTGACGCACCTCTACCGGAGTGCGGCGGAGGGGCTGATGGGGGTGACGCCGTAGCGGCTCGGCTAGCGGGCGTCGGGGCCTTCGGCCTCGGCTTCGGCGTGTGCGATGTCCTCGTCCTCGCCCTGGATGTAGGTTTCGCCCTTGTAGAACTTCGAGAAGACGATGTAGACGAGGGTGGTCGCCGCCATGAGGCCCGCGAAGAACCAGTAGTAGTTGGCGCCGTCCAGCGCGGTGGTCCCGTCCTCGCCCTTCATGGCGCCGATGATGAAGTTCACGCCGGAGGTGAAGAGGTTGCCGAGCGAAACGCCCAGGAAGTAGATGCCCATGACGAAGGACTTCATCTTCTTGGGGGACTGCGTGTAGGCGAACTCGAGGCAGACGATCGAGACCATGATCTCGCCGCTGGTGAGGATCGCGTAGGCGAGGAACTGCCAGCCGACGCTCGGCATCGAGTCGAGGTAGGGCTTGAGCTGCGTGGGGCTCCAGTCGGCGCCCTTCGCCGCGACGATCGCGTCCTGCAGCGAGCCGGAGCCCTGCACGCCCGCCTCGTTGAGGGCGGCCCAGAGCCCCGCGGCGACCTCCTGGGAACGCTCGGTGATCCCCGTCTCGATCCAGGCCGAGAGCGCGAAGGAGGCGGCCGTGAAGACGAACCCGATCCCGATCTTGCGCAGCGGGGTGGGCTTAAAGAAGAGCCCCATGAAGGGATAAACCACGTAGGTGAAGAGGGGGATCCCGATGAGGATCATGACGGGGTTGACAGACTGGATCTGTGCGGGCAGCCAGTTGTGCCCGAGGAAGGCGGGGTCGAGCTTCTCGGCCTGCAGCACCCAGGCCGAGCCGGTCTGGTCGAAGATCGCCCAGAAGACCGGGACGAAGATCAGAAAGAGGGGCGACAGGTTCAGGATTGCGCGCCGTCCCTCCGCCCCGAACGTCTCCTTCGAGAACTGCTTCCAGCCCGCGGGGGGCACGTGGATGAACTTGTGGCGTCCGAGCCAGAAGACAAACGTTGCGATCGCCATCAGGACGCCGGGGAGGCCGAAGGCGAGCCATGGCCCGACCTCGCGCAGGAGGATCGGGGTGAGGAACATCGAGGCCATCGCGCCCAGGTTGATCGAGAAATAGAACCAGTTGAAGATCTGGGTGATCAGGTGCTTGTTCCCCGATCCAAACTGGTCACCGACGTGCGCGGAGACGCACGGCTTGATCGCCCCGGCGCCCACCGCGATGAAGATCAGGCCCGCGAAGAGCCAGGGGCGCATGCCCATGCCCATGTGCGGCGCCACGTCCATCACCGCCAGGCACCCGTGCCCGACGCAGTACATCAGGCTCAGGTACAGGATCGTCTTGTACTTGCCCCAGAAGACGTCGGCGACGATGGCGCCGAGGATCGGGAAGAAGTACGCCGCGGCCGCGAAGGCGTGGTAGACGCCCTTGGCCTCCTCCTCGCCCATGTTGTCCGGCTCACCCGTGGCGGTGATGAGGTAGGTGGTCATGAAGACCGTCAGGATGCCCTTCATCCCGTAGAAGCTGAACCGCTCGGCCGCCTCGTTCCCGATGATGTAGGGCACGCCGCCCGGCATGCCGGTCTTGGTCTGGTCGGGCGTCTCGCGGTAGGTCGTCTCGCTCATGGTCGGCTTGGCTCCGTGCACGCGGGGGCGCGTCGGGCCAGCGTATTGGCTCACGCTGGCCCCAACAAGTCTCGCCTACGCTTGGGGCTATGGACTTTCTGATGGGTCACGACGGGGTGGACTTGGCCGCCGGGGTGTGCATGGTGATCATGCTCTGGCGCCTGGGCCATCACAAGCGGGACGGGTTCCTCTGGTCCGCGGGCGCCGCGCTCGCCTGGATCGTCTTCAACGCCCGCCTGAGCCCCGTCTCCACGCCGGGTATCGCGATCAACGCCGTCGTGCTCGTCCTGAGCGTTCGGTCCTACGTGCTCTGGACCCGCCCGGGGGCGAAGGCCTCCTCCGACGAGCCCTCCTCTTCGGGTTGACTCACTCACCCTCGCTCGTGTCGTTGTCCTCGCCCGGCCAGGCCTGCCCGAGCCATGCCCGGTAGCGCGATTTCTGCGCCTCGCTGGGGTTCTTGACGCGACGCAGCTTCCAGGAGCCCGCGGGGGCGCCCTTCGCCCGGACCTCGCGCTCCAACAGCGCCCCGCGTCGCGCGATCAGCACCCTGATGGCGTCGCCCGCCTCGATCCCCTCCAGCAGCGGCTTGAGGTCGGTGGACTCGACCCGGCGTTCATTGATCGCGACCAGCTCGTCGTCGGCGATGATCCCCGCGTCGAAGCAGGCGCCCCCCTCGCGGACGGACCGGACGTGGACGTTCCCGTTGCGCGTGGTGAGCGAGAGGCCCAGGTCGATGCGTTCGGACGCCTCCGCGTGGTCGCCGTGATCCCCGTCGGGATGCTCCTCCCGCCCGAGTCGCCAGGGCTCATCGTCCGGCTTGAAGTAGAGTTCCACGCCCGCCCACTCGAGCAGGGGCTCGAAGTCCAACTCCTCCACGCCGCTGACGTGGGCCTCGAAGAAGTCGGTCATGTCCTCGCCGGTGAGGTCGTTGCAGACCTCGATGACGTCCTCGGGGGTGAAGCCGTCGCCGCTGAGGGGGTGGCGTTCGTACAGCTCGCGCATGGCGTTGTCGAGGGTGGCCGCCCCGTCGGTGCGCATGCGGAGGGTCAGATCGAGCATCAGGCTGACCAGGGCGCCCTTGGAGTAGAAGCTGATGGTGCAGTTGCCCGAGTCGGGGGTGCGCTGGCTGAACTTCACCCAGGCGTCGAAGCTGGATTCCTCCAGGCTCTGGAGCTTCCGCCCGGGGGAGCGTCGCAGGCTGTTGATCGAACCGCCGATGCGTTTGAAGTACTCCCCCGTGTCGATCAGACCGGCGCGGACGAGGGAGAGGTCGTCGTAGTAGCTCGTTGTTCCCTCCGCGACCCAGAGGAGCTTGGTGTAGTTTTCCTTCTCGTAGTCGTAGGGGTGGATGCCGGCGGGGCGGAGCTGTTTGACGTTCCAGGTGTGGAAGAACTCGTGGCTGACCAGCCCCAGGAATCCTCGGTAGGCGCTCTCCGAGGTGAACGAGGTCGGGCGGGTCTGCATGATCGTGGAGTTGAGGTGCTCGGTCCCGCCCCCCAGACCCGGGCCGACGTGAAGGAGGAAGACGTACCGCTCGTAGGGCATCTCGCCGAAGACCGCGAGCTGATCCCGGACGATCTGCTCGAAGTCTCGGGCCATCGCGGGCAGGTCGTAGGCGCCCTCCCCCCAGACCGCGATCTCGTGCGCCCGCCCCTCGACATCGAAGGTGATGGTCTGCAGCTCCCCGATCTCGATGGGGCTGTCCACCAGGACGTCGTAGTTCGGGGCGAAGAGCAGGCGCGGGTCATCCCCGGCCCGCTCCAGTCCGGTGGCCACGGTCCAGCCGCTCGGGGCGCCCTCGAGGTGGATGAGGGCGGGCTCGGCCCGTCGGTCGGGCGTGTACAGGAAGACCGCTGAACCGCTGAGAAACGCGTGCGAATCGTCGGCGTAGCGCGTCCGGTCCCGGATCGAGTTGGCGTACAGCTCGTACTTCGCCCGGACCGTCCCCCCATCGGTGCGCACGACCCAGGCGTTCTTGCGGACCTTCTCCCACCCGAGCGGGGCGCCCGCGTCGTCGCGCGCCTCGAAGCGCCGGATCGTCCCCGAAGGGTCCAGGATCTCGTACCGCCCGGGTCGCCAGGTCGGGAGGATCAGCTCGACCTCACCGGGCGGCGTGTCGTGGAGGATGAGCTCAATGGTGACGAGCTGGGCGTGCGCCCTCGAGAGGTCCACGATGTACTCGTTCCTGGCCTCCTGTCCGACGCAGACGGATCCGATCAGCGCCACGCACCACAGCATCATCCACTTCACATCCGGTCCTCTCACTCATCGTTGTGTTGGTCGTTGATCACGATCACGTGCGCCGTGGCCCGGTACGTCTCGGACCGCGCCTGAAAGGTTGGTTCGGCGACACGCTCGAAGAAGGCTCGGGCTCGCTCCACGCCCCAGCCCCGCTCGCTCGCTTCCTCGATCGCCTTCCAGCGTGCCCAGCGTACATCCCGAGGCGACTCAACGAAGACGCGCAGGTCGTGCAGCTCGGCGATCCGCCCGTGCAGGGCGTGGATCCCCTCGCAGACGACGATCGGCGCCGGCTCGACGCGACGCTCACCGACGCGCCGGTGCGTGTTGAAGGACCACTCGGGGGCGGTGGTCGGCCGCCCGGACCGAAGGGCGTCGAGGTTGTCGCTGAGTCGGTCGAGGTCCGCCCGCTCGGGCAGGTCCCGCTCGTGCTCGGGGAGCCCCTCGTAATCGGGGAGGTAGTCGTCCGTGCTGACGACGACGCCCCCGAGGCGGCGCGCCAGGGTGGACTTGCCCGAGCCGACCGGGCCGGAGACGCCGACGAGCACGGGGCGGTCGTCCCGTCGCAGGGCGTGCGCGGAGGCGAGGATCGCCCCGGGCGCCTCGTCCCATGAGAGTCGTCGCGCGGAGCCTTCGGGTTGGCGAAACGCCTCGTCCATCGGGCGAGTCTAGGTTGGGCGCGTCGGCGTGCCCGATCCGGTAGGCTCGCCGGTTGCTCAGGAGACGTGTATGGGGTCCGGCGTCGGCGTGCTCGGGGTTGTGGTGCTCTTGCTCATCGCGTGGGCGATCTCCTCGGACCGGGGGCGTCTCCCGTGGCGGATCATCGTGGGGGGCGTGGCGATGCAGGTCGTGCTCGCGCTCCTCCTGCTCAAGACCCCGGGCGTGGTGGATGTGTTCAACGCGATCGCCTCGCTGATCAACGACGCGATCTCCGCCGCCGAGTCCGGGACGGGCTTCGTCTGGGGACACCTCGCGGACACGGGGGCGCAGGGGGAGCGGTTCGTCTTCGCGATTCACGCGATGGCGATCGTGATCTTCTTCGCCTCGCTGGTTTCGGTGCTCTACCACCTGGGGGTGATGCAGCGGCTGATCGCCGCGCTCGCCTGGGTGCTGCGCCGGACGCTCGGGGTGACGGGCGCCGAGGCGCTCGCGATGGCGGCGAACGTCTTCGTGGGACAGACCGAGGCGCCCCTTTGTGTCAAACCCTACATCGAACGCATGACGCGATCGCAGCTGATGACCCTGATGGTGGGGGGCTTCGCCACGATCGCGGGTTCGGTCCTCGCGGCGTACGTGGGGATGCTGGGGGGGACCGACGACGCGGCCCGGGAACTCTTCATCCGGCACCTGCTCACGGCGAGCCTGATGTCGGCGCCCGCGGCCTTCGTGGTCGCCAAGGTCATCGTCCCGGAGACCGAAGAGCCGTTCGACGAGGTGGTCTGCATGTCCGCGATCGAGCGCCCGCACGTCAACGCGCTCGACGCGGCCGCCGGCGGCGCCTCCGAGGGGATGAAGCTGGCGCTCAACATCGTGGCGATGATCATCGCGTTCGTCTCCATCGTGGCGCTCATCAACATGCCGCTGGGGTGGTTCGGGCGGATGCTGGACGCGGACCTGAGCGACGGGGTGGGGCTCCAGACGCTGAGCATCGAGACGATCCTCGGTCAGGTCTTCACGCCCCTCGCCTGGTCGATGGGGATCGAGTGGAAGGACTGCGCGCCGGTGGGCTCCCTGATGGGGCAGAAGATCGTCCTCACCGAGTTCATCGCGTACATGCGTCTCGGGGAGATGATCAACACCGGGGGGGAGGGGGCGCTCAGCCCCCGGTCGGGTCAGATCGCGGCCTACGCGCTCTGCGGGTTCGCGAACTTTGCCTCGATCGCGATCCAGATCGGCGGCTTCAGCGTCATCGCGCCGGGCCGGCGGGCGGATTTCGTGACGCTCGGGCTGCGGGCGATGATCGGCGGGGCGCTCGCCTCGTGGATGACCGCCTCGATCGCCGGGCTCTTCATCGCCTGAGTCACAACCCGAGGCGTTCGCGCTGAGCGTTGATGGCGTCGATGCAGTGCTGGATGTGCGCGGTCTGGTCGAAGCCCTCGCCCATGAGTGGGGTGAGCTGTTCGACGCCCGTGCGGATGTCATCGCGCGAGACTGCCGCGGCGAATACCTTGTCCTTGAGCTTCTTCTTCACGCTCCTGGGCGTGAGGGTGGAGATCCCCTCCGGGCGGACCTTGGCGCAGGCGACGATGAACCCGCTCAGCTCGTCCACCGCGAAGAGCGTGATCGCCATGGGCGTCTCGCGGGGCACGCCCGAGTAATCCGCGTGCCCGAGGATCGCGGTCCGGATCTCTTCGTCCACGCCGAGCGACTCAAGGTGCTGAACCCCCACAAACGGGTGCTCCTCCGTGCTCGGGTGCTTCTCATAGTCGAAGTCGTGGAGCAGGCCGCAGGCGAGCCAGCGGTCCGCCTCCCCCGGGGCGAGCGTCTCCGCGTAGGCCCGCATGCAGGCGCCCACGCACTCCATGTGCACCCGCAGCGAGGGGTTTTGCGTCCACGATTCCATCAGGGCCCTGGCCTGGTCGCTCTCCATCGCGCGAGTCTACCCGCGATAGACTCCCCCGGCTTCAACCGGAGTGCACGCATGACCATCACGGATTCCCCCCTGCCCGACAAGGCCGTCATCGGCATGATCCACGTCCGACCGACGCCGGCGAGCCCGGGGAATACGGGGGAGAGCGTGGAGGTGCTCGCGGCGATCGCCTCGCAGGAGGCCCGCACGCTCGCCGACGCCGGGTTCGACGCGGTCATCATCGAGAACATGCACGACGCGCCGTATGTCCACGGGGATCGCCTGGGGCCGGAGGTGGTCAGCGCCATGACGCGTGTGGGGCTCGAGGTCCGGCACGAGATCGACCTGCCGATCGGCGTGCAGATCCTCTCCGGGGGCAACCGGCACGCGCTGGCGGTGGCGCAGAGCGTGGGGGGGAGCTTCATCCGGTGCGAGAACTTCGTCTTCGCCCACGTCGCGGACGAGGGGCTGCTTGCGGAGGCGGAGGCGGGGCCGCTCCTGCGCTACCGGCGTGAGATCGGCGCGACGGGCGTCCGGGTGCTCTGCGACATCAAGAAGAAGCACGCCTCACATGCGCTCACCTCGGACATCTCTCTTGCCGAGGCGGTCCGCGCCGCGGAGTTCTTCGGCGCCGACGGCGGGATCATCACGGGCGCCTCCACCGGGCAGGCCGTTGCGCCCGACGACCTCCGCGAGGCGCGCGGCGTCACCGACCTGCCCGTGATCGTGGGGAGCGGGGCCACGCCGGATTCGGCCGCGGGGTTGCTTAAGCACGCCGACGCGATCATCGTGGGCTCGTCGATCAAGAAGGGGGGCGTCTGGTGCAACGAGCTCGACCCGGACCGGTGCGCCGCGTTGGTGCGCGCGGCCCGCTCGCGCACGTGAACGGGCCCGGGCGGCGCGAGGAATCGCCACCCGGACCCGTCCGTGATGACCCGCCCGATTGAGGGAGAGGGCGGGGACTCCGAGGAGAGACCGATCAGTGGCTCACGCGCCTGGCGCCTCCGCGCCAGGCCCGCGAGCGCGGCTCCGCCTGCTCAAACCGGAAGGCGGTCGGCTGGGGGCTTTCGCGGTTCATTCCGCTGAGCGACCCCACGCCCGAGACGATGTTGACGCCGCGCATCCGGGCCTGCTCGATCGAGAGATCGAAGCAGGGGTCGTCCCGGTCCACGAGGTTGATGACCACATCAGCGTCCCGGGTGAGGATCTCCTCCACGTCGAAGGAGGCGATCTCGGGGGACAGGCCGGGGGCGTGGCGCGCGTCATCGCTCGTGAGCGCCACGCCCACCACCCGGTACCGGTCGGGCGCCGAGAGCAACTCGTGGAGCACCCCCTTGCCGACGCTCCCCAGCCCGAGCAGGGAGACGCGCAGCGGCGCGTCGCCGGTGGTCGAGGTGAGGGGACGATCGAACGCGGGGTCGAACCAGCCGAGATCGACACCACTCGAACCGGAGAGGGCGACCCGTGTTCCCTGACGACGCGCGAAGAGCGCCGCCTTTCGGGGCAAGGACTCCTCCCCCGGTTCGAGGCTTACCCGGACGGGGAGGGCGAGCCGATCGCCGAGGAAGACGGCGCTCAGGGCCCCGCCGTCGGCGCCCATCGAGGTGAGCCGCCCGTCGAAGTCGCGCCCGACACCTCCCGGAA
>JBITAG010000224.1:0-6488 GCA_044439985.1 Phycisphaerales bacterium JB059 | reverse complement strand
GGAAGGGGAAGAAGAGGAGGGAGCGGAACGCGGCCTCGGCGAGGGGCATGCCGAGGGCGTAGCCGAGCTGGATCTGGGCGCGGGGGAACTTTCCGGGGTAGTTGCAGGGTTCCTGGGTGGAGCCGACGGAGCCGACGGCGCCCTTGCGGATCCACTCGGAAACCTTGGTCTGGGTGGAGTCGTTGAAGGTGGCGGCCCAGCTGGTGAGGTGGTCGCAGAAGGCGCCGGGCATGAGGGTGAAGTCCGCGTCGAGGATGTTGTCGTAGGCGAAACCGGACATGACGCCGAGCGCGTCATGGCGTCCGGTGGGGAGCACGCCGGAGATCACCTCGGCGTCGAAGCCTTCGGCGGCGAGGGCGGCGACGGCGGGGTTCCACTGGTTGGAGCGGACGTTGCGTGCGGCGTCGGCGGTGTTGTTCATGTAGTAGAACGTGCCGTCGGGGTGCGTGCCGTCGGCGGCGACGGCGCGGTCGACCATGTCGAGGAGTTCCTCGATGGTGTTGCCTTCGGCGTTGCCGGTGTAGCCGAGCATGGAGCCGATGAAGTAGCGGCGTGCGAAGGTGGAGGTGGAGGGGCTGCCGGAGAGGTAGGTGGTGTTGCTGTCGAAGGCGGGGATGTCGGTGGTGAAGAGGCCGTAGTACCGGTTGGTCTCGTTCTGGCGGAGGCCCCCGGCGAGGATCTCGTCGGCGATGAAGGCGGAGGTGTAGCAGCCGCCGAGGCCGAAGCGTGAGATGGGTGAGCAGGTGTCGGAGACGAGGCCGGGGGCGTCGATGCGGTACTGGTCGCTGGGCATGACGAGGACGTGGTCGATGTGGTCCTCGAGGTTGAGCTGCTGGAGGCTGCCGAGGAGGGCGGGGATGTTGGCGTTGGCGAAGTCGGCGTAGGTGTCGGCGCCGGGGTGGATGTAGAGGGCGTTGCGCGAGGGGAGGTCGCGGGCGTGGCGGTAGTGGTTGGCGGCGTAGAGGGCGTCGGCGTTGGCGGGATCGACCACCATGATGAGGTTCTCGGGCCCACCGCCGGCGAGGGCGGGGGAGGCGGCGAGGGCCGCGCCGAGGAGGGGGAGGAGGCGTCGCGGGGTGCTGGTGCTGGGCATCGATCGCTCCGTCGTCGGTCGGTGGGCGTCTTTATGGGGAAGACGACCCGGAGAAGAAGACCACGTTCTGGACTCCACGCTACCCGTTCGTGTGGCGCCCGGGCAAGGTTTGCTTCGGGGAGTGCGGGTGGGGGGATGATCGGACCCGGAGGGGCATCGTGGGCGGGGGGGGCGGGATAATGTTGGGGCTATGACCACGACCCATCGAACGCCGGGGGAGGAGATGCTGAGCGGGCGTTGGACCCCCGGGATGAGCGAGGCGTTGTACCGCGTGGAGGCGTGGGGGGGCGGGTTCTTCGGGATCAACGACGCGGGTCGCGTGGTGGCGCGGTGCGCCGGGACGGACGTGGAGTTGGAGGAGGTTGTGGAGGGTCTGCTGGCGCGCGGGCTGGAGACGCCGGTGCTCCTCCGGTTCAGCGACATCCTTGACCAGCGGCTCAAGCAGCTGCGCGAGGCGTTCGACGGAGCGATCCGGGAGAACGAGTACCGGGGGGCGTACCGGGGGGTGTACCCGATCAAGGTGAATCAGCAGCGTCACCTGGTGGAGGAGGTCTGCCGCGTGGGGCGGGAGCTGGGCTTCGGGCTGGAGGTGGGATCGAAGCCGGAGCTGCTGGCGGCGCTCGCGTTGACCGCGGGGATCGATGACCAGCTGATTGTCTGCAATGGGTTCAAGGACCAGCGGTACGTGGAGATGGTGGTGCACGCCCAGCGACTGGGGCGGACGATCGTGCCGATCGTGGAGAACCCGCGTGAGCTTGGGCGGATTCTGGACACCGCGGAAGGGTGCGGGGTCCGCCCGAGCGTCGGGATCCGGGTGAAGATCTCGTCGAGCGGGACGGGGCGGTGGCGCGACAGCGCGGGGTCGCGGTCGAAGTTCGGGCTGACGACGGGTGAGCTGCTCGAGTCGGTGCGGATCCTGCGCGAGCGAGGGATGCTGGACTGCCTGCGGCTGTTGCACTGCCACGTGGGGAGCCAGGTGCAGGACATCCGGACAATCAAGGACACGATCGGCGAGCTGTCGCAGGTGTACACGGAGCTGGTTCGGCTCGGGGCGCCGATGGGGATGATCGACGTGGGCGGGGGGCTCGGGGTCGATTACCGGGGGGACCAGACGGACGCCGAGTCGTCGATGAACTACTCGCTGCGGGAGTTCGCCAGCGATGTGGTGTACCGGGTGGGGGACGTGTGCACGCGGGCGGGGGTGGAGCACCCGACGATCGTGACCGAGTGCGGGCGGGCGATGGTGGCGTACTCGAGCGTGCTGGTCTTTGACGTGGTGGGGTCGAACCGGCAGCGTCAACGCTCGGCGGGCGCGGTGGACGCGGGGGGGGAGGGGGAGGAGGCGCCGACGCCGATCCGGGATCTGCGCGATGCGCTGTCGATGGTGGGGCCGGGGCGGTTGGTGGAGTGCTGCCACGACGCGAAGAAGGCGATCGGGGACGCGGAGAGCGGGTTCCGGATGGGGTATCTGACGCTGGAGCAGCGCGGGGAGGCGGAGCGGCTGTTCTGGGAGATCATGCGCCGGGCGCGGGACGAGCGGGACCGGCTGGGCCTGGAGAGCGAGGAGCTGTCGGACCTGGACGAGATCCTGGCGGACGTCTACTTCGCGAACCTGTCGATCTTCCAGTCGCTTCCGGACGCGTGGGCGATCGATCAGGTGTTCCCGGTGATGCCGATCCACCGGCTGGGCGAGCGTCCGACGCGGCGGGCGAGCTTCGGGGATATCACGTGCGACTCGGATGGTCGGCTGGATCGGTTCGTGGGGGAGTCGGGGTTGCAGCGGACGCTTCCGGTGCATGAGCTGAACGACGCGGCGTACCGGATCGGGGTCTTTCTGGTGGGGGCGTACCAGGAGACGCTCGGGGACCTGCACAACCTTTTCGGGGACGCGCACGCGGTGCACCTGCGCGTGGAGGACGGTGGGTGGACGATCGATGAGATCGTGCGCGGGGACACGTGCGGGGAGGTTCTGGCGTACCTGCAGCACGACGGGGAACAGATGCTCAGCTCGCTCTCACGGGACTGTGACCGGGCGGTGCGGCGCGGGCGGTTGAGCGCGGACGAGGCGGGGAGGGTGATCCGGGATATCGAGCGTGAGCTTTCGGGGTACACGTACCTCGGGGGGAACGGGCATGCCTGAGCGGGCGTTCGGGGCGGAGGAGATGTGGCCCGGGGGGGGCTTTCTGGAAGTTGAGGAAGCGCAGCGCGACCCGGCGAGCGCCCGGGTGATGGTGATTCCGGCGCCCTTCGATGGGACGAGCACCTGGGTGAAGGGGGCGGACCAGGGGCCGCGGGCGATCATCGAGGCGTCGCAGCACCTGGAGAACTACGAGCCGGAGGACGGGTGGGAACCGAGCGAGCGGGGGATCGCGACCCACGGGGGGATCGACGCGGGGCTCGGGCTTGAGGAGGTGGTTGAGCGGGTGGAGGGGGTGGTCGGGCGAGCGCTGGCGCTCGGGAAGATCCCGATCGTTCTGGGGGGGGAGCACTCGGTGTCGATCGGCGCGATCCGGGCGGCGGCGTCCTCGGCCCGTGGGCGTCTGACGGTGGTGCAGATCGACGCGCACTCGGACCTGCGTGACTCGTACCACGGGTCGGGGCTGAACCACGCGTGCGTGATGGCCCGGGCGCGGGAAGTGGCGGAGATTGTGCAGGTCGGGCTGCGGAGCGTGAGCCGGGAGGAGCTGGGAACGATGGACCCGGCGCGGACGTTCTGGGCGCACGAGATCGTGGACGCGCCGGACGAGGCGTGGATGCGTCGTGTGGAGGCGTTGCTCGCCGGAGATGTGTACGTGACGATCGATCTGGACGGGTTCGATCCGTCGATCGTCCCGGCGACGGGGACGCCGGAGCCGGGGGGGCTGGGGTGGGGGCAGGTGAGCCGGCTGCTGGGGCGGATCGCGGAACGGGCCCGGATCGTTGGGGGGGATGTGGTGGAGCTGTGCCCGCAGCCGGGGCAGCACGCGAGCGCGCAGGTGGGGGCGAAGATCACGCAGCGCCTGATCTCGTGTGCGCTGCGCAGCCAGGGGTTCGGACCCTGAACGCGGGTCAATGGCCCCGGAGGGATTCGAACCCCCGACCTGAGCGATTATGAGTCGCCTGCTCTACCGCTGAGCTACGGGGCCGCGTGTCCGCGATCGTAGCGTCGGGGTCGTTCAGGGGCATCCCTCGCCGAACGAGCCGAGGAAGGCGACCACGTCGGAAAAATCGAACGTCCCGAAGGGGGCGGCGAGGTCCGCGGCGGGGTCCATTGCGCCGAAGGCGCCCAGGAAGGCGACGACGTCGGAGAAGTCGAGCGTGCCGAAGGGCTCGGCCAGGTCGGCGGGGCATGTGCCGACGGTGATGGCGTACTCGAAGACGGAGGCGCGCCCGGAGTGCTCGAAGGTGACGACGGTGAGGGTGTGGGCGCCGTTGGTGAGCGGGGTGTCGGGGGTGCTGCGCCATTCGAGGCGGTCCCAGCGGGCGGCGGCGTTGAAGGGGTCGGCGAGGGCGACGGGGTCCTGGCCGGCGGGGAGGTCGAAGAAGGTGTGGAGGGCGGTGACGGTCTTGTCGGGGTTGATGAAGCGGAACTCGGCGGCGCCGTCCTCGATGGGGGCGTCGATTCCGGGGATCTCCAGCACCGGGTCGAGGCGGTCGATGTAGACGACCTCGCGCTTCTCGGTGAACAGGGGGCTGGTGAACTCGGGGCGATGGCGGAAGACGAGGGCGGAGATGTAGTGGAAGCCTTCGGAGAGGGTGGTGGCGTCGATCTCCTGGGAGTAGACGCCGGTGGTTCCGCCTGAGTCGAAGGTGGGCTGGTTGATGGTGACGAACTGCTCGTACCCGCCGAAGAGGGCGGCGGCGAGGGGGATGTCGGGCGACCCGTTGCCGTTGAAGTCCTGCGTGCCCTGGTCGATGCGGAAGATGGCGTTGTCGTCCGTGTTGGGGTCCTGGGGGTCGGTCTGGGCGGTGTTGACGGTGATGCGGAAGGTGTCGGCGGAGACGACGGGGATGTCGTAGAGGCGCCGGAAGAAGGGGGGGAAGTTGGAGGGGTCGGCGGGGATGGCGCCGGACTGGTTGGAGACGCCGAGGGTGGCGCTGGGGAGGGCCTCGGCGTAGACGAGGAAGCCCTTGGCGTGCTCGGTCCCGGTGCTGGAGACGTTGCGGGGGACGATGAGGTTGACGCTCCCGGCGGGGCCGACGGTGATGAGTTCGGGGATCACGTTGAGCGGATCGACGTCGGGGTCGGCGGCGTTGCCGGTGAGTTCATGGAGGCGGGTTCCCTCGGGGTAACGCGTGGTGACGGAGAGGGCGTCGGCCCCGGCGTCGAAGCGGTCGTTGACCGCGACGAGGCAGTTGGCCTGCCCGTTGGCGTAGCGCTCGAAGATGAGGACGTCGGCGTTGTTGGCGTTGAGCTGCTGGTAGAGGCCGGTGGCGACCTGGTTGTGGAGCTGCACGAGGTTGGTGATGGTGTCGTCGAGGGCGTTGGCGGTGGGGTTGAGCCCGAGGGCGATGGGGACGCCCTCGCGGGGGAAGAAGCCGGAGGCGCGGGGAACGCCGCGTCCGTTGTGGTAGACGATGGCGCGTCCCGGGGCCATGAGCGTGAAGGCGTGCTGGGGGTAGCCCTGCTGGCGGGGGGTGGGGAAGAGGGGGGAGGAGCCGCCGTCGCCGACGGAGCCGTTGTCGTGGCTGAAGACGTGGTTGACGCCGACGGAGCCGTTGGTGAAGCCGTCGTCGGCGATGTCGAGGCGTCCGGAGTCCGCGTTGGAGAAGAGGCCGTTCCAGGAGCCGAAGCCCCCTGCCTTGATGATCTCGCGCAGGCGCGCGGCGCCCTGGAGGTCGAGGGCGTCGCGGTTGGCGAAGCTGTCCTTGCGGATCTGGTTGTTGAGGATGTCGAAGTTGCCGGTGACGTTCTCGCCGAAGGAGAAGGGGGTGACCATCTCGCCCGAAGGGGCTCGGCGGACGCGGTGGACAGCGCTGTCGTAGAAGGTGTCCCAGAACCAGTTGTCCATGTGCTTGTGCGCGTCGAGGCGGAAGCCGTCGATGCCCTGAACCTCGAACATCCACTGGGCCCAGCGCATGAGCATGCCGGTGGCGTTGTCGGTGACGGGGTCGCCGGCGAGCGGGGTGGAGGTGTTGAAGGGGTAGCGGGTGAACTGGGTGGCGCCGGGGTTGCGCGCGGTGCCGGGGTTGTCGATGAGGGTGGGGGTGAGGGCGAGGTCGGGGTAGAAACGGGCGTTGTCGGGGTCGGGGAGGTTGCGGAGGGTCCCGGCGGGGATGTTGTCCGGGTTCCCCTCTTCGACGGGCTGGCGGATGAACTGGTTGTTGCTCTCCTGGGCGATATCGACGAGAGCGACGAGGTCGCCGTCGTGCAGGTCGTAGCGGGCTCCGCCGGGGTTCTCGGATTGGAGGTAGC
>JBITAG010000223.1:0-5524 GCA_044439985.1 Phycisphaerales bacterium JB059 | reverse complement strand
GGTCACGTACTCGCTGGACACGAAGGCGTGCGGTGAGGGGGGCACACGGGTGCTGACCTGGACGGACGGGGAGCTGGTCTACTTCATCGTGGCGGACGTGCTCAACGACGGGTGTGTGAAGGTGCTCTCGCACCTGGGCGCCAGCAAGACGAGCAAGAGCCTCTGATCCCAACCGAGAACGCACCCGGACCTCTTTGGGGGCGTAGGAGTCGTTGAGGGCGCGGGGCCTGCCGGGTCCGGGCGTGGTTATTGAGCGCCCGGCGGGGGGCTTTGTGCGATCGGCGCCCGCGAGGGACCGAATATCATGTGTCGCTGAGACAGGAGGCGGTCATGAGCGGACGGATGCGGGTGATGGTGGGGGTGGTCGGTTTGGCGATCGGGCAGGGGGCGTTGGGGCAGAGCGCGCTGGATCCGCGTCTGGATTCCCGGGGGCCGCAGGCGCTCTGGGGCGGGAGCGCGGCGGCGCAGCCGGCGCGTCCGGGTCGCCTGCTGGACAACAGCCTGTATCAGGGCAGCCGGTACAACGACGCGCCGTCGGCGAACGACCCGATGCGTGAGTTCGCGTTCCGTCGGGCGATCGTGACGGGGAACGCGGGCGCCGGGCTGGCGTTCCGTGGGGACGTGGGGTACGCGGACGCGCGGGCGTTCCGGGCGGATCTCGGGTCGAACGACCTGTTCGCGTTCCGGCGGGACTCGCTCTACTCGGGGCTGGTGGGCCAGGGGATCCGGGGGACGGAGGCGATCCAGTACCAGATGGCGTTGACGACGGGGTCGGCGCCCCCGCCGAACCTGGTGGGGAGCGTGGTGGTGCCGCGCGCCTTCACGCCGGCGCCGGTGGTGACTCCCCGGTCGAACCAGCCGGAGACGCAGGTCCCGATCGGGCGTCCGGACCCGAGCGAGACGGAGGAGAGCGGGACGCTGATGGGGACGCTTCGGACGTCGGCGGCGTACTCGACGACTATGGGGATGCAGCCGGTCCTGGTGAACAAGCTGGACACGCCGGCGGAGAACGCGGACATCGCGGTGACGGCCTCGGCGTTGCGGGGGCTTCGGGTGACGCCGGTGCCGGACGAGTCGGAGGACTGGCGTCCGGGCGAGGAGATCGACACGAGCGTGCCCGGGCTGGAGATCGATCCGGGCGCGGTGGTGACGGCGCACGACGAGGTGATGCGTCGTCTCGAGGAGCGGGCGCTGCAGGAGGAGTCGGGCGAGGTCGAGGAGGGCGAGGCGCCCGTGCCGATCTGGCGCCAGCGTCTGGAGGAGCTGCGCCTCCGTTTGCAGCAGGGCGAGCCTGAGGAGGGGGAGGAGGAGGACCCCGGGCTGGAGTCTCCGAACGTGCAGGTGCCCAGCGACTTCGAGGGGGTGGAGCAGCTGGGGACGTTCGACGAGAAGACGCTGGAGCTGATGCGTCAGGCGCAGAGTCCGGTGGAGCGTCTGGTGGCGCCGACGGACGCGACGCGTCGGGACGCGTTCCTGGAGCACATGGAGACGGGGCAGCGTCTGCTGACGCGTGAGCGGTTCTTCGACGCGGAGGAGCGGTTCACGCGGGCGTTGGCGGTGCGTCCCGGGGACGTGACGGCGCAGGTGGGCCGGATCCACGCGCAGCTGGGCGCCGGGATGTACCTGTCGGCGGCGATGAATCTGCGGGCGTTGATCATGCAGCACCCGGAGGTGGTGGCGATGCGGTTCGACGCGTCGCTGCTGCCGGGTGACGCGCGTCGGGACCGGATCGCGGAGGCGTTGCGCAAGCGGATCGGGATCGGGGAGGACCGTGACGCGGCGATGGAGGGCGACCCGCAGCTGCGTCGCGAGGCGGGGCTGCTGCTGGCGTACCTCGGTCGTCAGACGGAGAACCCGCGGGCGCTGCGCGAGGGGCTGGAGGCGATGCGTGCGGTGAACGAGCTGGCGCCCGACGATGAGAGTCAGGCGGGCGAGCGTCGGCTGCTCGAGCTGCTCGAGCGTGTGTGGCAAAGCGACCCCTCGGACGAATGAGCATGGACAGCGACGCGGGGCGGCGGCGGCGGGCCTCGATCCGGGACTACATCACCGATGGCTCGCTGGGGGCGTTGTGCGCGGAGCTGGCGGCCCTGACGGGGGCGACGGTCGAGCTGCGCGATGAGCGGGGAGAGGTGGTGGAGCGCGAGGGTGGGGCGTTGGTCGCGCCCAGCGCGCTCGAGCGGGACCCGTACGAGGCGCCCCTGCTCGTGGAGGGGGCTCGGATCGGTTCGCTGGTGATGTCGGGGGGGACGGTCGAGGAGGCGTCGCTGGCGCACGCGCGGGCGATCCTGGCCCTGCTGGGGCGGGCGGCGAGCGAGCTGTGCGCCGACGTCTCCGAGCTGCGAGGACGCGTCAAGGAGCTTGGGGTGCTCGAGCGGCTCAGCAGCCTGCTCGTCGCGGGGGGGGATACCGAGCAGATGCTCCGGGCGGCGTTCGAGTCGGCGCTGGAGGTGCTGGGGCTGGACGCGGGCTCGCTGGTGCTCCTGCCGGAAGACGCCGACGGGCTGGCGAGGACGAACGACGAGTCGGAGCTGGTGGTCAAGGCGAGCCACGGGATGAGCGAGGCGTGGCTGACGAGCGGCGTGCCGCTGAGCCGGGAGCGGGTCTTCGACCGGATGGCGCTCGACGGGGAGGTGGTGGTTTCGGAGGATCTGCTGGCGGACCCGCGGGTGATCGAGCCGCAGCGGTGCGTGGAGGAGGGGATCCGGAGTTTCATCGGGGCGGGGCTGGTGGTGCGCGGGCGACCGATCGGGGTGATGCGTCTGTATTCCCGGGAGGTGCGGACGTTCTCCGAGGCGGACCGGCGGTTGCTGCGTTCGATCGGGCAGCAGGGCGCCGCGGCGGTGGAGCAGGCGAGGCTGCTGGAGGCGCGGGCGCGTGAGCGTCGGGTGAAGCGTCAGCTGCGTCTGGCCGGGGCGGTGCAGGCTCGGATGCTGCCGACGCGTCTGCCGCGGGTCGAGGGTCTGGAGATCGCGGGCCGGTGCGAGCCGAGCAGCGAGCTGGGGGGGGACTTCTACGACGTCTTCGAGCTGGGGGGGAAGATCGTCGTGCTCATCGGGGACGTGGTGGGGAAGGGGATCGCGGCGGCGTTGCTCATGAGCGCGGTGCGGGCGACGCTCCGGGCGTACCTGGAGCGGGTGGACGACCTGCCGCGGGTGATGGCGATGGCGAACGACGCGATGTGCCGGGACTCGCAGCCCAACGAGTTCGCGACCGTCTGGCTCGGGGTGATCGACCCGGAGAGCGGGGAGCTGGTGTACTGCACGGCGGGGCACGATCCGCCCTTCGTGGTGCGGGACGTGGCGGAGGGGACGCCCCGCGTCGAGGAACTGCACGGGGAGGGGCTGGTGCTGGGGGTGCAGCCGGGGGAGGCCTACCCGGCGCAGCGCGTGCGTCTCGGGCGCGGGGACGTGGTCTTCACGTACACGGACGGCGTGACGGACGCGGCGAGCTTCGACCGGGAGCGGTACGGGCGGGCGCGGCTGCACGAGGGGGTGCGCGAGCTGCTCTCACGCGACGCGGGCGCGAGCGCGACGCGGGTGCTGGACCAGACGCTCTGGCACGTGCGCGCGTTCTCGGGTCTGGCCGAGCGGGCGGACGACGAGACGGCGGTGGTGATCCGGATGACGTGAGGCGAGTCAGGCCGCGAAGGGGCCGTCGTCCTGTTCGGTCACTTTGGGGAAGGGGAGGGACTCGAGGAGGTCCTCAAGTTCGTTGATCCCGCGTTGGAGGTCGGAGAGGGCCTCGTCGGCGGCGGAGACGGCGTCCCGGGAACCGGGGCGTTCCGAGGATCGGCGTCGGTCGTCGAGACGTCCGGGGGCGCGATCGCGGGGGAACGGGATGGGCGCCGGGGCGTCGTCTTCAGGGTTGTCGTCGCGGTGCAGACGCAAACGCATGGGAAACCTCCTCGCGGAGCGACGGTCCCTTCAAGATCGGCGAGTTGAGCGGTTCAGTTCAAGCCGCGCAGAACTTGCCTCGACAGGAGCGAATCGGACCGCGCCAGGCCGGTCCGGAGATGGTTCTCGGACGTCCTGGGTTCGTTATCGGGCGATCCGGGGCGTGAGCTTGAGGGGAGGGGGCTCAGGCGCTGGGGGAGTCCTCGGGCGTCGGGCGTGGGGCGCCGATGCGGTGCTCCTCGCCTCGGAGGAGGCGCCCCACGTTGGTCCGGTGCCGGAAGACGACCAGGGCGGCGAGGGCGAGGGTGACGCTCAGGAAGGGGAGGGCGGCGAGGGGGGCGTCGGAGGTGAGTCGGGCGAAGAGGGCGGCGGCGGTGGCGATGGGCAGGGCGATGGCCGCAGCGATGGAGGCGAGGGAGACGTAGCGCCAGATGGCGAAGGTCAGCCCCCAGACGATCGCGGCGGCGGCGGCGGCGAGGGTGAGGATGGGGAAGACGCCCAGGAGGGCGCCCAGCCCGGTGGCGACGCCCTTGCCGCCCTTGAAGCTCAGGAACGGGCTGAACATGTGTCCGAGCACGGCGCTGGCCATGACCGCGAGCCAGAGCCAGGCGTCGGTCTGGGCGATGTCGCGTTGTCCGACGACGCCCGCGCCGAGCCCGGCGGCGAGCGTCGGGACGAGGCCCTTGAGCATGTCGAGGAGGAAGCAGAGGAGGAAGAAGCGGAAGCCGAGGACGCGCCCGACGTTGGTGGCGCCGGTGTTCTTCGAGCCGTGCTTGGTGATGTCGACGCCCTTGGCGCGGGCGATGAGGACGCCGAAGGGGATGGCGCCGGCGAGGTAGGCCAGGGGGATGGCGATGAGCCAGGGGAGCATGGGGGGAGGATACAAGTGGCGAAGAGAGGGTGCCACGGCTTGACCCGCAGGGCAAGCCGTGCCGGCATGAACGATCGGCTCTTGCGGCGCCATTCGTGAGACGCGATGCTCGTCGCGTGGCTGAGCCGCGCAAGAAGCTGAGACGGTACGAGATCAAGGGGCATGCGCGATTCTTGACGTTCTCGTGCAACCAGCGGCTGGCTCTCTTTGAGAACCCTGCGATCCGCGATACCTTCGCAGAACAGGTCTTTCTTGCGCGCAGTCGGCTCGGCTTCAAGTTGTTCGCCTGGGTCATCATGCCTGAGCATGTGCATCTGCTCGTTCTTCCGCTCGAATCGACCGTGCCATCGATTTTGTCCGCGACCAAGCGTCCGTTCTCGGCATTGGTGCTTCAGCGATGGCGGGAGCTTGAGGCGCCGGTTCTCGAACGCATCCGTGACGGGTCAGGCGCTGAGCGGTTCTGGCAGGCCGGGGGCGGGTATGACCGCAACATCTTCTCTGAGGGGGAGCTGCGGGAGAAGATCCGTTACATCCACGAGAATCCTGTGCGCCGGGGGTTGGTGGAGCGCGAGGAAGACTGGGCGTGGTCTTCGGCGCGGGCGATGCGGGGGTTGGAGACTCGCTGGCCCACGATTGACCGGGCGTGATCCGGGCTCGCGGCCACGCGATCGAATAGGGTGAAGAACGGCCGCCCCGCCAGGTGAATCGCGGGGGGGGAGAGCCGACCAAAACCCCCACATACACGTCCGCGCCCCATGGC
>JBITAG010000222.1:0-3455 GCA_044439985.1 Phycisphaerales bacterium JB059 | reverse complement strand
CGCAGGGCCCGCATCGCGTGCGGCTCGCCCAGGTGGGCCGCCACGTCGAGCAAAACGATCACCCCGGGCGCCTCCTGCTGGGCGAGCCAGTACATCGCCGCCCCCGGGTTCATCGTGTCCGCGATCGCCCCCGCCCCCGCGTTGCTCCGGCGGCGCACCCCGTCGATCACCGACCAGCTCCAGACGTGGGCGCCCAGGCGCCCGGCGGCCTCGTCGATCAGGCGCAGGGCCTGGGCCTCCTCGGTGGTCGAGATCCAGATTCCCGGGCGCCGGGCCCGGAGGAGGGCGGCGAGTCGATCGGCGTTCGTTGGCAAGCGAGGGTCCCTCTGGGGTCGATCCGGGCAGGATACCGGGGGGCCCGGGTGGGAACAGCGGGCGGGTGGGGTGCGTATTGATCCCGGCCACGCCGTCGGGTGGGTAGGGCGGCGTCCCGTTCGGGACGCCGAGCACGCGACGCGGGGCGGTCATCGTTTCGGACGTAGACAAGTTTGGCGAGCGAATCCAGGGAGCCAGCACGTGATCCGTACACACCGCGCGAGCCTCGTCTCGGGGGCGATCGTTCTCAGTCTCGGCCTCGCCCTCGGCGCCGAGCCCCTCCCGCAGGGCGCCCCCGCCTTCGCCACCCGCATCAATCTGCAGGAGGGTGACGCCGCCCTCCTCGGCGGGGCCCAGGGCGCCCGGCTCTACCGGGAGGTCCCCGGCTCGCGTGAGTTCTCGGGCGAACTGATCGTCCGCCCCAAGGGCGCGATCCGAGGCGCCTGGCGGGCCCGCCCCTCGACCCTGACGCGAGCCTTCGATCGCGTCGCCCCCCTCGTCACCCGCAAGAGCGACATCACCGAGCAGTACGTCGTCAAGGTCCCCGAGGGGACCGACGAGAACGAGCTGAGCGCCTTCCTCATGGCGACGGGCGATTACGAATACGCCGAGCCCAACTGGACGCTCTACCCCGCGGACACGACGCCCAACGATCCCCTCTTCGGTGCGAGCTGGCAGCACAGCCGGATCGACTCCGCCGCCGCGTGGGACCTGGTTACCGGGAGCAGCGACATCATCGTCGCCGTCTGCGACAGCGGGTGCGACGTGGACCACCCGGACCTGCAGGCCGCCTACGTCCCCGGGTTCAACGCCCGGCGCAACAAGGCGGAGGTGGACGGGGGCGAGGTCGATGACGTCAATGGGCACGGGACCTTCGTCGCGGGGTGCGCCGCGGCCATCGGGAACAACGGCACGGGTGTCGTCGGCGCGGGCTGGAACTTCAGGATCATGCCCATCCGCGTGACGGACAACACGGACGGCACGGCCAACCCCTTCGACCTCACCCAGGGCGCCGTCTGGGCCGCCGAGCACGGCGCCCAGATCGTCAACGTCAGCTTCTCGGGCGGGACCTCGCAGGCCAACCAGGCCGCCGCGCTCGAGGTCAAGGCCGCCGGCGGGCTCATGTTCTGGGCCGCGGGCAACGACAACAGCCTTCTCCCCGACGTCGAACGCCCCGACTACGTCATCGTCGCCTCCACCACCAGCAGCGACACCAAGAGCGGATTCAGCAACTACGGGCCACCCGTGGACATCGCCGCCCCCGGTTCGGGCGTGCGGTCCACCCGGCGCGGCGGGTCCTACGGCACGGGCTCGGGCACGAGCTACGCCAGCCCCATCGCCGCGGGCGTCGGCGCCATGATCTTCGCCGCCAACCCCGACCTGCACCCCACCGACGTGCAGGAGATCCTCGTCCTCGGCGCCGACGACCTGGGCGCTCCGGGCGAGGACGATCTCTTCGGCGCCGGGCGCGTGAACACCTTCAACTCCGACCAGAGCGCCCTCGGCTTCACCCCCCGCGAGGAACTCCCCTACCCCGATTCTTTCTAGACCGCCTCGCTCAACGCGAACGACTGGGTGACGGTCAACGGAGCGCAGGTCGAGGCCGACCCGATCGGCTCGCTCGCCCTGCGTCTGACCGGGACCGACTCGATCGAGTCCAACGCGATGCTCGCCCGGGCCAGCTCCGGGCAGATCGTCTCCTTCACCTTCCGCGCCCGCTGGGAGGGCGCCGAGGCGGGCGAGTCCCTGCTCGCCCAGTACCGCGACGCCTCGGGCGTCTGGCAGACCGCGGCGCAGATCGTCTCCGACGGCGCCCCCGAGAGCGACTACGCCCTCGGCGAGTTCGTCATCGAGGAGGCCGACCTCACCAACCAGCTCGCCATCCGCTTCGTCGCCACCGGCTCGGACGCCTCGGACGTCTGGTACGTGGACGATGTGGACGTCAGCGAGTTCCAGGGCGCCTCGCTCCCCCTCGCCGACGACTTCGAGACCGGTCTCCTCCTCGCCACCCGGTGGGCGGAGGTCGAGGGCGCCAGCGTCACCACGGGCGGCGCGGGCGGGAGCCTGGCCATGTCCCTCGACGCCGGGCAGAGCGTCCTCACCCAGACCGTGGACGCCGCCGTCTACCCCGAGAGCGTCTTCCTCAGCTTCCGTGTCCGGGGTGAGAGCGAGGGGGACACCCTCCGCCTCGAGTACCGCAACATCGCCGGCGACTTCGCGCCCCTCGCGACCATCGACGGGAGCGAGGCCTCGACCCTCCAGCCCCGCGTCATCGAGCTGCCCTTCCTAGCCCTGCACAGCGACCTCGCGATCCGGCTCGTCGCCGACGCGGGAGGCTGGACCGT
Organism: Phycisphaerales bacterium JB059; assembly: GCA_044439985.1. Lineage (GTDB taxonomy): Bacteria > Planctomycetota > Phycisphaerae > Phycisphaerales > UBA1924 > JAJRXR01. The sequence continues at coordinate 795 of JBITAG010000222.1, read as the reverse complement.
GGACGACGTGCTCCTCGCCCTCGAGCCCGCGCCCGCCGACTGCCCCGCGGACCTGGCCGAGCCCTTCGGCACGCTCGACTTCGCCGACGTGCTCGCCTTCCTGAGCGCCTTCGGCGCCCAGACCGCCGAGGCGGACCTGAGCGAGCCCTTCGGCACGTTCGACTTCGCGGATGTGCTCGCCTTCCTCTCCTCCTTCAGCGCCGGCTGCCCCTGATCGACCCCCCATCCCCCCCTTTCGATGGTCAGCGGCGCCCGGGCGAGCAATCGCCCGGGCGTTGTTTGCGGGCGTAGCGTTGGGCGTGAGTTCGCTGACGACCCAAGGCAACCCGGAGCTGAACTGGCTCGCCAAACTCCGCCTCGTCGGGGCGGACATCAAGCTGGCGCACTCCGTCTTCGCCCTCCCCTTCGCCCTGCTTGGGGCGTTTCTCGTGGCCCCCGGTGACGACGCCGGGATCGACTGGTCACGCTTCGGGGGCATGCTCGCCCTGGTCGTCGTCTGCATGTTCTTCGCGCGCACCTGGGCGATGGTGACCAACCGCGTCGCGGACCGGGAGATCGACGCGGCCAACCCGCGCACGGCGCGCCGCGCCTTCGCCGCCGGCGCGCTCAGCGGACGTGACGGCCTGCTGGTGCTCGCCGGCAGCGCACTCGCCTTCGTCGGCGTCTGCGCGCTTTACTGGGTGCTCTACGCCAACCCCTGGCCCACGCTCCTCTCCGGGATCGTGCTGGCGTGGATCGCCTTCTATTCCTACACCAAGCGGTTCACCTGGCTCTGCCACGTCTTCCTGGGTGGGG
>JBITAG010000221.1:0-9005 GCA_044439985.1 Phycisphaerales bacterium JB059 | reverse complement strand
GGGGGACGGGGGGGGCGGGGCAATTCGGTCGCGAGGGGCTTTGGGGCGGGCGTGGGGGGATGTATGCTCGTGCCCGGGGATGGATCGAGCCGGGGTCTGAGCGAATCCGAAGGAGATGCGTGACATGTTCCGAACGCTGGTGCTGTGCCTTGCGCTGCTCGCCCCCGTGGCGTCGGCCCAGAGCGATACATTCATCGAGATCCGCGTCGTGGGCGAGGGGGAGGGGGTCAACGGGTACGGGCGTGTGGACGCGACGTTCCTCTTCGACACCGGGAAGGTGATCCAGGACGGCGTGGTCAAGGCCGCCGACGCGACCGCCGCCTTCTCCATGGACGCCACGCCGGGGCCGTTCGATCTGTCGGGGGGTGTCTACCGGCACAACCGGGGGGCGGTCGCGCTGCTGGAGCTTGAGCCGCAGAACCACGGGTACGTCCTGACGATGTACGGGCGAGCGCCGAACCCGCACGTGAGCCTGGAGTTCCGGGTGGCGCGCGCCAACGGGTTCCGCCTGCTGACCAACACGCTGCCGGACCGCCCGGAGGACTACTTCGTGGCGGAGAACGGGCTGGTGCAGCTGCAGTACGCGGAGGAGCAGGGCGCCATCGCCGCGATCGGGTGGGGCCAGAGCGCCGGGTTCTTCGGCGGCGACTTCACGGTCAGCGTGCGCCGGGTCTCCCCGGAGGAGGCGGGCGTCTGCGTCGCGGACCTCGCCGAGCCGTACGGCCAGCTCGACTTCGACGACATCCTCGCCTTCATCACCTCCTACGCCGCGGGCTGCCCGTAACCCGATCCCGCACGGGCGCCCCCTCAACGCGGGCGCCCGCTCAACGCGAAGCGCAGCGGAGCTTTGAGCGGATCTGGAGACACTGCGCCCACCGCCGCCCATAGCTGCGCGATGGGCGGGCACCCTCAACTAATCCTCGGAACTCGGGGTGCCCGCTCAACGCGAAGCGGAGCGGAGCTTTGAGCGGATGTTGGGGGACACTGCGCCCACCGCCGCCCATAGCTGCGCGATGGGCGGGCGCCCTGACCAAAGTGGGGGCGCCCTCAACTGGACCTCGGACCGTGGGCGCGCTGTCGCCCAACAAGACCACCTCATCCCCTTGGTCCTCTTGGTCGTCTTGGTCTTCTTGGGTCGGTGGTGGAAACGACCCCGGGGCGGTTGGGCGCCGGGGTCGTGAGGGTTAGGGGCAGCCGGCGCCGAAGGCGCCGAGGAAGGCGATCACGTCGGTGAAGTCGTAGGTCCCGAAGGGGGGGGCGTAGTCGGCGAGGGGGTTGCCCGCGCCGAAGGCGTGGAGGAAGGCGATGATGTCGGAGAAGTCGAGCGTGCCGTAGGGGGGCGCCAGGTCCGCCGGGTTGCACCCGGGGAGGGTGGAGACAACGGTGGAGGTGATCCCCTGCAGGTTGATGCCCGTGTTCCCCAGGTCAATGGCGACGCCCGTGGCGGGGTTGACGCGGTAGAGGTGGTTGCGGTCGCTGTTCGAGTTGGCCGGTGAGGCGTAGAGGTTCCCGTCGGCGCCGAACTCCGCGGCGGTGAGGCTGACGTTCTGCCCGTCGAGGGTGACCTCGGCGACGAAGGTGGCGTCGCCGGTGAAGAGGTCGATGCTGAAGATGGTGGCGGGGACGCCGGTCATGTTGGACCCCGCGCTCATGGCGAGCAGTCGGGTCCCGTCCCACATCAGCCCGCCGAAGGGCGCGCCGACGCCGGTGTCCCCGATGAGGGTGATGCCGCCGAGGAGGGGGTCGATCGCGACGAGGGTGGAGGTCGAGCCGTTCCAGAGCGTGCCGTAGAGCACGTTCCCGACCTGCTCGAGCGCGGGGATCTCGTTGCCCCCGATCGGCGAGCCGGCGATGTTGAGGGTCGCGGTGTTGACGACCAGCCCGGTCGTGGGGTTGATGGAGTAGAAGTTCGCACTCCCGTTGGAGCCCTCGTTGGCGTAGACCAGGCCGTTGGCGAACTCGATCTCGTTGGGGAAGAAGACGCCCGGGGTGAAGTCCGGCCCGATCTGCGCGTGGGAGGGGCCGACCTCGCCGACGTTGCAGAGGGCCTCGACATTCCCGTCCCACCCGAGCAGGCCCGCGACGGGCAGGCCCGCGTCGAGTGTGGAGGTCAGGCCGACCTGCCCCGTGGAGGTGAGCGTCCCGACGATCGACGCCTCCGCGGTCTGCGGGTCGATCGCGTAGAGCGCGCCGTCGCCCACCTGCGGGGGGGTGATCCCGTAGAGCACGCCGTCCTGCCCGAACTCAAGCCCGGTCAGCCGGACCCCCGAGCCGCCCGCGTTCACCGTCCCGATGAACGTGAGCGCGCCCGAGCCGAGGTCCACGCGGTAGAGCCCGGCGTCGTTGCCCCCGCCGCTGACGGCGTAGCAGGTGAACCCGTCCCAGGCGAGCCCCGCGACCGGGGCCATCAGCCCGGTCGCCCCGACGGTCGTGACGTCCCCCGTCACCGGGTTGATCGTCGCCAGGGAGGAGGGCATGCCCCCTCCGGAGTCGGTGATCCCCGCGAAGAGGGTGTTCCCGATCCGCTCCAGCGCGGTCGTGCCCGCGCCCTCGGGGGGGTAGCTCAGGCTCAGCGTCTCCGTCACACACCCCGTCTCGGTGTCCACCCGGTAGGCGAGGCCGTTCTGGGCGCCCGCCTCGATCGCGAAGACCGCCCCGTTGATGTACTCGATCTCCGCGGGGAAGTCGACGGAGGCGAACTGGCTCGGCCCGATGCGCGTCGCGTCGGGCGCCCGCTCGTCCACCGCCCAGAGCGCCTCGTCGAACGTGTCCCAGAGGTAGAGCCCCGCGGGGCCGGTCGGGGTCAGCGTCGAGGTCAGCGAGTTGTTCGAGACCGTCCCGATGTCCCCGAGGTCCGTGAGTTCCCCCGTCTCCACGTTCACCCGGAAGAGGTGGTTGTCGAACGCGCTCAGGCGCGAGGGGACGGCGTAGAGCGTCCCGTCCGTGTCATACTCGAGGGCCGTGAGCGTGATCGGCGACCCGTCGATGGTGAGGGGGGTGATGAGCGTGGCCGAGCCGTTGGACAGGCTCACCCGGTAGAGCGCCGAGTCCACGGGATCGTTCGTCACCGAGTCCCGCCCCCCGGAGAGCCCGAGGGCGACGTTGGCGGTCGAGCCGTCGTACGCCAGGCCCGTCATGGGGGAGGTCAGCCCCGTGGGCCCGATGATGGAGACGGCGCCCGTGTTCGGGTTGATGGTCGCCAGCGAGGAGTCGGTCGTGTTCCAGATCACGCCGTAGAGCGTGTTGTTCACCCACGCCATCCCCCCGATCGCCTGGTACCCGGCGGGGTAGGCGAGCGTCACGGTGTTGATCACCACGCCGGACTGCGCGTTGACCGTGTACAGATCGGGGATGGAGTTGCTCCCCTCCTCGGCGTAGATCACGCCCGAGGCGTACTCGATCGAGCTGGGGAAGTTGACCGACGCGCTCTGGTCCGGGCCGACCGGCGTGCTCGAGGGAACGCTCGGGTCGATCGCCTCCAGCGTGCCCCCGGTGAAGTTGTTGGTGTCCCACCCGAAGAGCGTGGGCTTGTTCGTCGCGTCGGCGATCGAGGTCAGCGCGATGTGCGACTCCGAAGCCGTCGGCCCCCCGAGCCCCGTGCTCGTCGCCGCCCCGGTGACCGGGTCGATCTCGAGCAGCTGGTTCGACGCCGGGTCGTTGCGCGACGGGAGCGCGTAGAGCGTCCCGTCCACGTCGAACTCCAGCGCCGTGAGCTGCACCGGCGTCCCCCCGAAGTCGATCGGCGCCACCAGCGTCGCCAGCCCCGTCGTCAGGTTGACCGTGTGCAGCTCCGAGTTCCCCGAGCTGCGACCGTTCGTGACCGCGAAGCAGGCGCCGTTGCGGCACGTGATCCCCGTCACCGGGTCCGCCAGCCCCGTCGCCCCGATCACCACGATGTTCCCGGTCACCGGGTCCACGATCCCGATCGAGGAGGAGACGTCGTTGTTGACCAGCGCGGCGTAGAGCACCCCGTTGATCCACTCCAGCCCGCTGATCTCGTAGTAGTCGGTCGGGAAGTTCAGGGCCACCGTCGCGCTGACCACCCCCGTCGCGGGGTTCACGGTGTAGAGGTTGTCCGACGCGTTCGCCCCATCGTTGGCGTAGATGACGCCGTCGGCGTGCTCGATCGCGTTGGGCGAGAAGACCGCGGCTACCTGCGAAGGCCCGATGGGGGTGAAGGCGGTGGGGGAGAGGCTCACGCCGTTGAGCTCGTCCGAGCTGAAGTCCCAGGTGAACATGGTGGGGCCGGGGCCGCCCGCGTTCGCGCCCGTCGCCGCGCCCGCAAGGGCGGCGAGGGCCAGTGTCAGATTCCGTCGCATGGTCCGCTCTCCTCAGTGATGCCTGGCGATCCAGGGTCGCGGGTGAGCGGAGACTCCCCAGAGTCCTATAAGCCACTCCCCGCCGAAGGGCGTAGTGTAGGGTGAACGCCCCGGCATCCGGAGAAGATCCCGGGGCGATTGACGCGCCGGCGAGGAGCCAGACGGACGCCGTGTGGCCCGGCGCAGGGGATTGCACCTGGGAGAGACCACATGCGTGGGAGAAATGCACTTGCCCTGATCGCGCTCGCCGCGGGCGGGGTCGCCAAGGCCGAGTTCATCGAGTTGCAGATCGCCATCGCCGCCGTCCCGGGGGACATCGTCTCCACCCTCGGGGGGGTGACGGCGACGGTCGTCTTCGACACCGCGGACGCGCCCACCGACTCGACCCTCCAGACCGTCACCTTCGACGCGCTCACCGGCTCGATCGAGGGCGTCCTCTTCGGCGTGGACCCGGAGACGAACCCGAGCGCCGCCAACGCCGCCCCGGTGCGCCTCACCGGGCCGATCGACTCGGGGAACCTGATTTACTCGCAGACGGGTGACGAGAACATGCGCGTCACCCTCACGCAGGGACAGACGACGCTGACGCTGACGGTCTTCAGCCCCGCGGGGGACTTCACCCCGGTGATGCCCTCCCTCCCCGACGCGCCCGAGGCGTACGTCGTCGAGGACGAGACGGACTTCCGCGTGCAGGGCAACGTCCTGCATGACGCGATGGGGATCTTCACCACCATCGACCGCTCGGGGAGCTTCGTCGTCGCCATCGGGGGGGTGAGCTACAACGCCCGCCTCGTGGGCGAGCCGGTCGTTCCCCCGTGCAACGGGGCGGACCTCGCCGAGCCGTACGGGCAGCTCGACTTCGACGACATCCTCGCCTTCCTCACCGCCTTCGCGGGGATGGAGCTGAGCGCCGACCTCGCCCCGCCCACGTGCACGTTCAACTTCGACGACGTGCTCGCCTTCCTGACCGCCTACGCCGCCGGGTGCCCGTGAGCGAACAACAAACCAACTGGACCAACCGGACCAACCCCCCTTGGTCCGGTTGGTCCAGTTGAACCACCCTCAACCCGCGCCCCCGCCCGACGCGCAGCGCGACGACCCAAACCAGACCAACCCATCCCCTTGGTCATCTTGGTCCTCTTGGTCTTCTTGCATCCCCATACGCCCCCCGAACCCCGCTCCATCCGGGCGGAATTCCGCGCATCGCACGGTGTCTCCCGCCCTCGATCCGTTACCCTCCCCGCACCCGGCGCTGAAGAGGGCGTGGAGTGGCCGGGCGGCGTTGCTTGTTCTTCGCACGCTCTTTCGTATCCCCACCGAGGAGAGTCCGCTGTGAGATCTGTTCTTCCTTCCGTTGTTGTTCTGTGCGCCGGCGCCGGCGTGGGGCTGGCCCAGCACGACCCGAGCGTGCTCCTCCTGACGGGCGCGGACGCCACCGGCCTCCCGGGCGTCTTCTTTGACGACTTCTCCCGCGTCTCCTTCGACGCCGCCGGGGGCGTCGTCTTCCGCGCCGGCCTGGACGGCCTGGGCGTCAGCGCCGCGAACGAGGAGTCCTTCTGGCGCCTGCACGAGGGCGCGCTCACCCTCATCGCCCGCGCCGGGAACCCCGCGCCCTTCAACGCCCCCGGCTTCACGTTCACCGGCATGGACAACATCGTCGCCCAGGGCGACAGCGCCGTCTTCTCCGCCACCGCCTCCAACGACGGGGGCGCCACCGAACGCTCCGGCATCTGGCGATGGACCCAGGGCGTCGGCATCGAGCTGCTCGTCGGCGTCGGGGACGTCCTCCCCGGCCTCGGGGGCGCCCCCGTCGAGGGCGTCAACCGCTCCGCCTTCGCCGCCAACGCCTCCGGCGACGTCGCCTTCGTCGGCGCCCTCGACGCCGGCTTCGCCACCACCGGCCTCTGGCAGATCGTTGACGGCGTCACCTCCGTCGTCGCCATCGAGTACGAGCCCACCCCCGACGGCGGGCCCAACCCCTTCTCCAGCAACCTCATCCGCGCGCGCATCGACGACAACGCCGCCGTCGCCATCGGCGGCCTGCTCGTCAGCTCCGACGCCGCCGCCTACTCCACCCGCGACGGCTCCCTCCAGAAGGTCGCCCGCTCCGGCGACGCCCTCAACAACCGCCCCGCCGAGACGCTCGGCCTCATCGAGACCATCAACCAGCGCTCCGACGGCCTGCTCGCCTTCAGCGGCTCCCTCGACATCTTCGGCTTCGACTCGGCCATCTTCGCCGAGTCCGCCCCGGGCGTTCTCGACGTCGTCATCGCCGAGGGCGATCCCGCCTCCGGCGTCCCCGGCGCCCTCATCGACGGCTTCGGCGCCTTCTTCACCCCCTTCGCCGTCTCCGACTCCGGGCACATCGCCTACCACGCCTCCTTCACCGGCATGGACGTCATCAACGGCTTCAACGACGAGGGCATCTGGTACGGCCCCGTCGGCGCCCAGACCCTCGTCGCCCGCCTCGCCTCCCCCGATCCCGTCCTCGGCGAGCAGATCGCCGGCTTCGTCCCCCTCTGGTTCGGCTTCGAGCAGGACCTCCTCCCCGTCATCGCCCGCAACGGTGACGCCTTCTTCTACGCCCAGCTCCTCACCTCCGACGAGACCAACGACGCCATCTTCCACGTCGCCCCCGGCCAGGACCCCACCCTCATGCTCCGCGCCGGCGACACCTTCGACGTCCTCGGCGACGGCTCCGACATCCGCACCTTCGACTCCCCCAACGACGCCCCCGACTACTTCTCCCTCCCCGTCTTCCCCACCGGCGAGAACGACGCCTCCGGCCTGGCCTCCTCGGTCAACGACGACGCCGACGTCATCCTCGCCCTCCCCTTCACCGACGGCTCCGAGGGCCTGGTCCTCTTTGAACGCCTCGAGGCCGACCCCAACTGCAACCCCGCCGACCTGAGCGAGCCCTTCGGCGTCCTCGACTTCTCCGACGTCATCACATTCGTCATCGCCTTCGGCGACATGGACCCCGCCGCCGACCTCGGCGCCCCCGCCGGCGTCTTCGACTTCGTTGACGTCCTCGCCTTCCTCGGCGCGTTCGGCAGCGGCTGCCCGTAACCCAACCCCCACCGGGAAACCCCGATCACTCGGGGTTCCCCGATTCCACCCGACACCCGAACGCCGGGCGCCCGCGACGCCACGGGCGCCCGCCCATCGCGAAGCTTTGGGCGGCGAAGGGCGCAGCGACTCCTGATGAGCGAACCGTAAAGGTGGTCTCGGGTCGTTGCGTCGTCCGAATCCGCAAGTATAATACAATGACGGGGCCGGGGGGATGCGTTTTGAGGACATACCGAGACGAGAGGGGCATCCAATGAAGATCTTGCGATACACTGGAATTCAGTGCATGGCGGTCATCGCGTGCGCCGCGGCGCCAGCGCTGGCCCAGCCCGTGCTGTACGAAGAGTCGAAGATGTATAGCCCAAATCCGGACTTCGACCGGTACTTCGGCGCCAGAATCGACATGGACAACGGGATCATGATTGTCGCCGCGGCGCCCCCGAGCCCGTTCAAGACGGGGTCCGGGGTCGCGTATCTGTATGACACCGCGACCGGTCAGTTGCTCCACGATCTGGTCCCCGACGAGGCGTACCGGTTCTTCCCGCAGGTGGCGATCGAGGGAAACATCGCCGTTCTCGGGGCTCCCGAGCAGGGCGCGGGGGCGGTGTACCTCTTCGACGTCACAACCGGCGAGCAGATCGGCACGATCCCCTCGCCGGACGCCTGGCCTGACAGCATGTTCGGCTACCCGGTCAAGATCGACGACGGGAAGCTCGCCGTGGGCGCATCGGGCGCCGGGAGCGACTTCGGCGGCAGGGTTTACCTCTTCGACCTGGAAACCCGGGCGTTGCTGCGCGAGTTTGCGCCGGACAACCTGAGGCGTTACGAGGGGTTCGGCCACTCGCTGGCCTTCAAGGACGGGTACCTCGCGGCCGGCACCCAGGACTTCGTGGCTGACTACTACGAGCCGGGCGACGACTCCGTGTACATCTTCAACGCGGAGACCGGCGAGCAACTGCACGAGATTTTCCCGCTCGAGCCAAGCATGTTCCCCGCGGTCAGCATGGCGATCAACAACGACACGCTCGTCATCGGCACGACGGGCGACGGCGCGCCGGTCATCGACATCCCGTCGGGCGACGAGATCCTGAGGCTCGACCCGCCCGGGCTCTCGCCCAGCTACGACACATTGTATGACGTTCAAATGAACGACGATTTCATTGTGGTGGGGGCGCCGCATGACCGGGTCGACGGCCTCATGCTCGCCGGCAGGGTGTTCGTGTACGACGCCTCCACGCTGGAGCTGTACACCACGCTGCGCGCCGAGGCGCCCGGGGAGTTCAACCGGTTCGGAGACTCGATCGGGCTCGAAGGGCGAAGCATGGCCATCGGCGCCATCTGGGCCGACGGCCCGGGCGGGCAGCACCGGGGCGGGGCCGTCTATCGCATAGATCTCGATGGCTGCACGCTGGCGGACGGCGCCGAGCCGTACGCCCAGCTCGACTTCAGCGATGTCATCGCCTTCCTCTCGTCGTTCGACGCCATGAGCGTGGAGGCCGACCTTGCGCCACCGTACGGCGACTTTGACTTCTCCGACATCCTCGCCTTCCTCACCGACTTCGCCACCGGCTGCCCGTAACACGGCGCGTCAACGCGACTCCAGATCGGAAGAGCACA
>JBITAG010000220.1:0-4443 GCA_044439985.1 Phycisphaerales bacterium JB059 | reverse complement strand
CGGCGCCGGCGCCGAATCAGCAGTCTCAGATCGCGCCGGGGGCGGAGACGGCCCGGATCCCGTTCCGGGGCGTGCGCCGGACGATCGCCAACCGGCTGCGCGAGAGCGTGAACAGCGCGGTGCACTTCACGGTGATGGACGAGGCGGACGTGACGGCGCTCGACTCGCTGCGCAAGCAGCTCGCGGCGGCGTCGGGCGAGAAGGTCAGCTTCCTGCCGTTCGTGTGCTCGGCGGTGGCCCGTGTGCTGACCGGGAAGTTCGGGGCGCTGAACGCGACGGTGGAGGGCGAGGGGACGGATGAGATGGCGATCCTGCAGCACCGGGCGGTGCACATGGGGATCGCGACGGACACGGACAACGGGCTGATGGTGCCGGTGCTTCGCGACTGCGACAAGCTGGGCGTGCTGGAGATCGGGCGCCAGGTGGGCGCGATCGCGAGCGCGGCGAGAAACCGGTCGATCCCGCGTGAGCAGCTGATGGGCTCGACGTTCACGATCAGCAACGTGGGGAGCTACGCGGGCCGGTTCGCGACGCCGGTGATCAACTCGCCGGAGGTGGGGATCCTGGCCGTGGGGCGCAACCGTGAGGGGATGGTCGTGAAGGACGGCTGGTTCCGGACGGGCAAGCTGATGCCGCTGAGCCTCGCGTGCGACCACCGGGTGGTGGACGGGGCGACGGCGGCGCTGGCGCTCGCGGAGGTCGTGAGGCTGCTGCAGGACCCGAATCAGCTTCTGACGCCCGCCAGGGGGTGATGAGGGCGAAGCGCGGGGAATGATGTCAGGGTCCCGGCGGTTTGAGCGGCAGGGTTCTGGACACCCTCGGGGAGGACCCCGGGGTGTATGGGACATTTCCTCAGACCGGAAGGGGGCCGCCATGCGCGGACGCCTGCTCAGTGTTGGAATCGTGGCTCTCAGCGTGCTCGGGAGCGAATCGCTGGCCCAGCTCGGATCGAGGGGTCGGCCCGCTCAGCGGCAGGCGCAGCGTCAGACGACCGCGCGGCAGTCGGCGGCGGCTGCGCCCGCTCCTCGGAGCGTGACCCGTCAGCCGGCGAGGAGCGTGCGTTCGACGCCGGCGCGCACCCCATCGCGGTGTGTGACCCGCTCGACGCCGAGCCGGAGTTCGGTCTCGAGCCGAACGGCGACGCGTCAGCCGGCGATTCGCTCGGCGCCGACGCGTCGGGCGCCGGTGTCGTCGCGGCCGACGACCTCACGCCCGAGCCAGCCGGCGGTGCGGACCGGTTCGACCGGTCGCCCGGCGCTGGGCTCGAACCGGACGGTGCGTCGGAACACGACGGGGGTGGTGCGGTCGCGTCCGACAACCGCTCGCCCCCCCACTTCCAGACCGACGACGTCGCGCCCGACAACGTCGCGCCCACCGATCTCGCGGCCGACGACGTCGCGTCCGACGACCTCACGCCCGGTGACCTCACGCCCGGTGACCTCGAGGCCGGTGACGTCGAGGCCGGCCGTCTCGCGTCCGACTCACTCCCGCCCGACTACGTCACGTCCGACTACGTCACGTCCGAGCGTATCGCGGCCGTCGGCTGTGCGTCCGCAGACGGGGCGTCCGACGCCGGCTCGGCCTTCGGTGGGGAACAACGGGTCGAATGGGCGGACGCCGAGCGTGCGTCCGGGGCAGGGGAACGGCTCGGCACTGGGCGGCGCGGGTCGCGGGTCGGGACGTCCGAACCTGGGGGCCAACCGGGTGGACGCGCGGACGCCGGTTCGCCCGCCCAACGCGGGTGGTGGGCAGGCGACGCGTCCCTCGACGGGCGCCGACGGGCGCGGGCGGCCGCGCTCGGGCACGATGACCAAGGGGATCAAGACGGGTCGTCCGGACGCGCGTCATCCGGGACGCGACGGGCGCGGCGGGAAGGGGGATCACGGTGGGCACGGCGATCACGGTGGTCGGGGCGGTCACGGTGGGCATGGCGGGGATGTTCACATCAACAACTACTACGACCACAGTGACCATTACTACAACTACAACCACTACTACGGGCATTACGTGGGTGGGCACTACCGGCATCACCGGTACGGGTACCACCCCTACCACCACGGGAAGTCGTTCCATCACCGCGGGCTTTCGTGGGGGCTCTGGATCGGGTTCCGGGGTTCGAGCTGGTACTACTGCCCGACGTACCGCACGACCTCGTACGTGTACGTGAGCCCGGTGTACACGGGGCACTACTACTACGGCGCCGGTTCGGGTTCGAACGCGGACCGATCCGTCGAGGCCGTGGACCGCGGCTGGCGGGCGCTCGAGCGGGGCAACCCCTCGCAGGCGCGGCGTGAGTTCGCGCGGGCGTCGAGCCTGACGCCGAGCTGGGGCCTGCCGCGCGTCGGGTACGCGATCGCGTTGAGCGCGTCGGGGTACCACCGTTCGGCGGCGCCGCAGATCCGGCGGGCGCTGAGCGAGGATCCGTACGCGTTGCTTGAGGTTCCGTGGACGGAGACGCTGGGCTCGCTGCTGGTGGAACTGGACTCGCACTTCACGACGCTGGCGTACAACGGGGTGGCGGAGCGAGACTCGTGGCTGATGGCGGGGGCGATGCGCGTGCTTCTGGGTGACGCGGACGCGGCGAGCGAGGCGGCGTTCAACGCGGAGGCCGCGGGTGAGCAGAGCGGGGCGATTACGGGGCTGTTCGAGGTGATCGGGAGTTACGAGGCGCCGCCGGAGGCGGATGTGTACGAGATCGTGGAGTAGCCACGGGTTCGTCCGACGCGTCGATTCAAATGAACAGGGCGAGGGAACGGTCCCTCGCCCTGTTTTTGTTTTGGCCTTTGGGCGGGGTGGTCAGCGTCTGCGTCGTGTGGCGCCAACGGCGGCGAAGCCCATCAGGGCGAGGCCGGAGGGTGCGGGGATGGCGAAGCGGAGGTTGTCCACCCAGAGTTCCTGGCCCGAGATGCCGAAGCTCTCGATGTCGCCGGTGACGGTGAGGCGTCCGTGGCTGGCGTCGTAGCTCAGCACGTCGATGTCGGCGCCCCCGATGGTCATGCCGTCGAGGTCGAAGATGTTGCCGGAGGTGAGCATTTCGCCGTTGACGAAGAGGTTATTCTCGCCGCCGAACTGTCCAAAGAAGATGGTGACGGAGGGGACCTCGGGGAAGGGGATGACGAGTTCGAGTCGGACGTTGTTGAGTTCGAGGTCGAAACCATCGCCGCCGGCCATGAGGTTGTTGTCGACGCGGGCGCGGTTGGAGAACATGACGCCGGGTCTGAAGTCGAGGATCTCGAAGTCGATGCCGTCCGAGGTGAAGGTCTGGCCGACGGTGTACTCGGTTCCGAGCGTCAGATCGTTGAAGCTGGCCAGGTCGGCGAGGGCGAGGCCGGAGGTGGCGGCGAGGGCGGCGGCGCTGAGCAGGGTGTGTTTGCGTGTCATGGTTCTCCCCGGTGTGGACGCCTGCGGGAGTGCGGGCGTGCGTACCCCAAGGGTGACCGAGGTCCGAGAAAATGCCAACGGATGCGGATGATTGACGCAGATACCGCCCAAGTCGTGTTGGCGTCACGACTTACGGCGACGGCGTGAGCCCTTCGCCGGCGAGGGCGAGGACGGCCTTGGTGTAGGCCATGCGGAAGCCGAGGCGGGCGGCGTTGCGTTCGGTGGGGATGCCGGGCTTGGAGCCGATGCAGGCGATGAGGGCGCCGCGCTCGCGGGCGTGGCGGAGGCGGGCGGCGATGAGGGCCTGCTGGATGCCTCGTCGGCGTGCGTGGGGGAGGACGGAGACGCCGAAGAGGGAGGAGGTGAGCGTGCCGTCGATGTCGGCGACCTCGACCCCGCCACCGGCGACGGGTCGTCCGTCGAGCCGGGCGAGGAAGGACTCGGTGCGCGGGTGTCGGGCGACGCGGCGCATGGAATCGAGGAAGTGGTCGGGGATGTCGGCGTCGTCGGGGAAGAAGCCGAGGCTGGAGGCGCGGATGAAGGTCTCGACGTGTTCGTCGTCGTGCCGGTCGACCCTCTCGATGGTGACGGCATCGGGGAGGCGGGTCGGGAGGCGGGAGAGGCTGGCGTCGTCCCGGAGGGGGATGTAGAGGACGTTCTCGAACTGGCGGAGGGTGAAGCCCCGGGCGGAGAGTTGGGTGACGAGGGAGTCGTCGGCGAAGGGGCAGAGTTCGACGCGGGGCTCGATGGCGGCGGAGGAGTAGAAATCGGTGAGGCGATCGAGTTCGGCGGGGGAGACGGGGGCGTCGAGGCCGATGGCGGCGGCCTGGTTGGTCCAGGAGCCGGGCTCGGAGCGGCACATCCACCCCCCCATGATGCGTTGGGCCTCCCGGGCGATCTCGGCGACGGCCCGGGCCTGGCGGTGATCCTCGAGCCGGGCGATCTCGATGGGGGCGAGGGGGGGCATGCGTCGAGGGTAGACCCACCGGGGGCGGACTACCCTCTGCCATGAGCACATGGAACTGGAAACTGCTGCGCGCCGGGTCGATCAAGCTGGACGCG
>JBITAG010000219.1:0-3926 GCA_044439985.1 Phycisphaerales bacterium JB059 | reverse complement strand
AGGGGGCGCCGTCACCCACCGGTCTCGGTCGCTTTGGCCCGACCCGGCCTCCCGCCTACCCTTCCGGATGCCGACCGCCTCTGACACCAACCGACGCTTCATCGCCGATATGACCCCCTCCGAGCGCATCGAGGGCGCCTTCTCGATCTCGAACACGCAGATCGGAACCAAGAAAAACGGCGAGCCCTACCTCCGCTGCCTCATCGGCGACAAGTCCGGGCAGGTCCCCGGACGCAAGTGGACCGTGGACGAGAACCTCATCCGACGCCTCCCCACCGAGGGCTTCGTCTGGCTCGAGGGCGAGACCCAGGCCTACCAGGGCGAACTCCAGATCATCGTCCACATGATCGATCCGCTCGACCCCTCCCCCGAGCAGATGCGCGAACTCCTCCCCGCCTCCAAGCGCGACCCCAAGGAGATGTTCGACGAGGTCGTCGAACTCCTCGGCACGCTCAAGCACCCCGCCATGAAGGCCCTCGCCCAGACCTACCTCGACGACGAGTTCCTCATGGACCAGTTCCGCACCGCCCCCGCGGCCAAGTCCATGCACCACGCCTACCTCGGCGGGCTCTGCGAGCACACCCTCAACCTCATGAAGCTCACCGCCGCCGTCTGCCCCCTCTACCCCAAGATCAACCAGGACCTGGTCATGATGGGTCTCTTCCTCCACGACCTGGGCAAGACCCGCGAGCTTGTCTACGACCGCGGCTTCGCCTACTCCGACCGCGGCGAACTCATCGGTCACATCGTCGAGGGCGCCATCATGCTCCACGACAAGGCCCAGCAGATGATGCGCGAGTCCGGACAACGCCTCCCCGCCGGCGCCCTCACCGTCCTCCAGCACATCATCCTCTCCCACCACGGCGTCCCCGAGTACGGCGCCGCCAAGATCCCCTCCACCCCCGAGGCCATCTTCGTCTCCATGCTCGACAACCTCGACGCCAAGACCGCCATCGCCCTCGACGCCGCACGCCCCGACCGCGCCAGCGGCATGGACTTCGGCGGCAACTTCACCGAACGCCAGTGGGCCCTCGACACCAAGCTCTACAAGCCCGACCCGCTCGCGGAATAAAGTCCGCCCAACAGGGTTGACGGTGCGACGGGGATGGCAATGATCGTCCCCGGAGAACCCCCATGCGCGCGATCAAGCACACATCCAGCCCGCTGTCTGCCCGAGATCTCGGGCCGGCGATCGGTGTGCTCGCTCTGAGCCGGGGCGCCGCCGAAGTCGCGTAGTTCTCGGGTCCCGCGCCGACGGGGTCCAACCCTCTATCCCAGTCGCTTTCAGGTTCGTTGGATGCCGACGCGCGCCCGTTGCGTGCGTCCGCGGAGGCCATCGCCATGACGCAGATCATCGACATCAAGGCCGTCCGTCGTCTCGCGCCCGAGGACGTGCGCGTGGGCGCGTACGTCGTCCCCATGTTCCAGGTCACCGAGTTCTTCACCCCCTGCAACCGGAACGAGGGCGAGTACACCGTGCGCCGACTCGAGATGACCGCCACCGACGAGATCCGTGTGCTGCGCGTGGTGGGGGTCTTTCTTCCCTTCGTCTTCGTCCGCGATGCGATCGGCGATCACTCGACGCTCGACATGCGCCTCGTGCGCGTCGCCGAGGTCCCCCGCGACCTCGGCCGGTTCGTCCGCAAGCGCCTCCGCGCCGACAAACGCAGGGCGATCGTGCGCGATCGCTCCTGATACGCAACGCGCGGGCGGGGCGAGAGTCCCGCCCCTGCGCCTTACGGATACTCCTGACGCGTCGGCCGGATCAGCACGTCACTCATATGCACGTGCCCCGGCTGGCTCGTCACGAAGCTCACCGCCCGCGCCACGTCCTCCGGCTCCAGGACCGGCCCGATCTTCTCCAGCACGCCCTCGAACCACTCCGGGTCGTACCCCGCGACCCCCTGGAACTCGCTCTTCACGAAACCCGGCTCGATCAGCGTCACCCGGATCCCCTTCGGGCTCAGCTCCCGCCGCAGCGCCTCCGCCAGCGAGTTCACCGCGAACTTCGTCGAGCCGTACATCGAGCTGAACGGGCTCACGTGCCGACCCACCACCGACCCGATCACCACGATGTCCCGCGGACGATCCCGCCAGTCATGCCCGTTCAGCTCGTTGATCATCCGTTCCGCCGCGGCCCGCATCAGCCGCGCCGCCCCCATCAGGTTCGTCTGGATCATCTCCTCCCACTCCCCCGCGTCCGACGTCAGCACCGAGCCGCTGAGCCCCCGCCCCGCGTTCACCACCACCAGGTCCGCCTCACGCCCGAAGTGGTCGAGCGCCCGGTTGAGCATCCCCTCCACCGTCCGCCGGTCACTCGCGTCCCCCGCGTGCGGGATCGCGCGCGAGTCCTCGGCGCCCTCGTTGATCTCCGCGCAGATCCGCCCCAGCCGCTCCTTCCGGCGGGCGTTGACCACGACCCGCGCCCCCTGCGCGCCGAGCGTTCGGACAATCGCCTCCCCGATCCCGGAACTCGCTCCGGTCACCACGCCGATTCGGTTGGACAGATCTTGGCTCATGCACGCAGGGTAGCTCCGCGCACCCAAACCGCGCAGCGGACCGAAACCCGCCGGGACGGACCGTGTCGGTGGGGGAGGCGCGATTCGCCCCCCTCTCCCCCCCCCCCCCCCGTTCTGACGGGGCGTGGGGATCGCCCCTCCGGTTCCTCGCCCCCCCTTCCCGGCTCCCTCCCCCGACCGGACCCTTCCTCCCGCGCACCCTCCCCGCGACGCTTCCGATCCCCCCGTCGCGGACCTAGAATGACCAAACGGGACCTGGGCTCCCGCGGCGAAGCCTCTCCGGGGCGGTCGCCGCCCTCACCGCCCAAGACATCGGAGCTTCGACATCATGACGACCGCGACCACCACCGCGAGCCAGACCGCCACGGACCCCCTGGCCCTGATCGACGTCGATCACGTCCGCTTCTACGTCGGCAACGCCAAGCAGGCCGCCTACTTCTACGCCCACACCTTCGGATTCAACATCTCACAGGTCGCCGACCTCACCACCGGCTCCCGCGAAGAGGCCGACTACCTCCTCACCCAGGGCAACATCCGCCTCCTCCTCACCACCCCCCTCAACGACACCCACCCCGCCGCCGAGGAGATCAAGCTCTACGGCGACGGCGTCAAGGACATCGCGCTGACCGTCTTCGACGCCGAGGCCGCGTACAACCAGGCCATTAAGAACGGCGCCATCTCCGCCAGCGAGCCCCGCACCCTCTCCGACGAGAAGGGCTCCGTCACCGTCGCCTCCATCAAGACCTATGGCCGCGCCATCCACACCTTCGTCTCCCGCACCGGCGCCTACGCCCTCCCCGACGTCAAAAACGGCGCCGAGTTCATGCCCGTCTTCAAGAAAATCAACTCCCCCGTCAACGAGTACAACAAGGCCAACCCCTGCGGCCTCAAGTACGTCGACCACTGCGTCGGCAACGTCGAAGAGGGCAAGATGAACCACTGGGTCCAGTGGTACGAGGACGTCATGGGCTTCAAGATGTTCAAGCACTTCGATGACGCCGACATCTCCACCGAGTACTCCGCCCTCATGTCCAAGGTCATGGCCTCCGGCAACCACCTCATCAAGATGCCCATCAACGAGCCCGCCGAGGGCAAGAAGAAGTCCCAGATCCAGGAATACCTGGAGTGGCACAACATGACCCCCGGCGTCCAGCACCTCGCCCTGCGCACCGACGACGAACTCCACTCCGTCGCCGAACTCCGCCGCCGCGGCGTCGACTTCCTCTCCCTCCCCGACACCTACTACCAGATCGTCTGGGACCGCGTGAACAAGACCCTCATCGAGCACGGCCACGAGCCCGTCAAGGAAAACCACGAGCAGATCAAGGAACTGGGCATCCTCGTCGACGCCGACGACGAGGGCTACCTCCTCCAACTCTTCACCAAGCCCCTCCAGGACCGCCCGAC
>JBITAG010000218.1:0-8612 GCA_044439985.1 Phycisphaerales bacterium JB059 | reverse complement strand
TCGAGTGATGACCTCCACCCACGCACAACCCCAACCCGGCGCCGCCCCCCCGACCCCGGGCGCCCTCCTCTCGCTGCGCGACCTCCGCAAGACCTACCGCCTCGGACGCGTCAAGGTCCCCGTGCTGCACGGCGTGGACCTCGACATCGCCCCCGCCGAGTCCGTCGCCATCCTCGGCGCCTCCGGCTCGGGCAAGTCCACCCTCCTCCACCTCGCCGGCGGGCTCGACCGACCCGACAAGGCCAACCCCCGCGCTCAGATCGTCTTCAACGGACGCGACCTCGCCCGCAGCGGACGCGCCGAACTCGACCGTTACCGCGCCCGCGATGTCGGCTTCGTCTTCCAGTTCTACCACCTCCTCCCCGAGCTGAGCGTCCTGCAGAACGTCACCGTCGGCGCCATGATCCGCCACGGGCTCGGGTACGCCGGCAACCGCGCCGAGGCCGTCGCCCACGCCCGCGAGCTGCTCGAGGCCTTCGGCCTCGGACACCGCCTCCGCCACCGCCCCAACGAACTCTCCGGCGGGGAACGCCAACGCGTCGCTATCGCCCGGGCCCTCATCAACCGCCCCCGTCTCCTCCTCGCCGATGAGCCCACCGGGAACCTCGACGCCGAGACCGGGGGGCAGATTCTCAACGTCATCGCCGATCTTCGCGAGAAGTTCGGGCTGACTATGCTCATGGTGACGCACGACCTCAGCGTCGCCCAGAGGGCGGATCGGGTCGTGCGTCTGGGGGATGGGCTCATCCAGGAGGGGTGACCCACCCGTTCAAAGGCCAACCCGCCCCCATCGGGAGCCCGGGTGGGTGTACCATTCTGGGCGATGGGGAACGCCCCGTGAGTTCGATGCCGACGACCCGAGCCCAACACGACGCACGCTCTGCTCACGCTCCCGTGACCACGATCACGCTGCGCGGCGCCGAAGACGAGGACATCCTCGCCTCCGTCCAGCGCGCCGGCGTCGGTCGCGAGGTCGTCTTCCTCCACGGTCTCGTTGGCCTCAACGAACACTGGGAAGGCGTCGTCTCCCGCGTCGAGCACAAGCTCGCCTGCACCACCCTCGAACTCCCGCTCCTCGAACTCAAGGGCTCGACCTGCTCCATCCGCGGCGTCACCGACCTGACCATCCAGTTCCTCGAGCAGTCCATCGGCAAGCCCGTCACCCTCGTGGGCAACTCCTTCGGCGGGCACGTCGCCCTCCGCATCGCACGCAAACGCCCCGAGCTCGTCGAGAGCCTCGTCCTCGCCGGCTCCAGCGGGCTCTTCGAGAAGACCTTCGTGCGCGGCGCCCCGGTCCGCCCGAGCCGGGACTGGCTCAGCGAGAAGATCGGCGAACTCTTCTACGACAAGTCCATGATGAGCCAGTCCGACCTCGACCGCGCCCACGCCGCCCTCAACGTCAAGTCCGGCGCCCGCGCAATGGTCCGCCTGAGCAAGACCGCAAGACGCGACCACATGGGTGACGAGATCTCCGAGATCACCTGCCCCGTCCAGCTCATCTGGGGCCGGCAGGACGTCGTCACCCCGCCCTCCGCCGCGCAGGGCTTCATGGACCTCCTCCCCGACGCCCGCATCACCTGGATCGATCACTGCGGGCACGCCCCCATGATCGAGTCCCCCGACGAGTTCGCCCAGGCCATGCTCGCCTTCGACGCAGAACTCAACAGCCGCGCCGGATGACCCGAACGATGAGCGCCCCCGCGCCCACGCCACGGGCCCCCTACACCCTCACCAGCCTCGTCGGCCTCGGCCTGCGCGCCCGCCTCGCCTCCCGCGCCCGACTGCTGCGCAACGAACGCCACTGGCGCGAGCGCACCGCCCACGCCCAACACGCCACCCTCCGCGACCTGCTCAACCGCGCCGCCCGCGCCCGCTTCGGGCGCGACCACGACTTCGCCCGCATCGCCGCCATCGCCGACCCCCAGGACCGCCTCAACGCCTACCGCCAGAACGTCCCCGTCGCCGACTGGTACGCCTTCCAGGAGGACATCCGCGAGATGCGCGAAGCCGGCGCTCCCGACATCCTCTGGCCCGGACGCGTCGACCTCTTCGCCCAGACCTCAGGCACCACCGCCGGCGACAAGTTCATCCCCGTCACCCAGGCGATGCTCCGCTCCAACTTCCTCGCCAGCCTCGACATCTTCGCCCACCTCATGGGACGCGGACTCTCCATCCCCCGCATCACCGGCGGACGATGCCTCTTCCTCGGCGGCTCCACCGATCTGGAGGTCAACGAGCACGGCATCAAAACCGGCGACCTCTCCGCCCTCGTCACCCCCCTCATCCGCTGGCCCATCAGCAAGATCTACTCTCCCGGCCCCGAGGTCGCCCTCATGAGCGACTGGCCCGCCAAGATCGAGGCCATGGCCGACCTCAGCCTCCAGCAGGACATCCGCTTCATCTCCGGCATGCCCAGCTGGTCCCTCCTGCTCATGGAACGCGTCGTCGAGAAAGCCCGTGCGCTCGGACGCGACGCGACCTCCGTCCGCGACGTCTGGCCGAACCTCACCGTCTTCGTCCACGGCGGGGTCAAGTACGACCCCTTCCTCCCCCGCGTCAGCCAGGTCTACTCCGGCGACAAGCACACCGACATCCCGCACCGCCTCGAACTCTACCCCGCCAGCGAGGGCTTCCTCGCCATCCAGGACCGCGCCGGCGAGCCCGGCATGCGACTGCTCAGCGACGGCGGCAACTTCTTCGAGTTCGTCCCCCTCGAGCAGATCGACGACGACCACCCGGAGGCCTTCACCGCCGAACAGGTCGAGAAGGGACAACGCTACGTCGTCGTCATGACCACCTGCGCCGGGCTCTGGCGCTACATCCTCGGCGACGTCGTCGAGTTCGACTCCATCCCCGCCCGGCTCGACGGACGCGCCGGCGACGGCCCCGCGCGCCTGCGCATCGTCGGGCGTCACCGCCACTTCATCAACGCCTTCGGCGAGAACATCATCGTCGAACACATCGAGCACGCCGTCGCCCAGGCCGCCCAGGCCACCGGCCTCACGGTGGGGGAGTTCACCGCCGCCCCCATCTACCCCGAGCACGGCCGACGCGCCGGCCTCCAGCTCGCTCTCGAGGTCGAGTCCAAGCCCGCCCCCGACCTCGACGCCTTCGCCCGCGCCTTCGACGAGGCCATCAAGGCCATCAACGTGGACTACACCACCAAACGCACCGACGACCTCGGCATGGCCCCGCCCACGATCACCCCGATGCCCCTCGGCGCCTTCCACCGCTGGCTCGAATCCCGCGGCAAGCTCGGCGGGCAGCACAAGTGCCCGCGCTGCGCCAACGGACGAGAGATCATCGAAGGCGTCCTCGCCGCCGCCAACGCCCGATAACCCCTGAAACACGATCCTGCCTTGTGCCAAGGAGTATGTTTGTGTACACTAGCTAGCAATCACTAGCTTGGGAGGGGACGGCATGGCCACGCTCGACGGGTTGGAAGACCGCCTGCAACGGATCGAGGACCGACTCCGAGCCCTCGAAGCCGCCCTCCCTCAGCCCTCACCGAAACCGACGCCCCCGCCGGAGGCGCCCCCCGCCATCAGGCGTCCGGTCCCGCGGCCACCCCGAGATCCCGCGACACCCCCCGTGACGCCGCCCCCCGCCGAGGCGACGCGCCCGGCATGGAGCTGGGAGCAGCTCGTCGGCGGGAAGCTCTTCGCGGCCCTCGGCGCCCTCATCGTCGTCTCCGGCCTGGCGCTCTTCCTGAAGCTCGCGTACGACCTGGGCTGGCTGAACCAGATCAGCGGCGCCGGGAAGTGCTCGATCGGCGCGGGCTTCGGCGCCCTGCTGCTTGCCTCGGGCGAGGTGGCCCGTCGACGGTGGAACGCCCTCGCCTCCGCCGGGCTCACCGCCGCGGGCATCGGCGCCATGTACGCCTCCGCGTACAGCGCCTTCCGCTTCTATGAGCTGTTCTCGCCCCCGGTCGCGTTCGCGCTGCTCGCGGCCATCTCCGTGCTCGGCGTCATCGTCGCCATGCGCGCCCGGCTCGTCTCGGTCGCCTTCCTCTCCATCCTCGGCGCGTACCTCACGCCCGTGCTGCTGGCCCAGCCGGAGGCGCCCGTCTACATCCTGCCCGCGTACCTCCTGTTGATCGCCGCGTACGGGTTATGGCTCAGCGCGACGCACGCCCGCTTCCGCGTGCTGCGCTCCCTGGTCTGGTGGGGCACGGCCGTCATGGGCGGGCTCTGGGTGCTCGCACGCGCCGCCGACGCACCCATGATCGTCGTCGCCTTCTGCATCCTCACCTGGCTGGCCTTCCACGCCGAGTTGCTCTGGAGCGCCAGGCACGGGGGAATCGCCGGTCCGGGACGCCACGCCCACGACGTCGCCCGTCCACTCGTCGTCAGCCTCGCGACGACCGCCTGGAGTGTTCTGCTCGCGGCCTTCGCCATCGACCGCGACCTCCCCCAGCTCGGGCTCTGGCTTGCCCCGGGAGGCGCCCTGGTGATGACCCTGCTCGCCTCCATGATCCTCTCGGGTCACCTGCGGGTCCTGCGGGATACCCCCGCCAACGACGAGGAACGCCTCGGCGCCGTCCTCCTCGCCCAAGCGGGCGCCCTCCTCATCGCGACCATCGCCATGGGGATCACCACCGACTGGTTGCAGGTCGCTTGCTGGCTTGTCTTCGGCGTCGCCTCCGTCTTCGCCGGGCGATGGATCGGCTCGCGCTCGCTCAACGTCTACGGCCTCGTCGTCCTGAGCGTCGGGTTGGCCCGGCTGGTGCTGCTCGACTTCGCCTTCGGCGCCATGCGCACCGGGGGCGTCACCCTCTGGGGGGTGGTCCTGACGGAGTGGACCCTCATGATGGCCATCGCCGGCGCCTGCTGGATCGCGGCCGGCCGCCTCCTGGTTCGAAAGGACAGCACGCCTCGTGACCGCTGCCAGACGCTGCCCGCGGTGTGCGGGAGTGTGGGGGCGCTCGCCCTGCTCGGCTCACTCGCGCACGAGCAGTCCGAGCCCGCCCCGATCGCGCTCGCCTGCGCATTGCTCGCCCTCGCCGGCGCCGGCGCACACCGCCTCGACCGGCGACTGGCCATCGACCTCGGCGCGCTCGCGCCGGTGGTCGCCTCCGTCGCAGCCTGGACGTGGGCGTACGTCTTCCCGGGCTGGGACCAGATGGCCGGGGAGGCCACGGTCCATCTCGGGCTCTGGTCCGCGCTGGGCCTCGCCGGGATCCTGGGGGGGGTCGCGCTGACGCTCCGCCGGGTCGCCACCCTCCGGGGCGCCCTCCTCCTGCCCGCCACCCTCGGCGTGCTGCTCGTCCTCGTCTCCACGAGCTTCGAGCTCTCGCGCCAGGTGGTGGACTGGACCGATGACCCCACGGCCCGGGCGGGCGCGGTCTCCATCTGGTGGGGCCTCTTCGCCGTCGCCCTTCTGGCCTGGGGCTTCCTGGCCCGATCGCCGGTCGTCCGATGGTCGGGGCTGGGCCTGCTCGGCGTCGCGACAGGCAAGGCGCTGATCTTCGACCTCGCGGGCGTGGACCCGGCCTGGCGGGTCGCCAGCTTCCTGGCGTTGGGCCTGCTCCTGCTCGGGGTCGGCGCCGGGTACCTGCGCCGGACGGGGCGCGACCGGGCGATGAGCCCTCCCGGGGAAGATTCGGACCCCCTCGGCTGAGGGCGGGGCCCGCCCCGTCGCCCTACAGTGTGGGCCCATGGAAGGCCTGATCTCCTCTCAGCTGTTCGTCTCACTCCACGTGATGGCGATCGTCGTCCACGTCATCCTCATCGGCGTCGCCTACTCGATCTACCTCGAGCGGAAGATCAGCGCCTACATCCAGGACCGCGTCGGGCCCAACCGCGTCGGCTTCGACTTCGGCCTCCTCTGGCTCAAGAGCTTCTTCACCCTCCCGGGCATCCGCCTCCTCCACCTCGACCGCGCCCTCGGCCTCGGCCAGCCCCTCGCCGACGGCATCAAGTTCATGCTCAAAGAGGACTACCGACCCACCAACGTCGACAAGGTCCTCTTCACCCTTGCGCCCATCATCGTCGTCAGCCCCGCCCTCATCGGCTTCATGATCATCCCCTGGGGCGGCGTCTGGGACATGCCCCTCTTCGACCTCCCCCTCGTCGGAAAGATCGGCGGCGAGCACGTCCACATCGCCGGCGCCAACATCAACATCGGCGTCATCTACCTCCTCGCCGTCGGCTCGCTGAGCGTCTACGGCGTCACCCTCGGCGGCTGGGCCTCCAACAACAAGTACTCCTTCCTCGGCGGCCTGCGATGCACCGCCCAGATGATCTCCTACGAGATCCCCATGGGCATGGCCCTCCTCGCCGTTGTCCTCGCCGTCGGATCCTTCATGCCCGAAGAACTCATCCGGCGCCAGACCGAGAGCGGATGGCTCATCTTCTCCATGCCCCTGGCCGCGATCCTCTTCTTCGTCTGCGCTCTGGCCGAGGCCAACCGCGCCCCCTTCGACAACGCCGAGGCGGAGCAGGAACTCGTCGGCGGGTACCACACCGAGTACTCCTCGATGCGCTTCGCCCTCTTCTTCCTCGCCGAGTACAGCCACATGATCACGAGCAGCGCCTTCTTCGCCCTGCTCTTCCTCGGCGGCTGGAGCCTCAACCCCCTCGGCGTCGGCCCGCACATGGAACCCGTCGCCGGCTCCTTCCTGCTCGTTCTCGCCAAGTTCGGCGTCTACTTCGCCAAGGTCATCCTGCTCGTCTGCTTCATGATGGTCATCCGCTGGACCCTCCCCCGGATGCGCTACGACCAGATCATGATGCTCGGCTGGCACGCGCTCATCCCCCTCGCCCTCACCCTCATCATCGTCATGTCCTTCATGCGTCAGTGGGGCCTGACCGAGTGGTGGATGCTCCTGGGCGCCAACGTCGGTCTCATCGCCGTCGCGATGCTCCTCCAGCCCGTGCTCCAACGCACGCTCGGCAACCCGACCGAGAACCACAAGATCCCCCTCTACGGCTCACGCTTCAGCCCCGTCCCCGGCACGGTCGTCAACACCGCGCCCACCGACCCGATGGCCCTCGAAGACCGACCGGTGCAGGGAACCGTCTCCACCGCGTGAGCTTCGGGCAACCGGCAGACAGACCATCAGACAGGAAACGAGGCGACGGATCACACCGTCGCCTCGTCCATTTGCGCTGCGTCACGTTCTTACTGGAGCGGGTTGATCCCGTCGCGCGGCACGACCTGGTACAGCGTCGGCAGGATGTACCCCCGGTTCCCGTACCCGAACACCCGCCCCGACACGATCAGGTCCAGGTTCTCCCCCCGGATCTCCGCCCGACGCTCCATCGACATCAACAGGCGGCACGGCAGCACGGTCAGCGGCTGGTCCCCCCCCGCGTTCCCCACCCCGTTGTCGAAGGTCAGCTCCCACGCCCCCGTGGTTGTCCGCACCAAACGCCCCCGACGACGGATGATCGACCCGCCCTCCTGCCGGATGGTCTGCCCGGTCCTCGCCTGCTCCCCCGACTCCTCTTCCGTCGCCTTCTCGTCACGCGCCATCGTGCTCAGCGCCCGCGCGCCCCGGTCCCCCGTTGAGAGCGCCTCGATCAGCGAGGCCACGTCCGGGTCGTTCTGCAACGCCGGCGACGCCTCCCCCACCCCGCCGGAGACGTCCTCCCCCGGCTTGATCGTCGCCGTCTCGATCCGCGCGAACGCCGTCGGCAGCAGCAGGTTCCGGTCGTGGTAGACGAGAATCTCCCCCGTCAGCGTGAACCGGTCTCGCGCCGGCTCGTCGCGCACGGCGCGCTCCAGGCGCTGCAACGTCCGGCAGGGCGCCAGCAGCATCGCCGTCTCCCCCGGGCGACGCTCCGCAAGATCCGGCACGAAGATCAACCGCCCGCCCGGCCCGCGCACCACCCGCCCCTGACGCTTGGAGAGAAACGTCCCCTCCGCCAGCAGACGACGTGTCCGATCCCGCGATCCCGGGTCCAGCCGCTCCAGCCACGGCTCGGCGCCCGTCAGCCCCGGACGCGTCGGCGACACCCCACCTTCCCGGATCGGCGTCACCGGATCGCCCTCGCCCGCGACGTTCGGCATCGGCGGGTCCTCCCCCCGACTCCCCGACGCGGGTTCGAACTCCGGCAGCTCTTCTCCCGCGTCGCTGATCGTCGCCTGTCCCCACGCCAACGGGGCGACCCCCGCCAACGCCACCAGGGCGCCGAGGCGCGTCATCCGACCGATCAAGCGTCTTTCCAGCATCGCGGGCCTCCCTGCCAAGGCGTGATCCTATCGGATTCGATCCTCCCCGGTTGACCCACGCCCGTCCGGGCTCGTAGCGTCTCCCCTCCCGGGCCGCGTACCCAAGTGGACTAAGGGAACGGATTGCAAATCCGTCATTCGTGGGTTCGAATCCCACCGCGGCCTTTCGAGCGTCGACCCCCCGGGCCCTGCCCCGAAGCGCGAGCCCCGCCCCGCCCATGAGCGATCTCGACCCCCGACCCCAATCCCCCGACCAGGTGAACGCCGCCGCCGAGCAGTTCCGCCAGGACTTCGCCGCCGTACGCGACGAGATCGCCAAGGCCGTCGTCGGGCATTCCCAGATCGTCGAGGGCGTGCTCATCTGCCTTTTCACCGGCGGGCACGCGCTCCTCGAAGGCGTTCCCGGCATCGGCAAGACCCTCCTCGTCCGCACCCTC
>JBITAG010000217.1:0-10787 GCA_044439985.1 Phycisphaerales bacterium JB059 | reverse complement strand
GCCGGAGGTGAAAGCGGCGAACCGTAAGTCCACCCAAGCGAACGCGCGGGGGTCCCCCGCGGGGTCCTCACCCAGAACCACGCGGGCGTTCTTCACCGTCAGCCCGATGGGCTCGTACCCCGTGGGAACGAGGAACTCGAACGCCATGGTGACGGTTGAGGCGCCGCCCACGGAGGCGATGTAGACCTCCTCCGCGTCGAACCGCCAGCGTCCGAACGCCTCTCCGTCGCGCGAGTCGGCGCGGCTGACGGCGGCGATCGGGAAGATGGTCATCGACCGGGGGCCCTCGGTCGTGTCGTTGGTCTTTTACGCGATCAGGTGGATCTGCCCGTTGGACATGAGCACCTGGGCGCCCTTGGAGTCTTCCTTGGCGCCCGACTTGAAGTCGATGACGTACCCGACGAGTTGGCCGGTGCTGACCGAACCGCCGTCGATCGTCTCGTACCCCTGGGCGGTCTCGTCGAATGTGTCGGTGAGCAGGTCACGGGTCGGGGTGTTCTCCTCGCCGACGGTGTAGACCCGGCTGAGGGAGAAGTCGCCGGGGTTGAAGGTGTTGCGTCCGGAGCCGCTCTTCGGACTGATGCGGGAAGCGAAGCCGGTGAGTTCCACGTTCGGGCGCCACTTGGAAAGCGGCTCTCGGGTCGCCAGGGTGTTCTCGCTCATCGTGGCGTAGAGCCCGGAGACGATGGAGTCCACCGGGAGCCAGAGCTTGTCCTTGCGGACGATGCTCCCGTTGCGGTTGTCCGAGTAGTAGGCGGGCTGGTAGCCGAGGAAGCTGGTGCTCAGACGCATGTAGCTGATGCCGATGACGAGCACACCCACCGAGATGGTGGAGGCGGCGAGGCCGCAGACCAGCCCGCCCGCGTAGTCCACCGCCGAGTTCTGCGTGACGTTCGCCGTCACGAGCTTGTCGGTGATGAGCCGGAGGACCACCAGCACGACGAGGAAGGGGATCACCAGACCGAGGCCCCAGCTCATGCCGTGCAGGAAGCGGGCGAACCCGGTGGAGGGGACGGCGCCGAGGATCATGCCCCCGGCCAGCTCCCAGAAGGCGAAGGCGAACGCCCCCGCGGCGACGGTGCAGAGCAGGTGCAGGAACGCGCTGAAGAACCCCCGGGTCATCCAGAGGTAGGCCAGCCCGAGCACGAGGGCGACGACGATGAGGTTGAACACGATCAGCATGGCTGACTCCGGGATCTCGGGAGACGCGGTCGCGACTCGGGCTTAGCTCGTGGGCGTGGGGGCGGGCTTCTTCTTCGCGGGCTTGGGGCTCGAGGAGGCGGTCACACGCATGACCTCCTCGATGCTGGTCACGCCCTCGACGGCCTTGCGGAGCGCCGCCTGCTGGATGGAGGGACGCTGCGTCTTGCGCAGGGCGTTGCGCAGCCCGATCCAGTCCTGCTTGGCGACCAGCTTGCGCATCTCGTCGTCCAGGCGGTAGACCTCGAAGACGCCCGTCTGCCCGACGTACCCGAGGCCCTGACAGACCGGGCACGGCTCGGGCTTGTTGCGGATGAGCACCTGCCCACCCTTCTTGTGCAGCTGCTTGACCTTGTCCGCCGGGAGGCCCAGCTTCTTCAGGATCTCCGGCGGGGGCTGGTAGGGCACGCGGCAGTTCTCGCACAGCTTGCGGAGCAAGCGCTGCGCGACCAGCCCGGTCAGGCCCTCGCCCGCCAGCTTCGGATCGCCGACCGCCTTGACCCACACCTGCGCCGCCGCCAACGCCCCGTCACCCTTGATCGAGACGTACACCCTCGACCGGCTCAGGTCCGCCTTGGCGATCTCCTTGGCCGTCTCGACGTCCGGAAGCTCCATCACGCTCACGATGTCCGGGTCGCGCCGGAGGACGGAGCGGACGGTGGCGGCGAAGTCCGGGCCGTCCTCGGACGGCTTGTATTCGATCTGACGCACGCCCTCCAGCTCGTCCTCCTTCTCGACCTCCACGGTCTGGACGTTCTGGGTGTAGGCGTCGTGCAGGTTGAGCACGGCGTACCCGGTGGTGGTGCGTCCGTGGTCGTTGGGCGCCGCGAGCAGGACCACCCCGCCCTCGGTCTTGCCCATCTCCCGCAGGTCCTCGAGCTGCTGGTCGAGCAGGCCCAGATCCTCGATGGCCCGGCGAACGGCCTTGTCCGGGTCGAACATCATGGTCAGGCGCATGCCGCTCTTGGATCCGCTCGTAGTGATCTTCACCCCGGTCTCGCCCACCCCGCCGGAGACCTTGATGTTGCCCGAGAGCTTGCGTCGCCGGTCCTTGAGGTCCAGCCCGGCGCAGGACTTCCAGAAATCGATCAGGGCGAGGGCGTCGGGTGTCGGGATCGGGTCGCCCGGCTGGCGGACGCCGTCGATCAGGTACGAGGCCGCGTAGGTCGATTCGCTCGCGGGGGCGAAGTCCACCTGCGAGGCGCGGACCTGGCTGGCCTTGATGAAGATCTGCTCGGCGTTTGCCCGGACGGCGTACTCCGCCGAGTCCTTCTGCGGGGGCTGGACCGTCAGGCCCGAGGCGTTCTTGATATCGAGCTGCACGCTGGCCTGCTGCTTCGAGGCGGCCCGGGCCTCCCGCGCCTCGGCGAAGCTGGAGAAGTCGAGGCTCAGCCGGTGCTTCTCGGGAACGCGCTCGTCCCGGTTCGTGATCGCCACGAAGAGCCCGATGTCGAGCCCCAGGATCACCAGGACCGCCAGAAAGCCCGCGAGGAAGCCCCCGATCCCGGGCACCGGCATCAGAAAGCCGGCGCCCAGGGCGAGGAGGCCCGCGATGAGGTGGATCGCGTTCCATCGCTCACGCCCGAGAAAGAACCGGGCGGCGTGCTTGTCGAAGACGTTGGCGACCAGCCACGCCCAGCCGACGAACGGGGCGAAAAGGATCAACGCCTTCCACCACGAGACGAGCTGGAGGGCGCCGTCGCCCAGCGTGAGCAGCCCGGCGCCGGGCGCGGGGCTGATGGTCATGATCATGGGTTCAGAGAGAATGCTCACCGGGTGATCTTCCTGGTGGGGGGTGAGGGCGGGAGAGAGGCTCAGCTTACTTGAGCTTCTTGAGTTTCATCATCAGGTCATCGACGTTGGGCGAGTTCTCCTGGGCCACCCGCATGTGGATGTACTCCTCCTCCACGAGCCGCACGAGCGAGTCGTTGAAGTCGATCATGCCCACCTGGCGGGCCTCGATCGAGTTGAGCACCTCCCGGAGGTCACCCTCGCGCCCGTCGAGCACGTACTTCCGCACGACCGCGTTCCCGATGAGGATCTCGAGCGCCGGGATGCGGTGGATGTTCTCGTGCAGGGTCGGGAGCAGCTTCTGGTAGACGAAGGCCCGCATCTGATAGCCGAGGATCTTGCGGACCTGCTCGACCTCCTCCTGCGGGAAGAGGCCGTAGATGCGGCTGAAGGTCTGCGTTGTGCTCGAGGCGTGGATGGTTCCGTAGACGAGGTGGCCGGTCTCGGCCGCGTGCAGCGCCGCCTCGAACGTCTCCTGGTCACGCATCTCGCCCACGAGCACGATGTCGGGGTTCTCGCGGACCAGGGCGCGGAGGGCGATCTTGAAGTCCAGGCAGTCGATGCCGATCTCACGCTGGTTGATCGTCGCCTTCTTGTCCTCGAAGATGTACTCGATCGGGTCCTCGATCGTCACGATGTGCACGTTCTTGCGCGCGTTGACGTAATCGAGCATCGAGGCGATCGTGGTGGACTTGCCCGAGCCCGTCACGCCGCAGAGCAGCACGATGCCCTGCGGCTGCATCGCGATGTCGGACATGATCGGGGGGAGGTGGAGTCCCTCGAAGGGGAGGATGTTGCTGGTGATGTTCCGGGCCGCCACCGAGAGCTTGCCGCGGGCCTGGAACAGGTTGACGCGGAAGCGGTTCTTCTCGGAGTAGTTGTACGCGAAGTCCACCGAGCCGTACTTGTGCAGGTCGGCGAGCTGCTCCTCGGTGAGGATGTGCTTCGCGATGTTGAGAAACTCTTCGCCGGTGACCGGGGGCACGTCGAGCGCCTTGAGCTGACCCTTGAGGCGGATCTTCGGCGGCTGCTCCGACTTCATGATGAGGTCGGAGGCTTCGAACTTGATCGTCGCCTTCAGGAAGTCGCCCCAGCGTGTCGCGTGCGGGTCGTGTTTCTCCACCGCACTCACGTCCAGGTTGACGTGCCCGGTGTGGGTGTCGTCGAGGCTTGCGTCAGATGAGACGGTCATCGCTGGGGCGTCCTCCCGTGCGGGCCGCTCGGGGGCGTCCCGGCCATTCATGCTCTCTCGAAACCCGCGGGGCGGGTCAGACATCCTATTCGCACCGCCGGGTCATCTCAGCACCCGGGACGTGCGAATCCTCCGATTCGCACCCCGACCGCCGGGGTTGCCCGGGCGGGCCCCCACAGAACACGGGCCCGCCCGGAGGCGAGCCCGTGCCAGATCTCATGTGGTCGACGCCCGATCGGGTGTCAAGGTGGGGCGTCGCCCCGCCGGTCTAGCGGGCGCCGACTTCGGCGCCCTCCTGGGCCTCCTCGGGCTCTCGCGTCCCGAGGAAGTTGACCTCCAGCTGCGTGCGGATCTTCTCCATCGCCTTGTTCTGGATCTGACGCACACGCTCCTTGGTCACCCCGATGATCTGCCCGACCTGCTCGAGCGTCATCGGCTTCTCGCCCGTGTCGCTCTCCAGACCGAACCGATGCTCGATCACCGTCCGCTCGACGCTGGTCAGCTCGGCGCTGTTGTCCATCACAATGCGACGGACCTCGTCCGCGGCGTCCTTCTCGAACCCCGCCCGCTTGGTCTCCAGATAATCCGACTTCTCCAGCTTCGGATCGAAGTCGGTCGGGAACCGCTGGCGGTACTTGCTGAGCTTCATCCCCGGGCGGCTGAACGCCTTGAGAATCGCCCGGCAGGCGTACGTCGAGAACTTGAACCCGCGACCGGCGTCGAACTTGTCCACCGCCCGGAGCAGCGCCATGTTCCCCTCGGACACCAGGTCCGCGAAGTCCACCTCGCTCATCCGCGTGCGCTTGGCCATCGCCAGCACCAGGGCCAGGTTCGTCTCGGCGATCTGCTCCCGGATCCTGTCCGCCTTGCGGTGCCACCAGAGGAGCTTCTCGGCCTGCTCGGGCGTCGGCTTCTTCGCCGGGCTCGCCCAGACCTCCTGCTGCAGCTTCCAGACCCGGAAACGGGCGTAGTTGAACTGGTAGAACAGCACCCGCTCCTCGGCGCCGGTCAGGATCACCTGCTGGGTGCTCTTGACCGTCCGCGACCGGGCCGACGTGATGTCGTCCATCACCGGGTGGTACCAGGTGGTGTCCGGCTTGGCGACATCCGGCGCCTCGTCGTAGATGCTCTTCTCGGCGCCCTCCTCGCGGAAGACCTCCGAGTCGATGAAATCCTGCTCCTTGGCGAGGATCTGCGTGAGCAGACGCTCGTCTTCCTGCGACAGACGCCGGCGAGGCGTCCTCGACGAGCGGGTGCTCGCCGTCCGGGTCACCCCGACCCGGTGTCGGCGGCGAACCTGCTCGAGGGGGCTCGGAGCCTTCTGTGGTCCTTGCTGCGTCATCAAGAGTCCTTCATTCCTTCCCGGTCCCTCGCCGAGCCTCCCGCTGGCGACGACCGATCTCGTGTCCATACGTCCGTCGGGCTCGTGGAGTGCGGCCCCGAACGATTCGTTCCTGATTTCTCCCCCCTTCTTTCCGTCAGGGGGGGAGTTGGTCCTGTCCGTCGGGCCTCCCGAGCCCGCCGGTGATCGCGTGCCAAACCTCTCAGCACTTGGACGTGTCTTCGCCGTGGATGCCCCGGGATGGATGCCCGATTCCCGCCCGGGCCCCTCTCTGGACGCCCCGGCCGGGTTGCCTGACCCCGCTCGCGGATCAGACGCTTTTAGGTCGGGCGGATCCCGCGATCCACGCCACTACAGCACGATCCCAGCCGTCCTGGCGATCTCACCTTCATCTTCTTCCATCCAGAACTCACCAGGTTCCGGATTTATTTAGAGTGGTTCGAAGGAGAGAAGACTTCGGATCCGTCATCGGTTGCTGGGGCATGGGCGTCCTGCCTGCCCGACGATTGGCCTTCGAGCGTCTGGGGTGGTTGACCCACTACCGGGTGACGCCTATTCTCGGACGTTCGACCACTGGTCTTCGTGCCGCTCGATCGGCCGGGCCGAGAGTATAGCCGAAACGACATGGGCTCCGCAACCGCCTGCCCGATGTGTCGTATCGGCTTTTTGTGTCAAAGTTGTTCGGGATTTATCCGGAAGGAGAGCCTCATGCCCTTCGAACTCCCCGATCTGCCGTACCCCTTCGACGCCCTCGAGCCGCACATCGATGCGCGCACGATGGAAATTCACCACGACAAGCACCACGCCGGCTACGTCGCCAAGGCGAACAACGCCGTTGAGGGAACCAGCCTCGCCGGGGTGGACTGCCCCTTCCAGGCCTGTGCCCGGCTCGGCGAACTCGATGAGAGCCGCCGGACCGCTGCCCGCAACAACATCGGTGGGCACGCCAACCACTCCATCTTCTGGGAGGTCATGTCCCCGAACGGTGGGGGCCAGCCCTCCGGCCCGCTCGCCGAGGCGATCAACAACGCCTTCGGCTCCTTCGACGGCTTCAAGAAGGCCTTCTCCGACGCCGCCGCCACCCGCTTCGGCTCCGGCTGGGCCTGGCTCTACGTGGATCCGAGCGGCACGCTCAAGGTCGGCTCCACCGCCAACCAGGACAACCCCATCATGGGCAAGGCGATCGCGGGCATCGAGGGTCGCCCGATTCTGGGCCTCGACGTCTGGGAGCACGCGTACTACCTCAACTACCAGAACAAGCGTCCGGACTACATCGAGGCCTTCTTCAACGTCATCAACTGGGACAAGGTGGGTGAGTACTTCGCCGCCGCGGCGAGCTGACGCCCCGCCCCAGCACACCGCCAATGGGTAGGACCGAGCCGGCGTGCCAACGCACCCGGCTCGGTTTCGTTTTCGGGTCGCGCTAGACTCTCCCGATGGGTCGGCGCACCAAACAGAACCTGCTGCTCACCCTCTGGCTGGTCGCGCCGATCGGGGTCCTGGCCCTGATCGTCGGCTGGATCTTCTACTCCTTCCGGGCCGGTCCCGCGATGGACGAGCCCGGCGTGGGCGCCGGCGCCGGGGACACCGGGGGCGCCAACGCGGTGGGGGAGATGTTCAGCGACGAAAGGAGCGGCGACGACGCCGACCCGAACCCGTAGTCCACGTCCGACGCGTCCGCGTTCACACGCAATGCGGTGGGCCTTCCCCAAGTTCCCGGGATCTCGCGACGCGACGAGCGTGCGCCACGTCCGCGAGGCGATGGTCGGAGGATGGGTCTTCGGTGTCTCGGCGGGGCCGGTCCACCTGCGCCGCCGACTCCCGAGCGTCGCGTGAGCTTGTTGACGCTACCCCTTCACCACCCTCGTCGTCTTGAACCGCCCCTCCAGGATCGCGTCCGGGTCCTTCGCGCCCATCCAGTTGTCGAGCACGTCGCGGTACACCGAGCGGAAGTCGATCTGGAACTTCAGATCGCCCTGGTCCAGATCGGTCAGGGAGGGGTGGCGTCCGATCACGCCCGCGTTGACCATCGGCCCGAGGAGGAACATGGGCGCCGCGGTGCCGTGGTCCGTCCCGCCCGAGGCGTTCTGGCTCACGCGCCGACCGAACTCGCTGAAGCACATGGTCAGCACGCGCCCGTCGTTGCCCTGGGCCTTGAGGTCGTCGTAGAAGGCCTTGGCGGCGTCGGCGAACTGGGAGAGGAGCTGGGCGTGGCGCCCGTTGGCGCCCCCCTGGCCCGAGTGGGTGTCGAACCCGCCGTGCGTGACGTAGTAGACCCGAGTGCGCAGCCCCGAGCGGATCATCGAGCCGACCATCTGCAACTGGCGACCGAGGTTGCTCCCCGGGTAGCGCACGAGAGGCTGGCGCGACACCGCCTGGCGGATCTGGTCGCTTGAGACCTGCGCGTCGAGGGTGGTGCGCATCAGGAAGGCCGCGTTCGAGTGCGGGTCGGTTCCGGGCGCAACACCCTGCTGCGCGAGCTTCTCGTACGGATCGACCAGCGCGTCGTGCACGTCCTCGCCCATCCAGCGGAACAGGTCCGCGGTCTCGAAGGCCACGGGCTTGACGCGCCCGCCCTCCAGGGCGAGGGGCGCCGTCCGCCCGATGGCGATGGGTGGATCGATCGAATCCTGCACGGAGCCGTCGTCCCGTCCGCTTTCCCCCTTGCCATACCCGCAGCACTCGCTGTCGATGTACCGACCCAGCCAGCCGTCCCCGGTGCCGGAGGTGTCCCCGGTCTGCCAGATGTCCATGGACTTGAAATGCGAGCGGTTGGGGTTGGGGTACCCGACGCCCTGGACGACGGTGCACAGGCCGTCGTCATAGAGCGAATTGACCCCCGCCATGGCGCGCTGGAGCGCCAGTCCCTCTGATCCGTAGGAGCCGATCTTGGAGAGTAGGAGCAGCTCGCCCTCGCCCCGCAGGGCGATCCCCGGGCGGGCCCGGTAGTAGGCGTCCTGGCGGAAGGGGATCACCGTGTTGAGCCCGTCGTTTCCTCCGCCGAGCTGGCAGACCACGAGCACGCGGTCCTCGTTCACGCCCGGGATCGAGCTGAGTCCCGGCGCCGCGCTGGGCAGGGCGAGCGCCGAGCGTTGGAGGAAGTGGGGGACCGCGATCGCCGCGCTGGCCATGGTCAGCCCCGAATGGAGGAACTCGCGTCGCGTGTACGCGTTGGCGGATGACGGATCGTTGTGCAGCGTCATGGGTGATTCCTCAGGCCCCTGGCCCGTTACCTCGTGCCGGTTGCCCCGTCAGCAGAGCTGGTACTCCGGCATCGCCGTGATCAGCAGCAGCGCGCCCGTGACCACGTCCTTCCGAACGCCGCCGTGGCTCTCGATGAACTCGGTGAGCACCTCGCGGGCGCTCGCCGGCGTGTCCCCCAGCGTGAGACGGAGCAGGTAGTCCACCACCTTGCGGGCGTCGTTGGTCGATCCGGGGTCGCCGGCCTCGAGGGTGCTCAGCAGCGGCATCGGGTCGAAACTCTCGTGCTCGGCCATCGCGTCGTACCCGACCGGCTTCTTGCCGGTGAGCAGGAAGGCGAGAATGTTCTGGCGCACGAACATGGTCGAGGTGTTGATCCAGGCCCGCCCCCCGTCCCACCCCTTCACGCTCGGGGGGAAGAAGAGGCGTTGCCCCATGAGGTCGAGGGCGTCGTTGAGCACGCCCAGGTCACGCGCCGGGGTGTTGAGCGAACGGACCGCGCCCACCACCAGCTCCACAGGGCTCTTGATCTGCTCACCCACGATCCTCGGGTGGTAGAAGTGCTCGCTGGTGAACAGCTCCCGAAGCACCGGGCGGATCTCGTAATCCCACCGGCGCAGGGACGAGGCGATGCGCGAGACGATCTTCTGCGTGTCCTCGTCCTGCTGTCGCGGGTCGGTCGGGATGTGCCGAACGAAGAACCGGTACAGGTTCGATGCGAGGTAGTGAGAGCACGCTTTCTGCGCGAGGATCGCCCGCACGAAGCTCTCCCCGTCGTGCGCGCCGCGCACGCCGAGGATCAGCTTGGTTCCGGTGTCATGGTTCCTGCGATCGAAGTAGAACTCGTCGTCGCGGAAGGTGTACCCCGTCAGCGCGCGGGCGCCCTCCTTGATGTCACGCTCGGTGTACGCCCCCACGCCGAGGCTGAACAGCTCCATCAGCTCCCGCGCCAGGTTCTCGTTCGGGCGGCGTTTCGACGACTCGTCGTTGTCCAGGTACTTGAGCATCGCCGGGTCGTGCACGATCGCGGTTAGGATCGCCCCGAAGTTCCCGGCGCCGTGCGCGCGGAACATCTGGTTCTGCAGGTACATGTGGTACGAGTTCTCGATCGTCCGGTACCCGGTCGGCAGGCGCCCGTGCCAGAAGAGCGTCATCTTCTCCTCGAACGGGCGGGGCGTCTCGATCATCCGCTTGAGCCACCACCGCTGCATCTCGACGATCTGCTGGCGATCGCGGCGCTGCGCCTGCTGGCGACGCAGCCGGTACTGCGCCAGCGTGTTCTCGTCCTGCGAGCGCTGCGCGTTCCGGAGGCGCTGGCGGTCCTCCTCGGACAGCGGGCGCATGATGTCCGGGTCGAACCGGTCGGGGGACGGCGTCTCGTACGGGACCTGCTCGAAATCGAGCAGGTGATCGACCGCCTTGTCCACCCCCCACGACGCCAGGGTCTGGATCTGGGAGGGCGTCCCCCCGAACCCGGCCCGCCAGAGCAGGTGACGAGCGTGGGCGTACCCGAACCGACGCTTGTCCATCGCCTTGAGGTGGGTGGGCGGGGCTTCGCCCGTGTCGGGCTTCGGCCGCGCACCGATGCGGGTGGCCATGGTCGCCATCCTCCTGGTGTGCTTCGGACGCTCAACGCCCGCGTGCCGCGTCGATTGCCCTCCGTTCGGACATATGCGCGGCGCCGCCCCAGACTATCGGTCCGATCGCCCCGCTCCCCCAGTTCCAGTGGTTTTCCGTGATCAGCCCGATCAGGCCCCGTCCGAGGGGGGCGAGAGCCTCCGGGACCAGACCACGCCGAGCATCACCGCGGCGAAGACCAACGCCCCGCTCGCCTGGTGGGTGGTGGTCATGATCGCCTCCATCGCGTTGATCGGGGGCGCGGAGGCCAGCTCTTCGGCGCTCGGGATCGGGCGGTCCGCCTTGCTCGGGGGCGCCATGCCCAACGCGGCCCAGCCGAGCAGGAACTGCCACCCGACCAGCCCGTGCTGGATCACCCCAAGCCGCCGGAGCGTCCCCCCGGGCCGGCTCTCGCGCGATCCCTTCATGCACAGGATGCCGTTG
>JBITAG010000216.1:0-9127 GCA_044439985.1 Phycisphaerales bacterium JB059 | reverse complement strand
GGGTTTTGGGTGGCCAGAACCATGAAGGGGGGGCCGAGGCGGTGGACCTGCCCGTCGATGGAGACGCTCGCCTCGTTCATCGCTTCGAGCAGGGCGGTCTGGGTGCGCGGGGTGGCGCGGTTGACCTCATCGGCGAGGAGGATGTTGGTGAAGACGGGGCCGCGTTTGAACTCGAAGCGCCCGGACTGGCGGTCGTAGATGGTGACGCCCAGGAGGTCCGCGGGGAGCATGTGGGGGGTGAGCTGGACGCGTGTGAACTGGCAGTCGATGGACTTGGCGATGGCGGAGGCGAGGACGGTCTTGCCGACGCCGGGGACGTCCTCGATGAGCGCGTGTCCGCGGGCGAGGAGGCAGCAGATCAGGCGATCGACCGCTTCGGGATTGCCCAGGTAGACCTTGGTGATGTTGGATCGGAGGCGTTCGATGAGTTCTTGCATGGCGTCCCTGCTGCGGGCGATACGTTGCGGGTCGGCGAGGGTTGCGAGGATCGAGCGCCGAGATTGAGTATACGGAGCGGGCCGGTCGACCGATGGAGTGGCGTCTTCGGGTAGCATGGGCGGTCCCGGGTGGGTCCGCCCGGGTGAGGACACGCGTGGAATCGGAGCCGGGTCAGCACAGCGTGGGGGAGCCTTCGACGCAGTCGTGGGTGAGTGTTCTCGCGTCGGAGCTGACGGGGGATCTTCCCTGCGTGCGTTGCGGGTACAACCTGCGGGGGCTCTCGATCCGGGAGCACTGCCCGGAGTGTGACGCCCCGGTCCGGGCGACGATCCTGGCGTTGGTCGATCCGAAGGCGAGCGAGTTCAAGCCGCTGCGTCACCCCCGTCGGACGGGGTGGGGGATGGTGCTCTGGTCGGTGGCGGCGTTGCTCGCGGCGCTCGGGGCGTGGGTGATCCGGCTGAGCGAGCTGAGCCTGTCGTGGCTGAAGGTGGCGTGGAGCCCGTCGTGGATGCCGGTCTTCGTGGTGGGGATGACGCTGCTCTCGGGCGTGGGGGCGACGGTGCTGCTGCGTCCGCACGCGGGGCTCTCCGTCTCGGCGCGGGTGCGGGCGATGGTGGGGGTGATCGCGTACGGGCCGCTGGCGTGGCTGCTCTGGCGTCTCTACATCCACGTGGACGCGGGGGTGGTCCTGCCGGTCTTCGGGGGCGCGGGCGCGAGCCGGGAGCGGGTGCTGACGCGTCTGGGCATCGCCCTGACGCTGGGCGTTGTGATCCTGGGGCTCCGCCCGGTGGCGCGGGGGCTGGCGATGCGCTCGGTGGTGGTGCGCACGGGGAAGGTCGATCGGCAGTCGCTGCTGGCGTTGCTGGGGGCGGTGGCGATCAGCGCGTCGGGGGACGTGCTGCACCTGCTCGGCTCGGGGGTGCGTGGCCCGGTGAGCCAGGCGCTGACCTCGATGGAGATGGTGCTGGTGGCGGTCGGTTCGGTGCTGGTGACGCTGGGGCTGGCGGGGATCGTGATCGACTGCGTGCGCCTGCGTCCGACGCTGGAGGCGCCGGGCGTGGGGATCGCCGACATCCTGGACGAGAAGCCGAGGAGGCGGTCGTGACCGACGAGGAGCGTGCGGCGTTCGACGCGTTGGTGGACGAGGTGATCGCGGATCTACCCGAGCGGGTGGTGGCGGTCTTCGATGAGGCGCCCCTGCTCGTGGACGACGAGCCGGCGCCGGGCGTGCTGCGGGAGTTCGGGCTTGATCCGTCGAACGAGGAGGATCGGGCGAGCCTGTGCGGGCTGCACACGGGCGTGGCGATCACGGAGCGGAGCGTGGAGATGGACGGGGTGCTGCCGAGCCAGATCCACATCTACCGGCGGGGGATCGTGCGCGAGGCGGGTGGGTGGGCACACCCGGAGGAGGTCCGGGAGCAGATCCGGATCACGATCCTGCACGAGGTCGGGCACGAGATGGGGCTGGACGAGGAGGACCTGGAGGACCTCGGGTACGCCTGAGCGGGGGGCGCGGGGTCAGACCTCGAGGATCTCCTTGCTCTTGGCGTCGATGATCTCGTCGATCTGGCCCTCGTACTTCTTGACGAGTTCCTGGATCTCCTCCTTGAGGGTCTTGATCTCGTCCTCGGAGTAGTGCTGCCCGTCCTGCTTGGCGAGGGCGTCGGCGTGCTTGTTCGCCTCACGCCGGGTGTTGCGGATGACGACCTTCTGCTCCTCCCCGTGCTTCTTGGCCTGGGCGACGAGGGTCTTGCGTCGGTCCTGGGAGAGGGAGGGGACGTTGATGCGGATGGCCTTGTCCTCGACGTTGGGGTTGAGGCCGAGGTCGGAGGTTTCGATGGCGGTCCGGATGGCGCTGAGGGCGGAGTTGTCGAAGGGCTTGATGAGGATCTGGGTGGGCTCGGGGATGGAGATGGCGGCGAGGGCCTTGAGGTCGGTGGCCGAGCCGTAGTAATCCACCTTGATGTAATCGACCAGGGCGGTGGAGGCGCGTCCGGTTCGGATGCCCCGCATCTCGCTCTTGAGGTAGTCGATGGCCTTGCTCATGTGCTCCTCGGCCTCGAGGAGGATGCTGTCCGGATTGTTGCTCATCGTGATCCCCTGAAGTTCGGTGGAGAAAGATGATACGCGTCGCCCGGTCGATCAGGCGGGATCATCGCAGGTGAGGAGGGTGCCGATGGGCTGGCCCTCGATGACGGAGCGGATGGCGCCGGGCTGCTTGAAGTC
The DNA here is from genome assembly GCA_044439985.1 of Phycisphaerales bacterium JB059. Taxonomy (GTDB): domain Bacteria; phylum Planctomycetota; class Phycisphaerae; order Phycisphaerales; family UBA1924; genus JAJRXR01. The sequence continues at coordinate 6,463 of JBITAG010000216.1, read as the reverse complement.
GAAGACGAGGACCGGGATGTGGTTCTCCTGGCACATGGCCAGCGCGGTCATGTCCATCACCGCCAGGCGTCGGTTGAGCGCCTCGGCGAAGGTGAGTCGCTCGAACCGGGTGGCGCCCGGGTTGGTCTTCGGGTCGGCGTCGTAGACCCCGTCCACCGTGGTCGCCTTGAGGAGGATGTCGCAGTCGAGTTCCGTCGCCCGGAGCGCGGCGCAGGTGTCGGTGGTGAAGAAGGGGTTGCCGGTGCCCGCGGCGAGGATCACCACCCGGCCCTTCTCGAGGTGACGCAGGGCCCGCCCGCGGATGAAGGGCTCGGCAACGGCCGGGATCTCGATGGCGGACTGGACGCGGGAGTCCACCCCGATCGCCTGCAGGCGTTCGCGCAGGGCCAGGGCGTTGATGACGGTGCCGAGCATGCCCATGTAGTCCGCGGTGGCCTGCTGAAAGCCGTCGGTGCGGGCCAGCTCGGCGCCCCGGATGATGTTGCCGCCGCCCACGACGACGGCGATCTGGGCGCCGGCGTGGGTGGCGGCGCGGATCTCGTCGGCGATGAGGGTCAGCTCGTCGGGCTCGATGCCGAACCCGCCCGGGGCGCAGAAGGCCTCCCCGGAGAGCTTGAGCAGGACCCGCGAGGGGGGCTGTCCGGGCTTCCAGGGCGTGGCGGGTTGCTGGGCGGGCATGGTGGCTGGCTGGCTCGTCATGGGTCGGGTCTCCGGCCTGAGAGCGAAAGGCCCCCGAGCCGAGCATTCAACGGGGACCCGAGGGCATCGTCAAGCCGGAGGGATGTGACGGAACATCCCGAACCAGTCCCGGGCGGGTGCGAATGGAGGGGGACGCGAGTCGCCCGCCCGGAACGCCGGCGGCTCTCCCCACGCCCCCTTGTCGCGTCCGACCGAACGCCGAGCGGGGGCCCGCGGGCGTGAGAGACGCGCTCAAACACCGGGGGACCACCTGTTTGTACGATGATGGTGTGAGCCAGTTGGAGACGCAAACCGCGCCAGGACCGCCCCGACGGGACACCGGATGGGAGATTCCCGCGGTTGAGGGCGGTGATCCGCCTCCCGGGCGGGACGTGCTCTGGCGGTTGCTGCGACGGGCGACGATCGCGGGGATCGGGGTCTCGCTGCTGGTCCACCTGATCCTCTGGCTGATCGCGGCGGTGGTGACGGTGAACTTCAAGACACCGGACGCGGGGGGGGCGCCCCCGGGCGAGGTGGACTTCGCGGTGATGACCAGCGTGGAGCTGGCGACAATTCAGGAATCGGAGATCCAGGTCGAGACGCCCCCCGCGCCGGAGGACTCGGCCTCGGAGGAGTCGCTCATGGAGTTGATGAGCGACTCGGTGGCGATGGAGGCGATGACGCCTGAGCTGACGGAGCTGGAGAGCGCGCTCGGGTCGGGGGAGGTCTCGGACTCGACGAGTTTCAACGCGGCCTCGAGCGGATCGGGCGGGGCGGGCGCCGGGGGCGGGGCGAGCTTCTTCGGGCTCGAGGCGCAGGGGCGTCGGTTCGCGTACATCGTGGACCGTTCGGCCTCGATGAACGGGGACACGCCGAGCGGGCGGACCCGGATGGAGCTGACGCAGCGGGAGCTGGATCGTTCGATCGACGCCCTGCTGGAGAGCGCGGAGTTCTTCGTGGTCTTCTACTCGGACCGGGCGACGCCCCTTGGTTCGAGGCGGATGTGGACGGACGCGACGGCACGGAAGAAGCTCTGGGCGCGACGGGAGCTGTACCGCGTCTACCCCGATGGGGGGACGCGTCCGATCACGGGGTTCGACCAGGTCTTCGCGCTGCGTCCACCGCCGGACGCGATCTACTTCATGACCGACGGGCGGTTTTTGCACAGCGTGCCGGAGGACATCGCGCGGATGAATGACCGGGAGATGATCCCGATCCACTGCATCATGTTCGGGGACTTCGCCAACTCGACGGTTCGGGAAGAGGTCGAGCGGATGATGCGGAAGATCGCATCCGATTCCGGGGGCAGCTTTGCGCGGGTGCGGGGGACGCAGCCGTGAGACGAGTGTGCGTGTTCTCGATGGCGTGCTTGCCCGGGTTGGTGGGCGTGTCAAGCGCGGCGCAGCCGGCGTCGGAGGCGCTGGTCATGTGGGGGGGGCGGGAGCCCCCGCGCGGGACGGTCACGGGGATGGACCTTCAGGGCGTGCAGGTGGTGACGGGGGACGGCGTGAGCGCGGTGCTCGGCTGGGACGAGGTCCGTGAGGTGGTCGGCGAGCGTGCCGGGGCGTTTGAACGCATCCGCGAGGAGGCCCGGGCGGTCTGGCGCGCGGGCGTCCGGCTCGAGCGGGAGGACTGGGTCAACGCCGAGCCGGTGCTCGAGGAGCTGTTCGAGTCGCTGGCGTGGACGCGGGGCCCGACGTCGTCGTTCGTCAGCCGCGGCTTGCTCACGTGCCGACTGGCGCGCGGGGCGCGTGGGGCGGCGGTGGCGGCGTGGCTGAGCGCGCTGGTCAGCGAGGGGTGGCCGGCGGGGCGCGGTTCGGCGACGGAGGGGGCGGGGCAGATCGATCCGGAAACGGGGTTGGTCGCGGATCTGGCGCCGGTCTGGCTTCGGGGAGACGAGGCTCACCGGATGGCGAGTTCCGCGCTGGACGAGGGCGTCGACGCGGACGCGACCGGGCGGACCCAGCTGCTCGGGGTGCTCTACCAGGAGAGCGCCCGGTTCGAGCTTTCTCCGGGCGAGGGGGCGGCCCGACGGGCGGCGATCGGGGACGCGATCAACGCGACGGACCGGGAGGTGCTGGAAGAAGATGGCGTCTCGCTCGTGCTGGAGATTGTCCTGGCGCGGGTGGGCGCGGAAGAGCAGCGCATCGCCTCCCGCGCGGCGTTGCGCGATCGCCTCAACCAGCGGATGCCGGGCTGGAAGGAGGCGTGGGTGCGCGCCGGGCTCGGGCGTTCGCTCGTGCGGGAATCGGACCCGGAGACGCGCCGGCGCGGGGTGATTCAGCTGCTTCATCTCCCGGCTCGCCTCGCCCCGGAGGCGCCCGGGCTGGCTTCGCTCGCGCTGGCCGAGTCGGTGATGACGCTCCGGGCGATCGGCTCGTCCGGAGAGGCGGAGCTGCTGCGGCGTGAGCTGCTCGAGCGGTTCCCGCGGAGCGAGGGCGCCGGGCTCGATGAGATCGGCGCTCCGGCGCCGGCGGGAGTGTCGGCGGGGGGCTCGGCCTCACGATCAGAAGACCACGCCGGCGCTGCGCCGGCGAAGGCAGGAACGCCTCGGACATGACACTCGCCCTGACAGAATCCGTTTTGACCCTGGCGCAGACCGACGGGGGCGCCGCGTCCAAGTCGCTGCTCGAGTACATCGCCGCGGGGCGGGAGGTCGGGCTGATCATCATCCTGCTCTCGTTCGCGGCGGTGGGGATGATCGTGGCGCAGACGCTCCGCCTGCGTCAGAGCCGGCTGGCGCCGCCCGAGTCGGTGGAGCGGTTGCACGAGCTGCTCCGGGCGAACCAGGTGGGGGCGGCGATCGAGTACTGCACGGACGCGGAGAACGACTCGTTCCTGACGCGCGTGCTCGGCTCGGCCCTGATCCGGTGCTCGCGCTCGCCGTTCGGCTTCCTGGAGCTGAAGGGGGCGCTCGAGGAGGTGGGGCAGGCGCAGGTGGCGCGGCTGTACCGGATGACGGACGGGATCGGGCTGGTGGCCTCGGTGGCGCCGATGCTGGGGCTTCTGGGGACGGTGGTGGGGATGGTCAGCGCGTTCGACACGATCGCGCTGAGCGAGGGGCCGGCCCGCCCCGACCAGCTGGGCGGGAGCATCTCGCAGGCGCTCGTGACGACGGTGCTGGGCCTGATCGTGGCGATCCCGTGCACCGCGGCGTTCACCTTCCTGCGCAACCGGATCGACACGCTCACCAGCGAGGTCGGGGAGACGATCGAGGACCTGGCGGCGTACCTGGAGTCCGGGGCGTCGCCCGCCGGCGGGGGGGCGCCGGCGCGTCCGGTCCCGAGCCCCGCGCCGACCGCGCAGCCGGCGGGAGCGCCCGCGTCGTGAGGCTGACGAGACCGCAGGAGGACCGGATCCGCGCGTTCGATCTCACGCCGATGATCGATGTGGTGCTGCAGCTGATCATCTTTTTCATGTTCACCTCGCAGTTTGGCGAGCTGGCGCGCACGGAGATCGACCTGCCTCGTGAGGCGGGGCAGGAGGCCGAGACGGAGAAGTCGAGTCTGGTGATCGACCTGACGGAGACGGGAGCGATCCTGGTCGAGCGTGAGCCGATGACGCTGGAGGGCGTGGCGTTCATGGTCGAGTCGGAGATCAGGCGGGCGGGTGACGCGGAGCTGGTCGCGGTCCGGGTGCGTCCGGACCGCGCGTGCCGGGCGGCGCACCTGAATCGTCTCATGAACCGGTTGGCGCAGTTGGGCGTGCGTCGGTGGAGCATTGGGACGATCGACGAGGCGCCGGCGGGAGGGACGCCGTGATCCTGACACCCCGGAGTGAGCGGGCCCGGAGCGGCCGTCTGGGCGCGTTGCCGATGACGAGCATGATCGACGTGGTCTTTCTGCTGTTGATCTTCTTTCTCGTGACGTCGAGCTTTGCGCCCGAGGAGGGACGCCTCGACTCGGCGTTGCAGACCGAGGGGGGCAGTGCGCAGGTGAACGATCTCCAGCCGCAGGTGGTCAGCGTGGAGCTTCAGGGCGAGGCGGTGGTGTACCGGGTCGGTCAGCGGGTGACGACGAGCGTGCAGGAGCTGACCGGCGTGCTCTCGCAGTTGCCCCGGGAGGCGGGGGTCGCGGTGAAGGTCTCGGGGGAGGTCCCGGTGGGGGCCGCGGCGAGCGCCATGCAGGCGGCCTATGACGCGGGGTTTGAGAAGAGGAGCTATGTGCCGTCGTCTGATTGAACTGCTGCTGGCGTTTGCGCTGCTGAGCACGCCCGCTCTGGGCCAGGACTCGTCCCCGGACGAGCGGGTGTCGCAGTACCTCGACGGGCTCGGGGCGGACGAGCTGCTCGGCGCCCAGCTGCGTGAGCGGATGGCGGGCGCCTCCGGGGATGAGCGGACGCGGATCGCCGAGCGGCTGGGGGAGCTGTACACCCGGCGGCTGGGGAGCGCGTCGGACGATGCGGAGCGCGCGGTGATCGAGGCTCGCAGTCGGGCGTTGCTCGAGGCGATCCCGGAGAGCGACCTGACCGAGCTTCGCCTGAGTCTGGCGATCACGCTTTACCTGGCGGGCGAGCGGGTCGCGGAGCGGTCGAGGGTGGCGCTGGCGAGCGAGGAGGAGATCGCGGGGGCGATCGCGTCGCTGCGCGAGGTCAGGCAGTCGCTGCTGGAGGTGGCGCTGGCGTCCGAGCGTGAGATCGCGCTCCAGGAGCGACGGGAGCGGGCGCCGAGCGAGACGGTGCGGGACGCGGCGCGCGCGGCGTTGGCGGATGCCCGGCGGGTCCGGTCGCTCAGCCGGTATTACGCGGGTTGGGCGGGGTACTACAGCGCGTTGCTCGAGGACGACCGGTCGGTCCTCTCGGACTCGATCCGCGATTTCGGGTACCTGCTCGATTCGATGGACGAGCGTCCGACCTTTGAGCGGCTGCCCAAGCGGCTGCTGCAGTACGAGCACGTCTCGCGGGCCGCGGTGGGGGTGGCGCTCTGCCTCTCGCTCCAGGACCGGCACGCGGAGGCCACGCGTTGGATCGATGAACTCAGCCAGGCGGAGGAGTTCGCGCTCGAGGCGGTTGACCAGTTGCGTTCGGCGGTGATCGTGGTCCTCGCGCGGGCGACCGCGTGGGGAGAGCTGACGGATCTGGTCGCGCAGTGGCGCGCCGAGGGTGGGCGATCGATGTCGTCCGGGGAAGCGAGGCTCCTCGCGGTGACCGCCCTCAACGCGTTGCGGGACGAGGCGCTGGCGCCCTCGGATCGGCGGCACGCGACCTCGCTGGCGCGGATCGCGCTGGCGGGGATGGCCCGGGCCGGCTCGATCGAGCACGTGATCGATCTGGCCTCCAAGTACGACGATCTGCCCATCGGGGACGACGGGTTCATCTTCCAGTACGCCAAGGGCATCCGCCGGTATCAGGGCGCCCGTGACCGGCACAAGGGGGTCGGGGGGGACGCGACGCGTCCGACCGATGACCGGGTCGCCCGAGCGGATTACACCGAGGCGGCGAGCCTGTTTGCGCGGGCGCTCGCGGCTCCGGACGCCGGGCGGTATCCCCTCCAGCGCGATGAGTGCCGGCTGAATCACGGGCTCAGCCTGTACTACAGCGGGGAGTTTGCGCTCGCGGCGATCGAGCTGGAGAAGCTGAGCGAGTCCGAGTTCGACCGCGTGCGCGACGAGGCGGTCTGGATGCGCGTCGTGGCCCTCGACGTCGGCGTGGAGGCGGGGCTGGCGGATCTGGAGTCCGATCGGAACAAGGCGGCGCAGGCGTACCTGCGCAGCTACCCGCGGTCGAACCGGGCGGCGCTGCTGGTGCTCCGCCTCGCCGAGGCGGTGGGGGTGAGCGATGAGCAGGC
>JBITAG010000215.1:0-5199 GCA_044439985.1 Phycisphaerales bacterium JB059 | reverse complement strand
GTTCTCACTCCTGGTTCGCCCCGACATCCCGCGGGAGGAGCTGGCCGCGATGAACCCCAAGGGGATCATCCTCTCAGGAGGGCCGGCGAGCGTCTACGCGGAGGGCGCCCCCACCATGGACCCGGGCGTGCTGGACCTGGGCGTGCCGGTGCTCGGGATCTGCTACGGGATGCAGCTGGCCTGCCGCCTGCTCGGGGCGGACATCACCCGGGCCGACCACCGGGAGTTCGGACGCGCCTCGCTCCACATCGAGCAGAGCCGGGGCCTGTTCACCGGCATCCCCCAGCACACGACCGTCTGGATGTCGCACGGGGACCAGATCACCAACTTCGAGGGCGCCGGCCTGGAGAAGCTCGCCTCGACGCCGACCTGCCCGTACGCGGCGGTGATGTCGCGGACGGAGCGCGGGGCCCCCTTTGTGGGGGTGCAGTTCCACCCGGAGGTCACCCATACCCCCCACGGCGTGGATGTGCTGCGCAACTTCCTTTATGAGGTGTGCGACGCGAGCGGGTCGTGGAAGATGAGCGACTTCGCGGAGCAGGCCAAGGCGGATATCCGGGCCACGGTCGGCGACAAGCGGGTGATCTGCGGGCTCTCGGGGGGGGTGGATTCGTCGGTGACCGCGGTGCTCCTGCACGAGGCGATCGGGGACCAGCTCACCTGCGTGTTCGTGGACAACGGGCTCTTGCGGAAGGGCGAGCGCCGGCTCGTGGAAACCACGTTCCGGGATCACTTCCACATCGACCTGCGGGTGGCGGACGCGCGGGAGCGGTTTCTCGAGGCCCTGAGCGGGGTCGAGGACCCGCAGGAGAAGCGCAAACGCATCGGGTCAACGTTCATCGACGTGTTCAAGGACGCGAGTTCGGACCTGCCCGACGCCCACTTCCTCGCCCAGGGCACCCTCTACCCGGACGTGATCGAATCCGGGCACGGGTACTCGGGGGCGGCGGCGAACATCAAACTCCACCACAACGTGGGCGGGCTGCCCGCGGAGTTGGGGTTCGAGCTGGTCGAGCCGATGCGCGAACTGTTCAAGGACGAGGTCCGGAAGCTGGGCGAGGTGCTCGGGGTGCCCGACCACATCGTCTGGCGTCACCCCTTCCCCGGACCCGGCCTGGCAGTGCGGGTGCTGGGGGAGATCACCGAGGAGAAGCTGGCCCTGCTGCGGGAGTGCGACGAGATCCTGCTCGAAGAGATCGTGGCGGGGGAGTTGTACCGGCGGACGAGCCAGGTCTTCGCGGTCCTGCTGCCGGTGCGTTCGGTGGGGGTGATGGGGGACGGGCGGACCTACGAGAGCGTGGTGGCGCTGCGGGCGGTGGAGACACAGGACTTCATGACGGCGGACTGGGCCCGGATTCCGTACGACGTGCTGGCCCGGATTTCGAATCGGATCATCAATGAGGTGCGCGGGGTGAACCGGGTGGTCTATGACATCTCGTCAAAGCCGCCGGCGACCATCGAATGGGAGTAAATTGCCCTAGCCGGCGCAACCTCTTTATCCACAACTGATTAAGAGCCGACCCGCATTTTTGGCCTTGAAATCGGGTTGAGAAACCGTCTGGCGGGCCAGAATGAGCACCCGGCGGATGACAAGTTTGCCTACGCTATGCATGCTGGGGTGTTTCTCCTCAGTGCACCTTGTGCTTTCGGAGGTGGGCTGTCGGCGCCTGACCACCGGGGGGGCACGTCGTTATTCGTATGTTCTACCGCAAGAAGACAATCGTAAACAAAGTCCCGAGAGGAGACGCACAGATGAGAACGCGTCGAATGTTCGCCGCAAGTGCTGCGGCGTTGCTTGCCATGACGGTCGTCGGCTGTTCCAGCAGCCAGCAGGAAGAGCCCAGCTCCCAGCACGAGCCCGCGACGGCGCAGAACGAGCCCGCGCCGTCCCCGGCGGCGGAGCCCGCTCCGAAGCCCAAGCCCCGGCGCACCACCGGCTTCCCGTCCATGCGGGGTGGCGGTTACAACTGGAGCTGGCTGGCGTACCCCACGGGTGATCCCAGCAGCAGCGCCCTGGGGATCGAGAAGGGCGTTCCGAGCGAGGTTCGCCTCAACCAGCCCTTCGATTACCAGATCGTCGTCACGAACCTGACCGACATCGCCCTGCAGGACGTGGTCGTGCAGGAGACGCTCGGCGCGAACATGCGTTTCAACTCCTCCACCCCCGAGACCAGCTCGCGCAACAGCATGCTGACCTGGGCGTTGGGCGAGATGGGTCCCCGCGAGGTCCGCACCATCGTCGTCAACGCGACGGCGACGGCTCAGGGCACCGTGGGCTCCTGTGCCACCGCGACCTACAACTCCGAGCTGTGCGCCCAGATCCCGGTCGTCCAGCCCGAGCTGCGGATCACCAAGGCGGGCCCCGCCGAGGTGCTCGCGTGTGACACGATCCAGTACGTCTTCGAGGTCACCAACACGGGTACCGGCTCGATCGACAACGTGGTTGTCAACGACTCGCTGCCCAACGGCCTGCAGACGGCGAACGGCACGACGGACGTCCGCTTCAACGTGGGCAGCCTGGCCGCCGGCGAGAGCAAGAAGTACTCGATGAACGTCGAGGCCTCCGGCGCCGGTCGCTACGTCAACACCGCCACCGCTTCGGGCGCTGGTGGGGTCTCGGCCTCCTCCAACGAGGTCGTCACCGTGGTCCGCAAGCCGGTCCTTGAGATCGCGAAGACGGGTCCGAGCACCCGCTTCCTCTCCGGCAGCGCGTCCCCGGCGACCTACGAGATCACGGTCCGCAACTCGGGTGACGGCGTTGCTCGCAACACGGTCGTCCGTGACCAGCTCCCGGCTGGCGCCTCCTTCGTCCGCGCGTCGGACGGCGGCGTGGCCAACGGCGGCTCGGTCAGCTGGAACGTGGGCGAACTCGCCCCGGGCGCCTCTCGCACCATGACCCTCACCATGTCGGCGACCCAGCCGGGTGAGTTCTGCAACACGGCGACGGCCAGCGCGTACTGTGCTGAGCCCGTCACCGCCCGTGCCTGCACCGAGTTCAAGGGCATCCCGGCCATCCTCCTCGAGGTGGTCGACAGCCCCGACCCGATCCAGGTCGGCGAGACCACCACCTACACCATCACGGCGACCAACCAGGGCTTCGCGCTGGATACCAACGTGCGGATCATCTGCACGATTCCTGGGAACCAGGAGTACGTGAGCTCGGCCGGCGCGACCACGGGCACGCTCCGTGGCAACACGCTGACCTTCGCCCCGCTGCCCCGCCTCGAGGCGAAGCAGCGTGCCACCTGGACGGTCACCGTCCGGGCGACTGGTGAGGAGTCGGTCCGCTTCGGCGTCTCGATGGCCTCGGATCAGCTGCAGGGTGAGCCTGTGCGTGAGACCGAAGCCACCAACCAGTACCGTTAATCGACCGCGATTGACGGACACCTAACACTGAAGGGCGGGGCCTCAACAGGTCCCGCCCTTTCTTCTTTGGGCCCCGCCCCGCCCGAGGGGCGAGGGCCGACGAACGCGGCGGGAATACCCGGCGTACGTTCGTGCATTCACGGTGGGCCTTCGGCGATCGCGCCGGGCCCCACGAGGAACCGAACCCCACGCACACGAAGGAGACAGGCATGAAGACCCGAGCCATCATCGCGACGGGAGCCGCCGTGCTCGCCGTCAGCGCCTCCATGGGCGCCGCGCAGCTGGGCAAGATCAAGAACGCCGCGGAGCAGACCCGGGACGAGGTCGAGCGGTCCCTCGAGAGGGTGGAGCGGGCGACCGAGCGGGCCGCGGACGCCCCGGTGTACGGTGTGGACGGGGCGCACTCGACGGTGCTGTTCAAGATCCAGCACGCGGGCACGAGCAACTTCTACGGTCGCTTCGACGACATCGACGGGGAGTGGTCCTTCGACCCGGCGACGCCCGAGTCCGGCTCGTTCAACTTCGAGATCTCCACGGTCAAGATCAACACCGGCAACCGGAAGCGCGACACGCACCTCAAGAGCGCGGACTTCTTCAACGCCAAGCAGTACCCCAAGACCTCGTTCAAGAGCACCTCGATCTCCAAGGGAGAGAACGGCAAGTTCCAGATGGACGGGGAGCTGACCCTGCTGGACGAAACCCGCCCGATCACCGCCGAGCTTGAGTTCCTGGGCACCGGCAACTTCAACGGCCCGATCGCCGCGTTCGAGGCCCGGTTCACGATCTCCCGCTCGGCCTTCGGCATGACGGGGTTCGAGGGCGGCCTCGGGGACGACGTGACGGTGATCGTCGCCGTGGAAGGCAAGCAGAAGTAAGGACCTCGCAGGACGATGGGCAGCGATCTGTTCCGAATCGTGCTCTTGGGCGCCCTGCTCCCCGGGCTGATCGTCGGGGTGGGGCTGCTGCTGCTCTGGGGGTTGCTCCGCCCGGAGGGGCGCGAGGATTCACCCGCTGGCGTGCGGCGCCTCCGATGGGGGGCGCCGCTGCTTCTGTTCCTCGGCTTCCTGGCGATTCAGGGGGCGACGGGCACGATCGGCCCGGAGCTGTGGTCCTCGAACGTCGGGGACCGGTTCCTCGCGCTGGGGGCCCTGGCCCTGGCGGTCGCGCTCCTGGACGCGGCCAGTCCGTGGCGACTCCTCGGGCTGCTCGGCGCAGCGGTCGGTGGCGCCCTGGCGGCGTGGATGATCGTGGTGGTCCTCCACCCCCATCTGCTCAACACGGGTGACGTGGTCTGGTGGAGCCTGCTCGGGGGCGCGGGCGCTCCGCTGGGGGTCTTCCTCCAGGAGTGCCTCCCGACCCGGCGGGGGGTCGTGGAAGCGGCCCAGGGGGCGCTGCTCGTGGGCGGGCTCATGGGGCTTCTCTACTGGTCCGGGCAGGCGCCGAGCGTGCCCGAACTGGGGGGACTGCAGGGGATGCTCGTCGCGGCGGGGGTGGCGACGGCGATCGTCGGCGTCGGCACGCTGGCCCGGGGCGGGTGGGCGTTCGTGGCGATCGTGCTGGTCGGGTACCTGGCCCTCGCCCGGGCGCTGGGCGACCTGACCCCCCCGGACGGGGCGATCGCGTTGGTGCTCGGGGGCGTGCTGACGGGGGCGTTGGTACGCTGGCTTGGCGCGAAGACGGGGCGGGGCGGTCTGGGTGGGATCATCGCCCAGACGCTCTGCGCCGCGCCGATCGGTGTCGGTTCGCTCCTCGCCTGGCGAGCCTACGACTCGATCGACGCCGGCTTCGACGAGGATGACGACGACGGCGTCTACTACACCGACGAGGACGGGT
>JBITAG010000214.1:0-2724 GCA_044439985.1 Phycisphaerales bacterium JB059 | reverse complement strand
CGGGTTTTTCTAGTTCTCCTAGTTCTTGGCCTGCGTGGGGGCGTGCGGCGCGGGCTCCCGTAAACCCCTAGCCACCGCCCCCGCGTGGTTTATCGCCCCTAAACCCCCCCGCGGCCGGGGCCCCCCCGCCGGGGCGGCGCTTCGTTTCAGCCCTCTCCAGAACTGCAACCCCCCGCCCGCGTACAACTTCTGCACGCCCGGGAGTTCTGTCCTGCCCCCGGAAACGCTAAAATCTCGCCACCCCCATCCGCTCACCGCCCGCACGGAACAGGACGCCACGCATGACCACCCCCCGACCCCTCGCACTCGCCGCCGTCGCCCTCTTCGCGAGCCCCGCCCTCGCCCAGTGGGACCCCGACGCCGGCGACTGGGGCAAGTCCCACCCCAACGACCTCCGCGTCATGACCTGGAACGTCCTCAACGGCATCGCCACCACCAACACCGCCCCCTCCGACGGCTACACCCCGTGGAACCCCATCGTTCGTACCGTCGCCGCCCTCAAGCCCGACGTCCTCATCCTCCAGGAATGCGGCGACGGCGACTCCGTCGCCGTTCTTGAGTCGCAGTTCGATGACTTCCTCTACGGTTCCTCCGGCGCCGAAACCTACGTCCAGCTCTTCGATCCCACCTACGACCTCCCCCACGTCTTCGTCAACGCCGTCGGCGACTGCTGCAACCGCAACGTCATCCTCTCTCGCCACCCCTTCGCCGACATCAACGCCGACACCCGCTCCACCTACACCGACTTCCTCACCATCAACGACCCCAACGTCCCCTACCAGGACGGCGGCAACGGCGGCATCCGCGGCTTCATGTTCGCCGAGATCGATCTCCCCGACCAGACCTACGCCGGCGACCTCGTCATCGGCAACTCACACCTCAAGGCCTTCTCCGACTCCAGCAGCTTCAACCAACGCGTCGAAGCCACCGAGAACATCGCCTACTTCATCGACGCCTACTACAACGGCATGGGAACCGGTATCTCCGACCCCAACGCCGCCGTCATCCTCCCCACCACCGGCGACGTCCTCGACCCCAACACCCCCGTCATCTGGGGCGGCGACTTCAACCAGGCCAACTACTCCTTCCCCGCCACCACCATGTGGCAGGCCGGTACGTTCGGCGGAACCGACGGCACCGACCGCGACGGCTCCGACGCCACCCCTGACACCGCCGCTCACCCCATCTCCGGCGAAACCAGCACCCAGTCCTCATCCAAGCTCGACTACATCGTCTACCAGGACTCCATCGCCACCGCCCGGCGCTCCTTCGTCTTCCGAACCTCCGGATCCGGCGTCACCCTCGCCAGCCTCCCCTCACCCCTCGACACCTTCCCCCTCGTCCCCCAGTCCGCCTCCAACCTCGCCTCCGACCACCGCCCCGTGATCGTCGACTTCATCCTCCCCGGCGCCGGCCCCGAGCCCTGCAACCCCGCCGACCTTGCCGGGCCCTTCGGCAGCCTCGACTTCTCCGACGTCGTCGCGTACCTCGGCGCATTCAGCACCATGAGCGAGGACGCCGACCTGGCGCCCCCCTTCGGGACCTTCGACTTCTCCGATGTCGTCGCCTTCCTCGCCGCCTTCGGCGCAGGCTGCCCCTGACCCGGCCCGCGCCCTCCCCGATCCCGAGCAGCCTACCCCTCGCGACCACCCAAACGCCGCACCTCGCTCATCGCGCGGTCCAGCTGCAGCTTGAGCTGCCGCACACGCAACAACGATCGCACGCGCATCACCAGCTCGAGCCGGTTCACCGGCTTCGTCAGGAAGTCATCCGCCCCCGCGTCCACCGCACGCTCCACGTCCCCCACCTCGTTGAGCGCCGTCACCATGATCACCGGGATGTCACGCGTCTTCGCGTCCGCCTTCAGCTTCTCGCAGAGCTGGAACCCGCTCATCCGCGGCATCATGATGTCCAGCAGAATCAGGTCCGGCGTCCGCGCCTCGATCGCCGCGAGCGCCTCCACCCCGTCCCGACACAGCTCCACCGGGCACTCCAGCTCGTCTAGGTAGGCCTGCAACAGCTCCAGGTTCTGCTGGTTGTCATCGACAATCAGCACCCGCGCCGTCCGCGTGTCCATCGCCTGCTCGCCCAACGCCTCGTTGCGGGTTCCCATCGCCTTCTCCACCCCCTGCCGGGGTTCCTCGCCCGCGTGCCACGCCCTGCCAATAATCACAGGTCCCGCGACAAACCGCAGCCCGGGACGCCTCCACGCGGTATCGGAGCAGGGTATGCCAGCCTCACTCGCCACAGAATCCCCCGCCTGGCGCAACCAGTTTGCCCAGCCTACCACCGAAACCCTCCTCGCCGAGATCGATGCGGAGCGCCTCAAGCTCGTCGAGACCCTCCGAGAGGGGCTCCTGGCCCTTGAGACGGCCGACGAAAACCTCGGCTGGCACGGCATCCCCTGGCGTTGGAGCCTCCGCTACACCATCAAGAAGGCCGACCGGGCCTACATCGTTCCCGCCCCCGAGGCCCCCTCCCTCGCCATGCCCATCCGGGCCGCCGAGATTGACGCCATCAACCTCCGATCCCTCTCCCGCCCCGTGCGGGAGGGCGTCGTCAACGCGGCCTACGTCGACGGCGTCCTCTGGGCCGAGTGGGAACTCACCGCCCAGACCCAGGTCAGCGACCTGCTCAGCTTCATGGGCAAGCTTCTCGCCGTCGCGAAGTAGGCCTCCCCTCCCCCCCAACCGACACCCCGCCCCCGCTGGCGAACCCGGCCCC
>JBITAG010000213.1:0-14633 GCA_044439985.1 Phycisphaerales bacterium JB059 | reverse complement strand
GTAGACTCGGGGATGGAGAGCCCGCACCGGACCGGCGCGATCCTGGCGATCGGCGATGAGCTGATCCTGGGACAGAAGACCGACACGAACACGGCGTGGATCGCCGACCAGCTGACCGCGCGGTCTGTTCGGGTGGTGGAGCACGTCACCGTCGATGACGACGAGGGGCTGATCGCCGAGACGATGCGCCGGCTGGGCCGGCGCGTGGATCTTCTCGTCTGCACCGGGGGGCTCGGGCCGACGGCCGATGACCTGACGCGTCAGGGGTTGGCGGGGGCGATGGGGGATGAACTGGTCGAGGACGAACGCTCCCTCGCACAGATCGAGGCGTGGTTCCGGGGTCGGGGTCGGGATCTGCCCGCGGCGAACCGGGTCCAGGCGCTGCGTCCGAGTCGGGGGCGAAGCCTCCCGAACCCGCACGGCACGGCGCCCGGCCTGGCGGGGCGCGTCGAGGTGGATGGGCATGGGTGCGATACGTTCTGCCTGCCGGGACCGCCGCGCGAGATGCGCCCGATGTTTGAGGCCGAGGTGGTCCCGGCGCTGCGCGTTGAGCCGGGTCGGTTGGTGCGGACGCGGATGCTCCACACATTCGGGCTGGGTGAGTCGGAGGTGGCTCGGCGCCTGGGCGGGCTGATGGACCGGGACCGGACGCCGCTCGTGGGAACAACGGCGTCCGGAGGGGTGGTGACCTGCCGCATCCGGTTCGAAGGCGAGGCGGGGGAGGACGAGGCGGCGGGGCGGCTCGATGAGTCGGAGGCGCAGGTGCGAGCGCGACTCGGAGAGGTCGTCTTCGCGCGCGACACGCCCGCCGCGGAGGCGCTGGAGCGTGCGGTCGTGCAACGTCTGAGCGAGCGATCCGAGACGCTGGTCGTCGCGGAGAGTTGCACCGGGGGGATGCTGGGCGAACGGGTGACCCGGGTGGCGGGGAGTTCCGCGGTCTTCCTGGGGGGATGGCTGACGTACAGCAACGCGATGCCGCGGGCGATGCTCGGGGTGGGGGAGGAGGAGCTGGCGCAACAGGGCGCCGTCAGCCGGGCGGTGGCGCTCTCGATGGCGCGGGGGGCGCTGCAGGCCGGCGAGGGCGCGGGGGGCGCCGATCACGCGTTGGCGATTACGGGGGTCGCCGGGCCGGGCGGGGGGAGCGAGGAGAAGCCGGTGGGGACGGTCTGGATCGCGCGCGCCTCCAGGGATGGGACGGCGGATGCGCGGCTGTTCCGGTTCGGAGGTGATCGCGCGGCGGTGCGCGGGTGGTCCGCGGTGACGGCGCTCGGCATGCTTCGCCTCCATCTGGATCGGGTGGAGACGCCGCTGCTCGGGCAGATCGAGCCGGCTCAGGAGGACTGATCGAGCTTCTGTTCGATGCGCAGAAGGGTGTCGCTGATCGTCCTGAGCGCGGCGAGCTGGTCGGGGGCGTCGGTGGGGGAGGACGCGGGGGTGGCCCGGGCGGGCGTGTCATCGCCGTTGGCGAGCTTGTCGCGCTGGGTGAGGATCGCCTGGCGGAACCCGCGTGTGTCCTCGATGCCGATCATGTTGACGAGAAACCCGCCCGCGGCGCCCGACGACTGCCCGGCGGTTTCAACGCGGAAGCCCTCCACGCCTATCAGGCGCATGATCGGCCCCTGGTAGAACTGCACGTCGGTGATCTTCTCGAGCGGGACGGTGCTCTCGACACGGTTGAAGAGCCCCTTGCGCACCTCAAGCGTGCGCGTGGTGAGTTCGCAGGAGAGGCGGTCGAGGTACTTGTCGATGACCAGGATCGTGATGATGAGCACCACCGGGATGACCGGGATCAGGACGAGGGTGCAGGCCATGATGATCGTGGGCTGCCAGAGCCAGTAGGCCTTGATCCGCTTGCGGTCGAAGGCGGCGGTGCGGAGCGTCGGGTAGTCGATCATGCGGTCCCTCTGCGAGTGGGGCGGCGGACGGGTTGATGCTCGCGGCAGCCTAGTTGTTCGGGACGCCGGGCGCCCGATTCCAGGCGCCCCCGCACTCCGGACAGACGACGCGGGCGTCGTCCTCGGGCGGGATCTCGTCGAGCGGGTAGAAACACCAGGCGCACCGGGAGAGGGAGGTCGCGGCGTTCACATGGGCGCGCTCGTAGAGCCGTTCGAGCCGGGGAATGAGCCAGAGGACCACGAAAAACGTGAGCAGCGAGAGCAGCACCCCCCAGAGCCAGAACCAGCGTGGATGGACGAGCAGGCCGAGCACGAACGGCAGCACGAGGGCCAGGGCGAACGCGACGGAACCGAGGTTGGTCAGGGCCGAGGCGCGCCGGAGCTGCGCCGAG
The DNA here is from genome assembly GCA_044439985.1 of Phycisphaerales bacterium JB059. Classification (GTDB taxonomy): domain Bacteria; phylum Planctomycetota; class Phycisphaerae; order Phycisphaerales; family UBA1924; genus JAJRXR01. The sequence goes on along the minus strand of JBITAG010000213.1, from coordinate 12,346 downwards.
TAGAGAATCGATTCCCGGATCTGACCCATCGCGGGATCGTCCGGGGGGAGGCTGGAGACGCGGCTGGGGCGGTAACGCCCGCGGATGTCGGAGGCGCCGACGATCTTGCGGCAGGAGCGTGAGCGTCCCCGCGCGTCCCGGATACGCGTCCGACCGAGAAGCACGAGCAGGCGGTCCCGCCAGCGCACCGCTCACTCCCCGGGGATGTAGGAGATGGCGCCCTCCATGGGGCTGCTCGCGGTGGCGTAGAGCTTCTTGTCGATCCGCCCGGCGTGGTAGCTGGCGCGCCCGGCGTCCAACGCGTTGCGCATGGCGTAGGCCATGAGGACTGGGTCCTTGGCGTGGGCGATGGCGGTGTTGAGCAGCACGCCGTCGGCGCCGAGTTCCATCGCGACACTGACATCGCTGGCGGCGCCCACGCCCGCGTCCACGATGACCGGATAGTTGGGGTCGCCCTGCTTGAGCAGCTCGAGGCAGAGGACGATGTTGTTGTGGTTGAGCACGCCCTGCCCGGAGCCGATGGGGCTGCCCGCGGGCATGACGGCCGTCGCGCCCGCGTCCTTGATCCGCTGGGCGCTGATGGGGTCGTCAGAGGTGTAGCAGAGCACGTCGAAGCCGTCCTTGACGAGTTCGCGTGTCGCCTCCAGCGTGCCGACGGGGTCGGGCAAAAGGGTCTTGGTGTCTCCGAGGACTTCGAGCTTCACCCACCCGGCGCCCGGGTTGCCGAGCTGCTCGAGCAGGTCACGCCCGAGGCGGGCAACGCGGACCGCGTCGCCCGCGTTGAAGCACCCGGCGGTGTTGGGCAGGATCGTGTAGCGGTCGGTGTCGATGAACTCGAGCAGGCTCTGGCCCTGCTCGTTGAAGAGCCGCTCGCGTCGGACGGCGACGGTGACCACCTCGCACCCCGAGGCGTCGAGGGCGTCGCGCATCAGCTCCATGGTGGCGTACTTGCCGGTCCCCACGAGCAGGCGGGAGGTGAAGGCCCGATCCCCCAAACGGAGGGGGGTGGCGAGGGACGCGGGCGCCCGGAGGGGCTTGATCTGCGTGGTTTCGGGGGTGGTCATGGGAGAGTCTACGCCGAGGCGCCCGGGCCTCATCCGCCCCCGACGAGGGTGACGATCTCGACGACGTCTCCCTCATGCAGGAGGACTGCGTCCCGGTCCTTCTTGGGGGCAAGGGTCTGGTTGACCTCGACCGCGCAGAGTTCTCGGGCTCGGCCCAGGTGGTCCAGGAGTTGGGCGACGGTGGAGGCGTCGGGGATCTCAACCGGCTCGGCGTTGACGGTGACTCGCATGGGGGAGGCTAGGCCCGGACTCTGTACGGGTGGTGGAGGGTGAGGCGGGGGTGTCGCGCGTGCCCCTCTTCACGAGAGTTTGACGCTGTTTTGGGCCTCTTGCGGCCTCGTATCGGGAGAAATCCGCTACGATCGGGGGCAGAAATCTCACCCGTCCGGGCGTCCCGGCGGCTCCGGAACCCAAGTTCCTGACCCGTTCAAGGGGACCGGTCCCGCCTCGATGGTCGGAACGGGGGAGAGGAAAGCGAAGATCGATCCCGGACGGATCGACGCGGTTCAAGCTCCCTGATCACACACATTCGTTCCTTAGAGAGAGAAAGAGGAGAGAACAAACATGCGTAAGTGCATTGCGCTGCTCGCGATCGCGGGCACGGCGGGCTCGGCCCTGGCGGGCGGTACGGTTCTGGGGCGTGACGTCTCGACCGACGCGGGCATCTTCCTGAGCCGGACCAGCAACCTGGGTTCGACCTTCACCAACGGCAACCTGGACACCTGGGGCGGTGGTGACGCGTTCGGCATCATGACCCGCAACATCGGCGTCGGCAGCGGCGTCCCCTTCGACCTGCTGGACGACTCGGTGAGCATCTTCACCGGCGACACGATCGGCATCATCGCCGAGGGCGACAACGATCCCTTCTTCGGGATCGAGGACGTGCTCAACGCCGCGAACCCGAACTCCGACGCGGTCGCGACCTGGTCGTTCGACGTCGCCGGGTACACCGGTCTCGAGTTCTCGGCCGACTTCGCCGCCATGGGCGACTTCGAAGGTGGCGACGGCAACGTCTTCGAGTACCGCTTCGACGGCGCGGGCGCCTGGACCACCTTCCTCTCGACCACGATCGACGAGGCGGGCTTCCAGGACTACACGATGGACAACGGCTCCATCACCACCCTCAACGATCCGATGCTGCTCAACGGTGTCATGCTCACCAACGAGTTCGTGAACTTCTCCGAGGCCATCGCGGGCTCCGGCTCGGTCCTCGAGATCCGTCTGACGAGCACGATGGACGCGGGCGGCGAGGTCTTCGCCTTCCGCAACCTGGAGATCACGGGCGTCCCGGCGCCCAGCTCGCTCGCGCTTCTCGGCCTCGGTGGCTTCGCCGCCGCGCGTCGTCGTCGCGCCTGATCGGCCGATCTGAGCCTTGACGATTCGACGGCCGCCGCCCCCACCGGGGCGGTGGTCTGTTTTGCGGATCCATGAACGCGGTACGAGGGAGGACCACCGATGCTGCAGAACCGGATGATTTGGACGGGTGTGGGTGTCGTGCTTGGGGCGAGCGGGGCGACCGCCGTGGCGGACATCGAGCGTGGGGGGCCCTACGGGATCCCGTACATGCTGGAGTTGGCGATCAACGCGGAGAGCTGGGACTCGCTGGGTGACCCGAGCAACACCGTGCTGGAGTTCAACCTCTCGGAGCTGCTCGTCGGGGGGGACGGCCTGATCATGACCGTTGAGGCGCTGGAATGGGACCTGACCATCGAGACGGTGGGCGGCAGCTGGCTGAGCGAGGCGTCGCTGGCGCTGCGGTCGGCGGACGGGTCCTCGGGTCAGGCGATCCTCGCGCCGGGCGCGGGGACGGACTTCCCGGGCCTCGGGACGTTCCAGAGCCCGGGCATCGTCGCGTTGGACCCCGGAGAGGTCTTCTCGCTGCCGTTGGGGACGCTCGAGATAGAGTTCTTCGAGAGCTTCGACGATGCGAATGACGCCGTGGACGCCTTCGTGAGCGGAACCATCACGGTGCACGGGTTCGCCATCCCGGCGCCCGCGAGCGGGGCGGTCTTCGGCGTCGCTCTGGCGTCGGGACTTCGCCGACGCCGACGCTGACCCTGAGGCCGGCGACATACCCTCCGAGAGCAATCAAGGAGGTCCGATGTCGAGCAGCAAAGCGGTCGAGTGGCTCAGTGCGAACGAGGGGGCGGGCGTTGATCGCCTGATGGCGTGGCTGCGGATCCCGAGCGTGAGCACGGACCCGGCGTTCGCGGGGGATGTCCGGCGGGCGGCCGAGTGGGCCGGCGACCACCTGCGCGAGTCCGGGTTTGAGGTTTCGATCGAGGAGACGGGGGAGCCGTCGGGGAGCGGGCACCCGATCGTGCTCGCGACGTGCGCCGGGAGCGAGGACTACGCGGGTCCGCACGTGCTCTTCTATGGGCACTACGACGTGCAGCCGCCGGACCCGCTGGACCTCTGGGAGTCGGCGCCGTTCGAGCCGGTCCTCAAGCCGGGCGTCGAGGGCGGGCCGGGGGAGCGGATCGTGGCCCGGGGCGCCTGCGACGACAAGGGACAGGTCATGATGTTCCTCGAGGCGATGCGGGCCTGGAAGGAGGCGACCGGGACGCCGGGCGGGGGCGTGCGCTGGACGGTGCTCCTCGAGGGCGAGGAGGAGTCCGGCTCGGTGAACCTCGAGCGGTACATCGAGCAGCGCCGGGACCGCCTCGGCGCGTGCGACGTCTGCGTGATCTCCGACACGGGCATGCTCGGGCGTGGGCGCCCGGCGATCACGTACGGGGTGCGCGGACTGGCGTACACCGAGGTGATCCTGCACGGGGCGGACCAGGACCTGCACTCGGGCCTCTGGGGCGGGCGGGCCCCCAACCCGATCAACGAACTGGCCAAGGTGCTCGCCCAGCTCTGGGACGAAGATCGGCGGGTGACCCTCCCGGGGTTCTACGACGACGTGCGTCCCTTGACCGAGGGCGAGCGCGCGGAGTGGCGATCGCTGGCGATCGACGACGCCGCGGCTCTGCGCTCCATCGGCCTGCCCCCCGAGGCGGGCGTCGGGGAGCGGGGATACACCCAGACCGAGCGGGAGTGGGGGCGCCCGACGTGCGACATCAACGGGATCATCGGCGGATACACCGGCGCGGGGGCGAAGACCGTCATCCCCTCGCACGCCTCGGCGAAGGTGAGCTTCCGGCTGGTCGCCGATCAGGACCCGGAGAAGATCACCCGATCGTTCTTCGCGTGGCTCGGGGAGCGGACGCCCCCGGGCTGCCGCTGGGAGCTGATCGACCACTCCGGCGGCCCCCCCGCGACGGTGGCGACGGACTCCGAAGCCCTGCGCGCCGCCGCGGGGGCCATGGAGCGCGCCTGCGGCGTGCGCCCCGCGATGATCAAGAGCGGTGGCTCCATCCCGGTCGCGGGCCTGCTGAAGGAGAAGCTCGGCCTCGAGACGATTTTCATGGGGTTCGGGCTCGAGGACGATCGCGTCCACTCACCCAACGAGAAGTTCGAGCTGGACTGCTTTCGGATGGGCGCCCGATCGCACGCCCACCTGGTTGAGACGCTTCACGAGCTGGGTCGGGGCTCGTCATCGACGATGTCCACCTGACCGATCTCCTCCTCCCCGCGTTCGGCGGCGAGGTACTCCAGACGGGTCCGGGCGGTGGCGACCATGAGGTCGTGGATGGCGAGGCCGTCCCGGACCGCGACGGCGATGGCCCGCAGGGATTCGATGAGGCCAACCAGGGCGATCACGCCCATGACGAGGAGCAGGAGCGGGGGGAGTTCGCCCATGGCGGTGGGATCGACCCCGATCCGGGGCGACTTGAACCAAGGTAGACTCTTCCGGCCCCTCCGGGGCGAACGGAGGCGGCTCGCAACGCATGAGCACGGTGTCAGGCGTCCAACTCACGAGGGTCATCGCCCTGCTCTGCTGGGCGGTCCTGACACGCCCCGGAATCGGGCAGGACCTGCCCCTCCCGGCGGGGGAGGTCGAGCTGCAGGTCGAACGCTTCGGCCCGGGGAGTGTCTGCCGCCAGGGGGAGTGGGTCGGGCTCTATGTCTCGGTGGATGACCGGGGACTGGAGCAGCGGGAGATCATCCTCCGGCTCCAGGGGCGGGACGCGGACGGCGACCGTCCGATGTACGACACGGTGGTGGCGAGCAACCCCGGCACGCGCCAGGCGTTCTGGATCTACACACGCCTGCCCTTCCGGTTCGACCAGAGCGAGACGCTGCAGCTGAGCGCGTGGGAGGCGTCCGCGTCGGGGGAGGCGGGGGCGACGGGTTCTCTCGCGTACCGGGCCAGCCGCCTGCTTGGCTCGACCGCCGCACGCCCCGTGCGCGTGCTGGATCGGACCGAGTCGATGATCGGGGTCTTCGGCTCGTGGCATTTCGGGCTCGGCGCGTACGCGGTGGGGCTCCAAGGCGGGGGGATTCAGGCGGCGCCCACGGGGCACGAGCTGACGCGGATCGTCACGGGGCTGGAGCACGCCGAGGTGCCGCACCGGTACCAGGGCCTGCTCCAGTTTGACGCGCTGGTCTGGGGTGGGGCGCGCCGTGGGGCGGACCCGCTGTACCTGAGCACGGACCAGGCCGAGGCGATCCGCGAGTGGGTGCGACGGGGGGGGCACCTGATCGTGACGCTGCCGAGCGTGGGGCAGGAGTGGTTCAGCGGCGCGAACCCGCTGCGTGATCTGCTCCCGACGTCGATGCCCGGACGCCAGATCGAGGGGTACGACCTGAACCGGATCTCCGCCCTGCTCTCGCGCGACGCGGAGACGACGCTCCCGACGGAGGTGGGGATCCGGGTGTTCGAGGCGGAGGAGGGGTCGACGTGCGTGCTGGCGTCGGCGGATGGGGAGTGCCGGGTGACCCGCCGGATCGTCGGGGCGGGGGCGGTGACGGTGATCGGGATCGATCTGTCCAACCCGGCGCTGGTGAGCCTCGGGCTGCCCCACGCCGACCAGTTCTGGCACCGGGTGCTGGGGCGGCGGGGCACGCTGGACCCGGACTCGGGAGAAGCGAAGCGCGCGGTCAACAGCCAACGCACGCGGGTGTCGTTCGACGCGGACATCCCGGACGAGATCGCCAAGTCCGGGCGGGCGTACGTCGGGGTGTTGCTGGGCTTCGTGGTCTTCGCGCTCTACTGGATCGTGGCGGGCCCCGGCGGGTTCGGGCTGCTGGCGCGCTGGAAGGTGAAGCACCACGCGTGGGTGGCGTTCGTGGGGGCGATCGGCCTCTTCACGGCCATCGCGTGGACCGGGGCGACGCTTCTGCGCCCGAAGCGGGTGGAGGCGGTGCATCTGACCTTCCTCCATCAGGTGGAGGGGCAGGCGACCCAGCGGGCCCGCGTGTGGGCGAGCGTGCTCATCCCGAGCTACGGGGACGCGACGATCTCCATGGGTGAGCCGGACTCGGACGCGCTGCTGAGCCCCTGGGAACCCCCGGTGACGGACGTCCTCACGCAGTCCTCCTTCCCGGACAACCGGGCGTACCGCGTGGACGCGCGCCGACCGAACGCGATGCGTGTGCCGACGCGCTCGACCATCAAGCAGATCCGGGCGGACTGGGAGGGGGAGCCGATCTGGACGGGGATCACGGCGCTTCGCGATCCCGGCCAGATCGGGGAGGAGCGGGTTCGCTTCGACCCGGCGGGCTTCCTGGTGGGACGGCTGAGCCACGAACTGCCCGGCCCGCTGGAGGACGTGGTGGTGATCGTCGTGCAGCGACAGCAGAACGTCCCCCGCCGGGGGATCCCCCTGCCGCAGACTTCGACGATCGCGGTGGCGGACGCGTACCGGCTCACGGGAGATTGGGCGCCGGGGGAGGCCAACGCGATCTCGCTGGAGACGATCACGTCCAATCAAACGGGCAAGGACGCGCTGAGTTCGTTTCTCGAGGTGCTGATCACCAAGGGATCGCGCGTCACGGCGGACCTGGGGCCGCGGGACGCCGGGACGGTGAGCGAGCGGCTGACGGCGGCGCTGCTCTTCCCGCAGCTTCCCCCGCCCACCTACAACCGGATGGGCGCGCAGGCCCGCCTTGCGCAGCGATCGGAGACGCACGGGCTGGACCTGGGGCTCTGGATGACCCAGCCGTGCGTGATCGTGATCGGGCATTTGCGTGAGAGCGAGGCCGAGGGGCTCCCGACCCCACTTCGGGTCAACGGGCGGGATGTGCGATCGGGCGGGGGACGAACCGTGGTGTCGTGGGTGTACCCTCTCCCGGACTCGGCGCCGGAGTTCCAGCCGGAGCTGGACGAAACGGACGCGGACGAGGGGTCGGGCGACGAGTCGCCGTAAGTGATTGGGGATCCGGTCGTGCCGATGATTGAGACGGTCAACCTGACGAAGCGTTACGCCGATCTGGTGGCGCTGGACAATCTCAACCTGACGATCGAGCAGGGGGACTGCTTCGGGTTCATCGGACCCAACGGCGCCGGGAAGACCACGACGATCAAGATCCTCGCGACCCTGCTGAAGCCCTCGAGCGGTCAGGCGCAGATCGGGGGGTTGACGGTGGGGTATCAGAACCGGCAGATCCGCCCCCTGATCGGGTACGTCCCCGACTTCATGGGCGCGTACGAGGACATGGTCGTGACCGAGTACCTCGAGTTCTTCGCCGCCGCGTACAACATCCACGGGCAGCAGCGCAAAAAGGTCGTCCAGGATGTGCTCGAGCTGACGGACCTGACGTACAAGGCGACGGCGGAGGTCAACAGCCTCTCGCGGGGGATGCAGCAGCGGTTGTCGATCGCGCGGGTGCTCCTGCACGATCCGAAGGTGCTGCTGATGGACGAGCCGGCCTCCGGTCTGGACCCGCGGGCGCGGATCGAGATCCGGGAGCTGCTCAAGGAACTCAAGCGGATGGGCAAGACGATCCTGATCTCGAGCCACATCCTGCACGAGCTGGCGGAGCTGTGCAACGTGGTCGGGATCATCGAGCGGGGGAAGCTGCTCTTCTCTGGGTCCGTGGAGGAGATTCTGCGCAAGGCGCGTGTGGGGCACGTGCTGCACATCGGCGTGGCGGAGCGTTCGGACCAGGCCGCGGAGGTGCTCGCCAAGGCGCCCGGGGTCGAGAAGGTGGGGGTGGTCGACGACGCGAGCCACAACGGGGGCGGGCGGATGATCCACGTGAGCTTCAACGAGTCGCAGGGGAGCGCCGCCTCGGACCTGCCCAACATCCTGATCAACCACGGTTTCCGCCTGACCCATTTCCAGGAGGAGGCCGTCAACCTGGAGACCGCGTTCATGCGTCTGACCAAGGGGTTGGTGCAGTAGAACGCGGGAATCGCGTCAACCGGTCGCTCGGTCGGGCGGTAGGATGCGTGTCCCCGAACAAGGAGGTCTTCGATGTCGATCCATCCGCTCGCTTCGCTCATCCTGACGGTCGGCGTCTCCGCCTCGCTGGGCGCCCCACCCGCGACCGACGCCCGCCCGGTGACCGAGTCGATCCACGGGGTGGAGGTCTCCGACCCGTACCGGTGGCTCGAGGGGGACAACTCGGACCCGGCGCAGATGGGGCGGCTCACAGACGAGGTGGTCGCGTGGACGGATGACCAGAACGCCTTCACGCGGAGCGTGCTCGACAACCTGCCCGGGCGCCGGGCGCTCGAGTCCCGACTCCGGGAGCTGATGGAGGTGGGGACGGTCAGTGCGCCCACGATGGCGGGGGATCGGTATTTCTTCTCCAAGCGTGAGGGGGCGCAGGCGCAGGGCGTGATCTACGTCAAGGACGGCCCCGACGCCGAGCCGCGTGAGCTGATCGATCCGAACGCGCTCGACGAGACCGGTCTGACGACCGTCTCGTGGTACCGGCCGAACCACGACGGCTCGCTGCTCGCGTTCGGCATGTACGAGGCGGGGGATGAGAACTCGACCCTGTACGTCATGGACGTGACGACCGGGGAATGGCTCGCCGACGAGATCCCGGGGAAGGTGAGCCTCGCCGGTTGGATGCCGGACGGGCGATCGTTCTTCTACCAGCGCCTGGAGGATCTGGACAACGCCTACTCAGCGGCGCTCAAGTACCACAAGCTCGGGACGCACCACCGCCAGGACCCGACGCTCTTTCGCCAGCAGGACCCGGAGTTCTTCTACAAGGGTTCGGGGTACAGCGCGGAGAAGATCGAGTCGCTCAAGACCACCTGGGGCCCGGGCGGGATGGTCAGCGATGATGGGCGCTGGCTCGGCGTGTACTACTACACCGGGACGGCGAGCATGGACGTCTGGGTCGCCGACCTGGACCGCTGGTTCCGCACGGGCGAGCTTGAGCTTCAGACCGCCTCGCTGGGGCGCAACGGCACCCTCTCGGGCGGGTACTTCAACGGGGACACCCTCATCACGAGCACGACGATGGGCTCCCCGAACGGGCGTGTCGTCGCGATCGACCTGCACAACCCGGACTTCGCGAACTGGAAGGACCTGATCCCCGAGGACGAGAGCCTCGTGATCGAGGGCGTCTCCTTCGCCCGGGGCATCATCGCGGTGCAGTACATGGACAAGGCGGCGACGCGCATCGCGCTGCACCGGATGGACGGCGCCCCGATCGGGGATCTGCCCCTCCCGGGGATCGGGAGCGCCGGGCTGGCCGCGAGTGACGACCGGACGGAGGCGTACCTCACCTTCGCGAGCTTCAACATGCCCCGGAGCATCTACCGGGTGGACCTGGCGACCGGTGACCGCTCCCTCTGGGACCGTCCGGACGTCCCGGTCAACCCGGACGCGATCGTGGTCAAGCAGGTCACGTACCCCTCCAAGGACGGGACCGAGGTCTCGATGTTCATCGTCCACCATGAGGACGTGAAGCTCGACGGGAACAACCCGACCATCCTCTACGGGTACGGCGGGTTCAACATCTCCCTGACCCCCTTCTTCAGCTCCACCATGTACCCCTGGTACGAGAAGGGAGGCGTGTACGCCATCCCGAACCTGCGCGGCGGGGGGGAGTACGGCGAGGCCTGGCACCGCGCCGGCATGCTCGACCAGAAGCAGAACGTCTTCGATGACTTCATCGGCGCCGCCGAGTGGCTGATCGACAACGGGTACACCAAGCCCGAGCGTCTGGGCGTCGCGGGTGGTTCCAACGGGGGCTTGCTCACCGGGGCGGTGGTCACGCAGCGCCCGGACCTGTTCGCCGCGGCGATCTCGGCCGTGCCCCTGCTCGACATGCTTCGGTACCAGAACTTCCTGATGGCCCGGTACTGGGTTCCGGAATACGGCAGCGCGGAGGACCCGGAGCAGTTCGAGTTCCTGCGCGAGTACTCGCCCTACCACAACGTCACGCCGGGAACGAAGTACCCGGCGATGCTCATCACCGCGGGTGAGAACGACACCCGCGTCCACCCGCTGCACGCGCGGAAGATGGCCGCCCTGATGCAGGCGTCCACCGGGTCGGACCCGGACGAGGATCCGGTCCTCCTCTGGGTGGACCGGGACGCCGGGCACGGGCAGGGCAAGCCGTTGCACCTGCGTGTGCGTGACGTGGCGGACCAGCGGATCTTCATGATGTGGCAGACGGGGATGCTGTCCGAGGGCGGGTGACGCCCGGGATTGGGGCAATCACGCCCGGGCCGGCTCGTTGGCCCGCCATGCAACGCCACAGTCTCTGGAGGCCGCTCCGTTTCGGTCCTTGCCCTGCCCGGGGTAGACTGCGCGGCATGGGACACCTCCCGGCTCTCCTGACGTGTGCGCTCACCCCGCTCGCGGGTGCTCAGCCCTCCAACCTGCTCGAGAACCCCGGCTTCGAAGCGGGGGACCGCACGCCGGAGGCGTGGGTGATCGGCGAGTTGCCGCGCGGCGTGCAGGCCCGGCGGGACACCCGGTTCACCCACGAGGGGGAGGGCGCCCTCACCTTCCGCAAGAGCGTGAAGACCTACTGGCCCTTCGCACAGGTCGCCCAGAGCTTCGAGCGGGATCCGGAGCAGGACGCCCTGCAGATCGGCGCGATGATCCGGGCGAAGGACGCCTTCAAGCTCGTGATCGAGGTGCAGTTCAGCGGAGGCGGGGAGTTCAGCAAGGAATGGGGCGCGTACATCGGCGCCGAGGATGAGGGTGACCCGCCCGCGGACCATGACTGGAGGGCGTACGCCGGCGAGGTCGCCATCCCGGCGTGGGCCGAGCGGATCACGCTCGCCTTCCAGCTCTACGGCCCCGGGAGCGTCTGGATCGACGACGCCTTCGCCCGGTACACCGAGCCCGCGCCTGAGCGTGCTGGCGCGGGCGACGTTCGTCCGGTGCTGGCGCCTGAGGATCGAACGCTCGGCGAAGACAAGCACAAGCGGTACTTCCTTCACCGCCCGGAGGGCGACGCCCCCGAGGGCGGCTGGCCCCTGCTGGTCGTCCTCCCGGGCGGGGACGGCTCGGCGGACTTCAAGGGGTTTGTCAACGCGATCGCGGCCAACGCCCTGGAGGGACGGTTCCTCGTCGCCCAGCCCGTGGCGCCCGTCTGGATCCGGAGGGATGACCGGATCGTCTGGCCGACCTCCGCCCTCCCCGACGAGGACATGACCTTTCCGACCGAGGCGTTCCTGGACGAGATCCACGCCGAGCTGAGCCAGGAGTTCGAACTCGACGCCTCGCGCTGTTTCCTGCTGGGCTGGTCGTCCGGCGGCCCGCCCTCGTACTACGCCGCGCTGCGTGAAGACACGCCCTTCCGCGGAGCGTTGGTGGCGATGAGCATCTACAAGCCGCAGAACCTGCCCAAGAAGAAGGACGCCGACGGAAAGGCCTTCTACATTCTCCACTCACCCGATGATTTCATCGCGATGCGGTTCCCCAAGCTCGCCGAACGCCAGCTCCGCGCCCGCGGCGCCGCGACGACGCTCGTGACCTACCCGGGCGGCCACGGGTGGCGCGGGGACGTGCACGGGATGATCGCCGAGGGCGTCGCGTGGCTCGAGGAACACAGCGACTGACGCCGCGCCCGGAACCGGTCAGGCCCGCAGGATCTTCTCCATCTTCCGGCCCTTCGCCAGCTCGTCCACGAGCTTGTCGAGGTAGCGGCACTTGCGGGTGAGCGGGGTCTCGATGTCCTCGATGCGGTAGCCGCAGATGACGCCGGTGATGAGCGTGGCCTTCGGGTTGAGCCTGGCCCGCTTGAAGAACGCCTTGAAGGTGACCTTGTCGTCGATCTGCGTCTGGATCTGCGTGTCATCGAACCCGGTGAGCCAGGTGATGACCTCGTGGAGTTCTTCCTTCGTCCGCCCCTTCTTCTCGACCTTGGTGAGGTAGTGGGGATAGACGGAGGAGAAGGTCATCTCGGCGATGCGTTTGTCGTGCTCGGGGGTGGTGGTGGGCATGAGGTTGGCTCCGGCAGCGTGGTCGGTGGTC
>JBITAG010000212.1:0-4575 GCA_044439985.1 Phycisphaerales bacterium JB059 | reverse complement strand
ACGGTGCGGGCGCCGGAGCCGAGTTCTTCGACCAAAGCCTGGCCCTCTTCGGGCATCGCGAACATGACGCCGGTGAGCATGGCCAGAGGGTACGCCGGTGGGGAAACAGCGGGGGCGCCCCGGGGAGCCGGGACGCCCCCGCCAAGGGAGTGAGATGAGCAGTGGTATACGCCCACCCACGTTCAGCGGGCGCCAAGCGAGCGTCAGGGTTGTGTCAAGCCTGCCGGGCGGGGCTCTTCCTACACTGGCCCCGTGATTCTGCTCATTGACAACTACGACAGCTTCACCTGGAACCTGGTCCAACGCCTGGGCGAGTTGGACCCGACGCTCGAGCCGGGGCGGGACCTGGTGGTGGTGCGCAACGACAAGATCACGCCCGACGAGGCCGAGGGGCTCGGCGGGGGGCGGGGGCCGAGCCACGTCATCGTCTCGCCCGGCCCGTGCACGCCGGATCAGGCGGGGGTGTCGGGGGAGATCATCGAGCGGTTCGCGGGGCGTGTGCCCGTGCTGGGGGTCTGTCTCGGGCACCAGTGCATGGGGCAGCTCCACGGGATGAAGGTGCAGCGTCACCCGGTGCTGATGCACGGGAAGACGAGCCCGGTGGCGCACGACGGGCGGGGGCTGTTCGCGGGGATCGAGAGCCCGATGGTCGCGACCCGGTACCACTCGCTGGTGGTGCTCCGGGAGAGCGTGCCCCCGGCGCCGGGCGTGGGGGAGGACGGGTGGGAGGTGAGCGCGTGGAGCGTGGAGGCCGAGGGGTCGGAGGCGCCGGGCGTGGAGGTGGTGATGGGGCTGCGTCGGGTCTGGGCGGAGGCGGGGCGGGCGCCGCTGGAGGGCGTGCAGTTCCACCCGGAGAGCTTCATGACGCCGGAGGGCCCGAGGCTGCTGGCCAACTTCCTGGCGATGGGGGAGCGGGGGCGTGAGGTTCGCCGCCCGAGCGTGGGCTGAGAAGCTACGCTTGCTCCATGCTCGATCCCGCTCCGACGACGAAGATTGATCCGACGCTTGCCCGAGGTCGCGTGGAGGAGATCCACGAGGCGACCGCCACGAAGCCGGCGTACGTGGTCCTCAGCTTTCCGAACACGATGTACCGGACGCACCTGGTCCCGGGGTCGCCCCTCGAGGCGCTCGCGGAGCGGGCGGGGAAGACCGTCATCGGACGGATCTCGGCGAAAGCCAGGCGTGTGGACAAGGTGGGCGCCGGGGGCCGGTACATCGAGCCCGTCGCGGGGCGTCCGCGTCGCGTGCAGGGCGCGGTCATCGCCACCGACCCGTCCAAGAACACGATCACCGTGAACGCCGGGGCCCCGCTGACATGCGCCCTGACGGACAAGCGTCAGAAGGCCTCGGACTTCGATCTCGGCGATTTCGTGAGCTTCGGCGTCGAGCCGGGGGCGACGTTCACGCTCGACGGGTAGTCACCTTCCAACCGGGGAAGCGGTGTTCCCTTTTGACGCAGATGGCGGAACACCTGTCACGAGCGCTCGACTCGAGGCGGTAGGCTCGACGCCATGCGACTCAGCGAGATCACGGCCAAGAGCGAACGCACCAGGCTCCTGCTGATCTGGCTCTTTCTTGTGCTCGTTGTCGCCGCGGTCAACGTGCCGCTCGCGCTGAGCCTGACACGCTCCCGCACGACGCCTCCCCCAGAGAAGAGTCTGATGCTCAACGGCGCCGAAGCGGCCGCGATGCCCTGGCCCTCGGCGGCCCCGCACGCGGATCCCTGGCCGGAGCTGCACTATTGGCAGCGTCAGTGGGCGTTCGGATACAACCATTACGACGCCCGGGCGCCCGGCCCGGACCCCGGGGCGAACAGTTTCGCGATGGACGTGACGCACCTTGGCTGGCCCTTGCCAGTCATCGAGCACAAGCAGATGTGGTGGGACTGGGACAACGCCGCCCTCTCGGGCCCCGAGTCGGACCCGGCGCCGCGTCTGCTGCTGCGTGGCATGATCGGGAACCCGTTGATGGTGGGCACGCTGGTGTTTGTGCTCGCCTGTCTCGTGCCGTTCTCGCTGATCGTGATGCGCCGTCTCTGGCGAGCACGGGGCGGTGACTGCCCCTGGTGCGGCTATACGCTCGGGGATGGAAGCCTCTGCCCCGAGTGCGGACGGGAATCTACTCGATCCGCGGGTCCACCCACCGGTAGAGCACGTCCACCACGAGATTGAACAGGATCAGCATCGTCGCGAAGATCAGCACCACGCCCATGATCAGGAACAGGTCCTTGTTCTGGACGGCGTTGATGAAGTGCTGCCCCATCCCGGGGATGGTGAAGACGCGTTCGACGATGAACGAGCCGGTCATCGCGAGGGCGGTCGCGGGGCCGAGGAAGCTGAGCACGGGCAGGAAGGCGTTCTTGAGCGCGTGACGCAGCAGCACGCTCCGCTCGCTCAGGCCCTTGGCGCGGGCCGTGCGAACATAATCAGCGCTGAGCGCCTCGATCATGCCCATGCGGGTGAGTCGGGCGATGTAGGCCGCGAAGGGGAGTGAGAGCGTCACGGAGGGGAGGACCAGGTCGCTCAGTCGCCCCCACCCGCCCACGGGAAGGACGGGGATCCAGACGCCGAAGACGAGCAGGAGGACCGTCCCGATCACGAAGGTGGGCAGGGAGATCCCGATGAGGGCGACGCCCAGCGTCGCCAGGTCGGCCAGCGAGTTCGGCTTGACGGCGCCGACGACCCCCGCCGTGATCCCGATCACCAACGCCAGCAGGATCGCCAGCCCGCCGAGCGTGATGGAGACGGGCATCGCGCCCGCGACGATCTCGTTGACCGTCCAGTCCTCGTACTGCAGCGACGGGCCGAAGTTGAAGATCGGGCGCACGGGGGCGAGATTCCCGGCCTCGAGCGCGGCGGCGTGCTCACGCGAGATCTCGCCGCTCACCCGGTCCCGCAGGTAGGCAAATCCCGAAGCGCTGTCGAGGTACGACAGATAGAAGCGGGGGAAGCTGTCGAGGTTGTACTGACGCTTCATCGCCTCGATGACCTCGGCCGGGGGCTGGCGCCCCTCGGGGTTCTCCAGCGGGTTGCCGGGCACCGCCCACGCCAGCGTGAGCGTGATCGTGTAGACCACGATCAGGATCACCGGCAGGGCGACGAGCCTTCGCAGGATCATGCCGATCACGGCGTGGCCCCCCCGGGCGAGGGGGCGAGCGGCGGCATCGTGCGCGGGACGTCCGCGCCCTTCCCGTCCCCCAGCACGTCGATCAGGTACATCTGCTGCATCGCCCGCGCGTGCGGGTTGATGCCGCTGATCTCGTCGGGATCGAACAGGTAGACCGTGACGTAGTGGTAGAGCGGCACCATGGGCAGGTCCTCCTCGACGATGATGCGCTCGGCCTCGCTCAGGATCGCCATCCGCCGGGCCGGGTCCGTCTCGGTGCGGGCCCGGTCGAGCAACTCGTCGTAGGCGGGGTTGTTGTACTTGCGGTCATTGTTCCCGTCGGTCGATCGGTTGACCTCGAGGAACGTGGTCGGGTCGCCGTAGTCGGCGTACCACCCGGCGCGGCTGACCATGTAGTTCTGCTTCTTCAGGTCGTTGCGGTAGACCTTGAGTTCCTTCTGGGCCAGGCTCACGGGCACGCCCAGGTTCCGCTGCCAGTCCTTGGCGACCGACTGGGCGATCAGGTCGTGCCCGGCGTCCTTGTTGAAAAGGATGTCCACGGTGGGAAACTGCGACGGGTCGGGCCACCCCGCTTCGGCCAGCAGCGCCCGCGCCGCCGCGGGGTCGTAGCCGAGGCCATCGGGCGACTCGTACCCCCCGATGGAGTTGGGCGGGATGAGGGTGCTCGCCACGGGCTCGCCCGTCCGCTTGACCTCACGGACGAGCGTCTGCTTGTCCACGGCCATGGCGAACGCCCGGCGCACGCGCGGGTCGTGGAACGGGTTCTCCCGGCCGTCGGGGAGCCTTTCCTGGCAGTTGAAGTTGTACCAGTACGTCGCGAACGCGGGGAAAACGTGGATGTTCTTGCGTGGGTCGTCGGGCAGGCGCCGGTCGATCTCGATCGGGTCGAGCCCCTGGGCCTTGAGCGCCTCGTACTGCTCGCGGTGCTCCTCGTAGAACTCGAGCTTGCGGGCGTAGATGTCCGCCCGGTACCCCACGGTCACGTCGGTCACGAAGTCCACGGCGCCCGACTCGAACGCGAGCACCATCGAGTTGGGCTCGTCCACCACGGGCATCTCGATCGAGTCCACCCCGATCGCCTCCCGGTTCCAGTAGTGGGGGTTCTTCTCCGCCCGCATCGAGCGACGGAACTTCCACTCCGTGAGGATGAAGGGTCCGTTGCTCACGATCCGATCCGGCTTGGTCCATCCCTGACGCAGATCCAGGCGCCCCGTGCCCGGCGCGGGCTTCTCGTACTGGCTCACCAGCTCGGGGTAGACGGGGTAGAAGACGGCAAAGGCGCACAGATCCAGCCAGTACGGCGTCGGCTCGCTCAGCGTCATCGTCAGGGTCCGGTCGTCGATCGCCTTGAGGGCGACGGTCTCGTCGAACCGGCGCTCGGTCTCGGCCCAGAGGGCGTCGGCCGCCTCCTGCGTGCGTTCGCTCTCCGGACGGGCCGCGTACGCGTCG
>JBITAG010000211.1:0-21263 GCA_044439985.1 Phycisphaerales bacterium JB059 | reverse complement strand
GAACGGGTCCCCGTGGTTGAAACCCTCGTAACCGAGGAAAACCCCGAGGGTGATCAGGAAGGCCCCCCCGAGGCACCCCACCGTGAGGAAGGCGGGCACCATCGAGCCAACCTCGAAGATCGCGCACAGGGCGGCGAGGATCACCCCGAAGATCGGCAGCGCGGGGATGAGCGCGATCCAGGGCTCGCCGACCTTGGCGGCGGCGCCGGCGTGCGAACTCTCCGCGACCGACGAAGGGACGACGCTCGCCAGCGTGACCAGGCTCGGGACATCGATCAGACTCTGCACGATCGTCTCCATCACCCGCTCATCTCCGCCCACTCTTCCGTGCTGAGCGACTCACGCTTGCGGAAGAGCAGGACGACGAGCGCCAGGCCCATCGCCGCCTCCGCCGCGGCGACGGTCAGCACGAACACCACAAACGTCTGCCCGGTGTGATTCAGGTGGAACCGGCTGAAGGCGATGAGCGCCACGCCGGAGGCCTGGAACATCAGCTCCGTGCACAGGAACATGATGATCAGGTTCCGGCGTGTCAGAAACCCGATCAGCCCGAGCACGAACATCGCCCCGGACAGGAACAGGTAGTGCGCGAGCGTCAGCGTCCCCATCGCCTGGGGATAGTCCGCCTGCGCGAGCGAGAGCACGCTGGTCATGAGGCCCCTCCAGACAGGCGACGGGCCTCGTGGGCCTTGGCGGCCTCGTCGATCTCCACCTGCCGGCGGCTGAGCACCGTCGCCCCCAGCATCGCCATCAGCAGGATCACGCCCGCGATCTCGATCGCCCCGGGGTGGTCCACCAGCAGGCTCGACCCGACCATCTCCGTGTTGGTCGCGTGCAGGGCCTCGGGCCATTGCTCGCTCGCCAGCGTGCGCGTCGCACCCGTCTCGACGTTCTCGATCGTGATCCGGTGGGTGGCGATCTCGATGTCCGCCCGAGACTCGCCCTCCCCCCCGACCCGAGCGACCCGCTCGCCCTCCTCCAGCAGCCCGGCGCCACGCAGCACGCGGTCCAACTTCAGCGGGAGCGACTCGAGCACCGCCTGCTCACGGGCCACCGGGTCGCCCTTCGGCGCCAGCCCCGGCAGGCCGCTGAACATCATCGTGGTCAGCACCGCGAGGAGCACGAACCCGACCAGGGAGGCGAGCATCGGCTCGCGGGCCTCCGCGTCGTAATCCGCCTGAAGCTCCTCGTCGTCCTCGACGGGCGCCTGCGTCGCGAGCATGATCACGAACAGGTACGTGATGAGGATGGCGCCCGCGTAGATGATGATGAGCGCGAAGGCCATGAACTCGGCCGAGAGCAGCACATACACGCCGCTCGAGGCGATGATCGTCAGGATGAAGTAGAGCGCCGAGTACACCGGTCGCGGGTGCGTGATCATCCGCAGGGCGCTGCCCAGGGCGAGGACCGCGAAGGCGTAGAAGTAGACGTTGGGGAGCTGGTCCGTCTCGCGCGCGTTCAGCCCCAGGAGCAGGACCACCAGCCCGGCGCCGACCGCCGCGAGGATCCCCCCGGGCACACGCCAACTCACCCCCCGGGTGGGTAGGGCCAGCGCGACGCCGACCGCCCCCAGGGCACACGCGATGTACAGGGCCAGCGGGTTGATAAGGGCGTCCACGGAGACTTCCTGACAGGGGCCCGGCGTCCCGTTCTCCTGGGCGTCGGGCGGGTGAATCCGCGAGCGCGAACGGGCCCGGAACCCGCACTCCACACACGGGCGATGAGGATAGATCCCCCCCACCGACCCTTCAACAAACCGGGCGCTGTGGATCGGCGCTTCTTCCCCTCCCCCAGATACCATCGCCCCGATGTCACCGCCCGTCGGCCACGCCCCCGCTCGCCCCCCCGCAACCGGAATCCGGGCGAGAATCCCCAACGCGCTGACCATCGCCCGCCTTCTTCTCGCGGCGGCCTTCTTTGCCCTCATCGAGGTCGGCCTGCGCCTCCCGACCGACCCCTGGACCGAGCCCGACGACGGTCGAACGGGCGTCCTCCACGCGGCGATGGCCCTCTGTGTGGTCGCCGCCGCGACCGACGCGCTCGACGGCTACCTGGCGCGCAAGTGGAATGCCATCAGCAAGTTCGGTCGCATCATGGACCCTTTCGCCGACAAGATTCTCGTCCTCGGCGCCTTTGTCACCCTCGCCGGCCCCCTCTTTCACCAGCCCCCCCCACTCGGTGAGGCGGGCGCCGGATGGCAGGCCTCGGGCGTGGCGCCCTGGATGGCGGTCCTCATCCTCGCGCGGGAGCTGCTGGTCACCTCGGTGCGCGGCTTCTTCGAGGCGCAGGGGGTCGACTTCTCCGCCGATCTCGCGGGCAAGCTCAAAATGGCGCTCCAGTCCGCGGTCGTCCCCCTCGTTCTGCTCCTCCTCGCGCTCACCGACGTGTCGCCCGGGACCGTTGGCCGCTGGATGATCGATCTGAGCGTCTGGATGACGGTCCTGGTCACGCTCGCCTCTTGCCTGCCCTACGTCGTCAAGGGGGTCCGCGCCGGGCGCGGCCTCATCCACGCGCCCTGATCCAAGGGTAAAGTGGTCGCATGACGGTAGACACCCACCGCGACAATCCGCAGCTCTGGGCGGGCTTTCAGCTCCTGACGGTCTTCGGCCTGGGGACCCTTCGCCCCGCCTCGGGCACGTGGGGGTCGCTGCCGCCCGTTCTGCTGGCGGGCGCCCTGCTTGCCCTGGGGGCCTCTCCGGGCGTCTGGTTCGGTGTGCTGCTGGGGGTGCTGATCCTCTTCGCCGGGGCGTGCGTCGTCCTGGGCGACCACGCGGAGGCCCGGTGGGGCAAGGACCCCTCGAACGTCGTCGCCGACGAGGTTGCCGGGATGAGCGTGACGCTGCTGCTCGCCCCCCCCGCCCTGCTGCAGGATCCCGCCCGGGCTCCGATCGCCCTCCTGGCGGCCTTTCTCCTGTTCAGATGTTTCGACATCTTCAAGGAGATCGCCCCCCCCGCACGGGGGATTCAGCGTGTCCGAGGGGGCTGGGGCGTGCTGCTCGACGACCTGATTTCGGGCGTCTATGCGGGCGTGGCGCTCTGGGTGATCTCCGGGCTGCTCACGCTGATGGCGGCATGAGCTTTCCCGTGTGAAGACAGGCAAGATGGCGTAAGTTTCTTGTGTTTTTGAGTTTCAGGACTCGAACGCGCGGGTCGCGAACGCTAGAACAGAAGCGGAATCAAAAAAAGGACAGGCGAGCTGCCAGCCGCGAGGAAACGCTTGAGCAGCCCGCCCATCCGGTGTCCCGACCCGAAGGTCGGGAAGGGGGGGAGTGTCGATTGCATACAGGCGATCGCTCGCCCGGCCCTTGCTCAGGCCTGTGCCTGAATCCAAGAGGCGATTTCTCCGTCCGAGTCTAATCTCGGCTGGAGGGTCGTCCTTGCGCCATCCATGAGCGCTTCCGATGACGCAGGAGAGGGGCGGGTCGGCCCGCCGCATAGTAATCCGCGTACCCACCTCCACTGTTCCGTGTTCAGCGTGGAAAGGTGGGCAAGATTTGCGCGATGGCGTGAAATCGGTTTCAAAACGCCCCTCCAAGCGTTTCAAGCCGGATATTCCGAGCCGCGGCCCTGCCTCGTCGGATTGCAATTAGGGGGTGCGCGATTCCGGCCAAAATGCAAACAAACTACTCGGCGCCGCCCCACACATTGTTGGCCGGGTTCTCGTCCGGGAGCAACCCCTCCGGATCCAGCTCGACTCTTTGCACGCCTCGTCCCCCCGTGGGCCACCAGGTCCGCCACCGGTTGGTCGAGAACCAGATCTCGACGGGGAGCACCCGGTCCTCCACGCTCTCGTCGTCGTAGGTCACCCGCATGATGACGGGAAGGACCAGATCCTTGTGGTTGGTCAGCGTCGCGCTCGCCATGCCCTCCTCGTCCACCACCACATCATCGATCGACTGGTCGAAGGGGGAGGTCTCGAGGAACCACCCACGCCAGAACCATGCCAGATCGGCCCCGGCGGCGTCCTCCATGGACCGGAAGAAGTCGGTCGGCTGCGGGCTCTTGAACGCCCAGCGATGCACGTACCCGCGGAAGGCGGTGTCGAATCGTTCGGGGCCGAGGATCACCTCGCGCAGCAGGAAGAGCCCGTAGGCGGGCTTGCGGTATCCGAGCCGCCCGACCCAGCGTGACCACATCTGGTCGGGCGTGGTCGCGATGGGCATCGGGTTGGTCTCGCGGGCCATCTGGAGGGTCTGCTGGCGGTACCGGGCGTAGTCCACCTCGCCCCCGTACCACGCGGCCTTGGAGTACATGTTGATGAACGAGTTGAAGCCCTCGTCCATCCAGACGTGCCTGCGTTCGTTGGTGTTGACGATCATGGGGAACCAGGAGTGACCGACCTCGTGGTCGGTGACGCCGAAGAGCCCGCGGGGGTTCGTGCGCGCGCCGCAGAAGATGATCCCGGGGTACTCCATCCCGCCCTCCGGCCCGTTGACGTTGATCATCGAGGGGTAGGGGTACGGGTAGAGGGCCCGGGAGTAGTGCTCGATGGAGTGTTTGACGTACCGCGTGGACCCCCCGTCGGCGTGCTCCGGCCCCCACACCTCCGCCTCGCGGGGGTAGAGGCTCTGGCAGAGCACGTTGCGCTCGGCGCCGTCCAGATCCTTGATCGTCGCGGCGCAGGCGTCCCAGATGAACGCCTCGGAGCTGGCCCACGCGAAGGTGCGGACGTTCTCCGCCCGGAACCGCCAGGTCAGCGTGTCGCGCCCGCGCGGTCGGGAGAGCGAGTCGTTGATCTCCTCGGCGGATCGGATGACGACCGGCTCGGGGCTGGTCATCGCGGTGGCCAGCCGGTCCTGCTGCTCGCGGGTGAGCACGTCCTCGGGATTGAGCAGGCGCCCCGTGGCGCCGACGAGGTGGCTGGCGGGAACGGTCAGGCTCACGTCGAAGTCGCCGAAGTCGGTGTAAAACTCGCCGGTGCCGAGGTAGGGGAGGGTGTTCCACCCGGAGACGGCGTCGTACTTGCAGACGTGCGGGTACCACTGGGCGTACTCGAAGATGACGCCGTCCTCGACCTCCTCGCTGCCCATGCGCCGGAGATGCGGGGGCATGTCGAAGGCGTAATCGAGATCGAACTCGAAGGTCTCCCCGGCCCGGATCGGCTCGGGCAGTTCGACGCGCGCGAGTGTGTCGTAGACGTGAACCTCAAGCTCCTGACCGTCGACGGATACCGTGCCCAGGTCGTACCCGGCGTTGACGCCGTCGAGTTGTTTCATGACGCCCCCCGGGTTGCGCGAGAGGGCGCCGCAGGAATCGGGGGTGAAGAGGTTCTGCTCGAGCTGGATCCAGAGGAAGTCGAGCTGGTGGGGCGAGTTGTTGTGGTAGGTGATGTGCATCGAGGCGTCGAGGCGACGGGCCTCGGCGTCGAGGGTCGCGTCGATGCGGTAGTCCACGCGCTGCTGCCAGTAGTCCGGGCCGGGGGCGCCCGAGCCGAGGCGGACCTCGGTGGGTGTGGGCTGGTCGAGGGCGGCGAAGATGTTCCCCGCCCCGTCTCGCCGGTGGGCGGCGTCGAAGGCCCCGAGCTTGCGGTCCTCCTCCCCGGCGGGGGCGGAATCGGCGGGCTGGGGGGCCCGGCAGGCGCCGAGCAGGGCGAGGGCGCCGAGGGACATCAGGGACAGGACGGGCTTGGTGGATCGCATCGCTCGCTCCGGGGCGCGGCCGCGCCGAATCGTCAGGATGGTGGGGCAATCAGGGTCTCAAGCGTAGTGCGCGGCGTCCGGGACGCCAACGGGGTGAAAGCCGCTCGCATCGGGGGCGGGTTTCGGGCATACTGGTCGGGTCGTGGCCGGTCGTGGCCGATGGGCGGGGAGGTCTCTCCGCTGAGCTGGTCCCAAAAACCCGATCTCGTCGAGGGCGTTTGTCATGCACAGGTCTCGCCGCGCGTTCACGTTGATTGAACTGCTGGTCGTCATCGCGATCATCGCGCTGCTGATTTCGATCCTGCTGCCGGCGCTGGGCAGCGCGAGAGAATCGGCCAAATCGCTCCTCTGTCTGAACAACCTCAAGCAGCAGGGGACCGGACTGCAGAGCTTCGTGATCGACAACAACGGGAACTACACGGCGGGGCATATCCAGATCGGGGTGCGGTTCTACTACGTCTGGCAGCCGATCATCCGGGAGCACACGTTCGAGACGGACAACACCGAGATCTTCAACTGCCCGTCCACGTACGAGGACTTCCACTGGAAGCCGCGGTACCTGCCCACGAGCTGGTGGGCGCAGAACGCCGAGCAGGCGCAGACGGCACGGTTCGGGTACTTCGAGAACGAGCTGCCCCGGCTGAACCAGCTGTTCGGGACCTACGGGTACAACGAGTGGGGCGTGGAGTGGTTTGTCACCAACGAGATGTTCGGCCTGGGGGGGCACGTGGACCACTACGCGTGGGACGGCATCCCGGAGCAGCGGATCGTCAGCACCGCGGACATGATCGCGATCGCCGACACCAGCCCGGAGGGGGGGAGCGACCACTGGATCAACCCGAGTTCGACCAACCGCTTCGCCCGCCCCAGCGATCGGCACGCGGAGGGGTCCAACGTCCTCTTCACCGACGGGCACGCGGACCGGATGAGCTACGAGGAGCTGACGGCCCCGAACGAGAAGTCACGCCGTCGCTGGAACAACGACTACATCGGGCACGAGGAGTTCTGGGAGAACGAGGAGTACGTGCCCTGAACCCGCCGGACGCCCCGCCCCGGTCCCAACGCCCCACCCTCGGCGCCTGACAGGCGCCCGCCTCACTCGGAGCCAGCTCGCATGACCAAGAAAGACCTGATCCTGAGCGGGATCGCGGGCGCCGGGTTCGCCGGCGCGGTGGTGATGACGATCATCAACCTGCGGGGGCAGGGACCGACCGAGGGGCTCGACCGCCTCTCTTTCTGGGTCTGCCGGAACGTGGACTGCGCCACCGAGTTCGACATCACCCTCGCCGAGTTTCAGGCGTTGTCCGAGGCCAACGACGGGTACGTCCCCTGCCCGGAGTGCGGGAAGCGCACCACGGTCCGGGCCAACCCCTGCCCGAGCTGCCTGAAGAACGTCCCCACGCTCGAGCACGACCGCTTGCCCGACCGGTGCCCGCACTGCGACGAGCCGATCGGCATGGGACGGGGCCAGAACCTGCATCGGCACGCGGACGGGACCACGCACGCGCACGACAACGACGCCGACGGGCACGGACACGAGGGGCCGTAAGGCCCTGCTTGCTCAGTCGCGCCGCTCCGGGAGGTCGCGCCCACGCACGCCGTCGACCGTCGTGGTGAAGGCGAGCCCACCGGTCGCGGTTTCGAGCCCGTCGTTCCGGATGAATCGGCGAACGGCGCCGTCCACGGTGGACACCGACGTGGGATGCAGCGGGGTCTGACCCAGATCAACCCATACGTCCGCCTCGCGCGGGACGCAGAAACCGATCAGCTCAAACAGCATCGCCTTCCGGCTCGGGTGGGTCACGCTCGCGACCGAGTTGGGCGCGATCCGAATGGAGGCTTCGGTCGCCCCCGGACGCAGCGTGCGCCAATCGAGCCAGAGGGCATCGCTCATGGCGTAGAGCGTATTGGGGAAGACGCCGTCGGTTGAGATCACACTCTGCGGCGACCAGTCCAGGCCGGGCTCGTACGCGGGCTGTGCCGGGCACTTCATCGCGGGGTCGAAGCCGCGGGCGGACCAGGCGTCAGCAAACAACGCGGTCCAGCTTGATCCTCGCAATCCATGACGTCCGCCGATCGTGGCGTCGAACCCGCCCCCGAGCACGACCGCTCGCTCGTCGGGACCCGCGAATGGAAAGACGCCACCGCTGTCGTTTGTATACACAAGAATGAGCTGCGACGCGGATCGCATATGCGACATGCACAAAACTTCATGTCCGCGCTTCCAAATCCCTCCAAACAGGGGGATTGCCAATGACAGCAACACCCCGACCACACCAATCGAGACGATCAACTCGAGAACCGTGAATCCTCGTGCAGGGGGACAGGCCACGGCGACATCATAACATTCCACATCATGCCGGCAAAGTGTGGTCGACGCACACACACACACAAGTTACTCTTTACCGATGGACTCTTGCCAGCCACGGAGACAAAGAAAGGAGCAGCAATGATCAACAGACATCTTCGCTCAAGCACGATCGCCCGAGCCATGCTCGGCGCCACCCTCGGCGGAGGTGGTGTTGCTCTGGCACAGAGCACAGGGCGAACCTACTGCTACACACCGCAGCCGTACGGAGTCACGATGGACTGCGACGATTGCCAGCTCTACTCGCTCTGCCCTTCGGCAGTGCTGTGCACACTCTCGTCGACCGGGGGCGGCCCCGACCCGATCATCACGAGTACCGTGTCTTGCTCGACCTTTGTGGGAGGCACTGGAGACTGCGCTGAGGGGACTTGCGCCGGGGGAACGCCGGTCGTCGGACAGGGCGCAACGACGGTGACGATTCCGACCCAGACGTGCACAACCAACTGCATTCGGATCCAGCCCGTTCCCAAGTAAATGAGCCTCGTGTCAGACCCGCCCCCGGGGGGAACGCCATGCTCGTGAAGAGCCTGAGCCAGATCGCGCTGCTCGCCGCGCTTGTGACCGACCTGCAGGCGGGAAGCCCCCTCGAAGAGCTCCGGCAACGATGGGCGGGGCTTCTGTCCGTTGAACTGGTCGCGTCCACGCGGGTCGTGCTCGACCACTCGCCGAACGGCGTGAATCTTGAGATGGGCGTGACGAGCCGCGCGGCCACGGATCGCGACGGACGACTCGCGTATGAGTTTTCGTCAGAGCTGTACGAGAATGGCGTGCTGAACGAGGCAAGCAGCCAGTACAGCTTCCGCTACGTCGACCCCAAACTGGACACGGCCAGGATCTCCGAACCCTCGAACGGGGGGCTCTTCATCGAGTACGTTCCCATTCTCACGGGGTACGACATCTCCCACGCCGATGTCCCGGATGAAGCGCTCCTCGCCCATTGGCCGCTCCTCGGGCTCTGGCTCGACCGAGCAATGGACGACCCGGACGCCGAGCTTCATGAGACGGGCGCCGGCGCCTGGTCCTACACCATGCCGAGCCTCAGGATGCGAATGGAGTTCACGTCGGATGGATGGCTGGCGGCTGTAACCAAGTGGAGCGGAAAGGGCGTCGACGCCGGCGTGGTGTTGCGCAACGAGTTCGTCCGCGACGCCCAAACGGACGACCCGGCCTCGATCCGTCAGATCATCACGCGACGCCAGGGCGACGACGTGACCCCGATCGCCGATACCACGTTCACGGTGACGAGCTTTCAATCGCTCGACCACTCGCCGGACGCCTGGTTTGCGTTTGACCAGACGCGGCTCAACACGCTCCGGTTCGACCGGAAGAGCGGCGATGTCTACGACCTCGACGGCAAGGTGCTCTACAACCGATATGAAATCGAACGACGGTTGCGGCAAGGGGACGACGGGTGGCTGCCCGGCCCGACACGCGCCTGGCAGATCGGCTCGGTGACGCTCTTGCTGCTCATCGGCGTGTCTGCCCAGAGACGGAGAAGCCCCGGTGGCCCGATCTGAACTCGAAATCCGGGTGTCCTTTCTGTGCCGCATGGCGCTCGCCCTCTGCTTCATGTGGTTCCTCGTCGCCAAACTCGACGCGGTCAACATCAGCGCCCACGGTGTCGTCCGAGGTCCGATGGCGTTCGCTGATGCGATCGCCCGTCAGGATCTGATTGGCCCGCCCTGGAACTCGATCGTCGCCGGGGTCGTGCTGGGCGTCGAGACGGGGATGATCCTCTGGCTTGTCAGCGCTCTTGCCCCAAGAGGGGCGCTGCTGATCGCGCTCGCCTTCCTGATCGGCGTCAGCGCCTATCTCGGCGCCGTGGCGGGCCTGACCGGCTCCGACGCGCCGTGCGGCTGCACCGGCTCACCGACGGACACGGTCTCGGGCGCGTTGATCCGAAACGGCGTGCTCGCCTCGATCGCCGGCGTCGGATGCCTGGTCGGACCTCGGGCGTCCGAACGCCTCAGACTCGACGGTCGAGCAACCGGTACCCCACCGCCTCGGCGATGTGGTCCGGTCCGATGACGGGCGCCGCCGCGAGGTCCGCGATCGTGCGCGCGAGGCGGCGCACCTTGTCGTACGCCCGGGCGCTCAGGCCCAGGCCGGTGATCGCCTCGCCCAGGAGCGTGCGCGCCTCGTCGGTCATCGCGGCGTGGGTGTCGAGCTGCTTGCCCGAGAGCCGGGCGTTGGGCGTCCCCGCCCCCTGACGCTCCCCCTGGAAGGCCCGGGCGCCGGCGACCTGATCGCGCATCTGGGTGGTGCTCGTGCCGGTCGGCTCGGCGCTGAGCTGCTTCCACGGCACCGCGGGCGCCTCGACGTGGATGTCGATCCGGTCGAGCAGCGGCCCGGAGATCCGCCCCAGGTACCGCTCCATCTCACGCTTGCCCACCTCGCCGGGCGCGATGTCGCCCCGCGGCGTCGGGTTCATCGCGGCGACGAGCATGAAGCTCGCCGGGAACCGCACCGACGCGTGCGCCCGGGCAATGGTCACGACGTGGTCTTCCATCGGCTGACGCAGTGTCTCGAGCACGTCGCGCGAGAACTCGGGCAACTCGTCGAGGAAGAGCACGCCCTTGTGCGCCAGGCTGATCTCCCCGGCCCGCGGGATCACCCCCCCACCGACGATCGCGGGAGAAGACGCGGTGTGGTGCGGCGTGCGCACCGGGCGCGTCGTCACGAGGCTCTTTCCCGGTGGAAGCTCCCCCGCGGCGGAGTAGATCCGCGTGATCTCGATCGCCTCGTCCGGCGTGAGGGGGGGCATGACGCCGGGCAGCGCCTTGGCCATCATCGTCTTGCCGGATCCCGCCGGGCCGAGCATGAGCAGGTTGTGCCCCCCCGCGGCGGCGATCACGATCGCGCGTTTGACCGCCTCCTGCCCGCGCACCTCGGCGAAGTCCACGGGCGCGCGCGCGCGCTCGAGCATCGCGCGCACGTCCGGCGACTGCACGGGGTCGGCGTCGAGATGACCCGAGAGCAGGCCGAGGACCTCCGTCAGCGTGCGCACGCCGAAGACGTTGACCCCCTCGACCACCGCCGCCTCTCCGGCGTTGTCCGCGGGGACGACGATGGACTCGAGGCCCCGGTCGCGCGCGAGGACGGCGGCGGCGATCGCGCCCCGGATCGGTCGCACCCGCCCGTCGAGCGCGAGTTCCCCGGCGAACAGTGTCCGCCTCGGGTCGAGCCCCCCCGCGGCGTCGTGGGCCACGCCCTGCGCGATCAGCATGCCCACGGCGATGGGCAGGTCGTAGAGCGGACCCTCCTTGCGGACGTCCGCGGGGGCGAGGTTGATCACCGCCTTGCCGCGCGGGAAGGGGTACCCGGCGTTGCTCATCGAGGAGCGGACGCGCTCGAGGGACTCGCGGACGGCGGTGTCGGGCAGGCCGACGATGATCTGTTTCTCCATCCCGGTGTCGTCCACGTCGACTTCAATCTCGCAGACCGACGCGTCAACCCCTTGGAGCAGGTATGAGCGGACTCTGGCGGGCATGACCCGACAGTATACCGAACAAGGCCGGGCCGATAGAGTTTCGGGCGGAGTCCGGGCCGGATCGGGACGATCGAGGAGCGGCGGACGAAGGAGCGAGCATGGCGACGCAGACCGGCGGGGCATTTTCCACCAAGAGCAAGGCGCTCGAGATCATCGAGGGGCGCAGCCTCGTGGGCGGCAAGTCCGCCGGGCCGGCGCCCAAGGTGGACCTTTTCTTCGCCGAGGACCCCTGCTCGGGCAAGGCGATCGGGATCGAGTACCACCCGGCGACGGACGAGGAGATCGACCGGGCCGCGTCGGACGCCTGGAGCGCCTTCGGGACCTTCGGCCCGAGTTCCGGGGAGGCCCGGGCGACGCTGCTCGAACGGATCGCGGGCAACATCGCCGATCTGGGCCCGAGCCTGTTGGAGATCGCCGGCAAGGAGACGGGGCTGAGCGTGACGCGCCTGCGCGCCGAGCGTGAGCGCACGACGTCCACGATGCTGCTGTTCGCGCACATCATCCGCCAGGGGGACTGGGTGCGCGCGACGATCGATCGGGGCGCCCCGGCGCGCCGTCCGGCGCCGAAGCCCGACCTGCGTTCGATGCTCCGCCCGCTCGGCCCGGTGGCCGTCTTCGGCGCGAGCAACTTTCCCCTCGCCTATTCGACCGCGGGGGGAGACACGGCCAGTGCGCTCGCCGCGGCCTGCCCGGTCGTCGTCAAGGGGCACCCGCTCCACCCGGGAACGGGGGAGATGGTCGCGCGGGCCGTGGTGGACGCGGTGGCGGAATGCTCGATGGATCCGGGGGTCTTCGCCTTCCTGCACGCGGGGGGGAAGCGGGAGAAGGAGATCGGGGCGCGCCTCGTGCGCCATCAGGCGATCCGGGCGGTCGGCTTCACCGGCTCGGTCGGGGGCGGGATGGCCTTGGCGCGGATGGCGAGCGAGCGGGACGACCCGATCCCCGTCTTCGCGGAGATGGGCTCGACCAACCCGGTCTTCATCTGCCCGAGCGCGATGGAGAAGGACGCCGAGCGGATCGCCGAGCGGATCGCCGGGTCGATGACCAACGCGGTGGGACAGATGTGCACCTGCCCCGGGCTGATTTTCGTCAGCGAGTCTGAAGCGGCGGACCGGTTCGCCAAGGCGCTGATGAACCAGCTGGGCGACCGGATGCCGGAGACGATGCTCGCCCGGCGCATCGCGGACAACTACACCAAGCGCCTGCACCAGACCAACAAGGTCGAGGGGGTGCGTCTGCTCGGGGGGAGCGTGCCGGCGGCGAGCGAGCGCTCGGCGCTGCGCAAGGCCGAGGGGGCGCCCGCCCTCTTCATGACCGACCTGAAGACGTTCCTGCATCACCCGACCCTCCAGGTCGAGACGTTCGGCCCCAGCGCGATCGTCGTCCTCTGCAACGGGGAGCAGGGGCTGATGGACGGGGCGGCGGCGATCCTGGGCAGCCTGACCGCCTCGATCTGGGGGGATGAATACGACGGGCGCCTGCTCACCCGCCTGAGCGAGACGATGGCCCACCGGGTGGGGCGGATCGTGTTCAACGGCGTGCCGACGGGGGTGGAGGTCTGCACCTCCATGGTGCACGGGGGGCCGTACCCGGCCTCGAACCAGCCGCACACTACCGCGGTGGGGCCGCGGGCCATCGAGCGTTGGCGCCGGGCGGTCTGCTACCAGAACGCGCCCAAGGACCAGCTCCCGCCCGAGCTGCAGGATGAGAACCCGCTGATGATCCGGCGTCTGGTGGACGGCGTGCCGAGCGAGGGACCGCTCTGAGGCGCCCCGGGCGCCGATCGTCCCACGGGACGGGCGGAATGTGGGTTTCTCAAGGCATGCGGGCCGATACCTGCATGCGATATGCCCTCGAAAAAGAAAACCAGCGCCAAGAAGGGACGCCCGTACCGGGTTTCCGACACAAGCGACGCCTTTGAAGGCACTTACAGCGTCGGTGGCGCCCTGCTCTGGGTGCTCGCCCTCGCCTGCTGGGCCTTCCTGGCGACAAGCCTGCTGAGCTTCTCCCCGGCGGACCCGCCCAGCCATAGCGTCTGGCCCACCAACGACCCGGCCAGCAACTGGTGCGGGCTGGCCGGCTCGCATGTGGCCTACCACGCCCTCAAGGTGCTCGGGATCGGGATCATCGTTCCGATGCTCTTCGGCGCCGCCGGGCTGATTCTGAGCGCCCTGCGCCAGCCGATGGGCGCCATCGCCCTCCGCCTCGTGGGCATCCTGATGCTCACCGGGGCCGCGTGCGGGTTCTCGAGCATCGCCTGGCCCGAGGGGGGACCGCTCCCCGGGCTGATGGGGGGGACCGCGGGCGTCGCGATCGTGGGCGAGCTGGCGCCCCGGTTCGCCGTGGGCGGCACGCTGCTCTGGATGGCCCTGCTGACGGCGGTTGGCCTGCTTGTGGCGTGCGACCGCCTGCTCTGGCAGGCGCCGATGGCCCTCTACCGGGTGCTCATGCCCGCGGCGTACGGGACGCGGGCGGCGGCGGAGGTCAGCGGGCGTGCCGCCGGCGAGATGGCCGGGGGCGTGGCCCGCGCCTCGGGGGGGCTCATCGGGGGGCTGCGGGGGATGCTGCGGGATCGCAAGCCGATCCGGGTGCGCCTGAACGACATCGACGACGACCTGGTCGAGATCGAGCCGACCCCGCGGGCCAAGAAGAAGCGCGTGCGCGTCGTCCCGACCCCGATGGAGGTCGAGGAGGAGTACGAGGACGAGGAGGAGTACGAGTACGAGGACGAATACGAGGAAGACCCCGAGGGGGAGTACGACGAGGACGAGGGGTACGAGGAAGAGGACGAGTACGAGTACGAGGACGAGGCGGAAGAGGAGGAGGACGACGACCTCCCCGGGGCGCCGCAGATCTTCACGCAGGAGCAGCTGCGTGAGAAGATCGCCAAGCTCCCGGTCCGGTTCAGCAGCGCGACGCGCCAGCTGGCGACGGAGGAGGACCTCTCGGACCTGCAGAACACGGTTGAGCTTGAGGGGTACAAGTTCCCGACCCTCGACATCCTGGAGGAGCCGGAGGAGGACTTCGACGACCGTCTGCGAGAGCTGGTGCAGGAGCAGGGCGCGGCCCTGGAGAGCGCGCTGCAGCAGTACAAGATCGACGGCGAGGTCGTGGACATCGAGTCCGGACCGGTCATCACCCTCTACCACCTCAAGCTCGCGCCCGGGACGAAGGTCGCGGCGATCAACGCCGTCTCCAGCGACATCGCCCGCCAGCTCAAGGCGGTCAACATCCGGATCGTCTCCAACATGGAGGGGCGCGACACGGTCGGCGTCGAGATCCCGAACCCGACCAAGGAGAAGGTGCGTCTGCGTGAGCTGATGAGCAACCGCGAGCGGTTCTCCAAGATGAAGCTCCCGATGTTCCTCGGCAAGGACGCCTCGGGCGAGCCCCTGATCGCGGACCTGACGAAGATGCCCCACATGCTCATCGCGGGCACGACCGGCTCGGGCAAGTCCGTCTGCATGAACACGATCATCATGAGCTTCCTCTACACGAAGAAGCCCAACGAGCTGAAGCTGGTGCTCGTCGATCCGAAGATGGTCGAGATGAGCCAGTTCCGGGACATCCCGCACCTGATGTGCCCGGTGGTGACGGAGATGAGCAAGGCCGCGGCGATCCTGGAGTGGGCCGTCACCAAGATGGACGAGCGGTACGAGCTGCTGGCGGACGCGGGCGTGCGGGACATCGCGGCGTACAACGACCTGGAGTGGGAGGAACTCAAGGAGCGTCTGGAGATCGAGACGGAGGAGCAGGGCGCGCGCGTGCCGCGCAAGCTGCCGTACATGGTCTTCATCATCGACGAGCTGGCCGACCTGATGATGACCAACAAGGAGGTCGAGGGCTCGATCATCCGCATCGCGCAGAAGGCGCGTGCGGTGGGCATCCACCTCATCCTCGCGACGCAGCGTCCGCAGGCGAACGTGGTGACGGGCCTGATCAAGTCGAACATGCCCTGCCGCGTCGCGTTCAAGGTCGCCTCGGGGATGGACAGCCGGATCGTGCTGGACCAGAAGGGTGGCGAGCTGCTGCTCGGGCAGGGCGACATGCTCTACCTCTCGCCCTCGAGCCACAAGCTCAGCCGGGCGCAGGGCACGCTCGTGGACGACAAGGAGATCCGGCGCGCGGTCAAGTTCCTCAAGGAGATCGCCACCCCGAGCTTCGAACGCCAGCTCGTGCAGCTGCGCTCGGGTGACGCCGACGAGGAGCGCATCTACGAGAGCCAGAACAACTCCTCGGCGTCCCTCAAGGCCGCGCAGGAAGACCCGATGTTCGACCGGGCGGTCGAGATCGTGCTCGAGACGAAGCGCGGCAGCGTCAGCCTGCTGCAGCGACGCCTCGCGATCGGGTACACCCGCGCGAGCCGGCTGATCGACCTCATGGGCATCGCGGGGATCATCTCGGACCACAAGGGCTCGGTCGCGCGCGACGTGCTCATCACCGAGGCGGAGTGGGAGGCGATGAAGGCCTTCAACGAGGCGGAGATGGCCCGGATCGAGGCCGGGGGCGACCCCGACCAGCCCCCCCTCTTCGAGGGCGCCGCGCCCGCAGCCCCGACCGAGGCGCCCCCCTTCCGCGTCGATGACGAGGAGCCCGAGGCGGACCACACCCCCTCGGACGAGGAAGAAGCGGACCAGGACGAAGCGGACGAGGACGCGGAGCCTGAGGACGAACTCGAAGAGGCGGACGACGAGGACGCCGAGCCGGTCGATGAGGCATCGGAGGACGCGGACGACGCCGAGGAGGAGGGTGAGGACGACCCCGAGGCGGCGGACGAGGACGAGGAAGAAGCAGAGGAAGACGCAGAGGAAGAAGACGAGCCGGAGGGCGAGGCCGAGGCGGACGAGGAGGAGTACGAGTACGAGTACGTCGACGAGGACGGCAACCCGTGCGACGAAGACGGGAACCCCCTCGACGAAGAGGGCAACCCCATCCTCGACGAGGATGAGGAGTACGAAGAAGAGGACGAGGAAGAGGACGAGGAAGAGGACGAGGAAGACGTCGACTACGAGGACGAAGAGGGGGAGGAAGAGGAGGGGGAGGAAGAGGAGGACGAGGCCCAGACCGGGTCCGCCGCCTGATCACGCCCGCGCCCGCTCCAGGCGCGCACGAGGCGAAGCGAACGCCTCAGGGCGAAGGCGCCGCGACGCGCCCCGCCGCCTCGGTCCCGTCGCTTGCCTCGCCCTCCTCCGCAAGCCGACGCGCCTTGAACTCACGACCCCACGCCTGCATCGAGACGAGGATCGGTTCAAGGGAGCGTCCGTACGGCGTCACCTCGTACTCGACGCGTGGGGGCACCTCCGCGAACACATGCCGCGCCACCACGCCGTCCGCCTCCAGTTCGCGCAGCTGGAGCGTGATCATCCGTTCCGTCGCGTTGGGGACCAGCCGGCGCAGCTCGCCGAACCGCTTGCGTCCCCCCAGCAGGTGACAGACGAGCACGGGCTTCCAGCGTCCGCCGATCACGCTCAGCGTGGCTTCCACGTCGCACCCGGTTTTCCAGTTGTACTTCCGCGTCATCTCAGGCCCCATGTGCCGGCGAACCCACCCCTGCTCAGGGGGGGCGACTGGTCAAAAATCTTCTTACTTACATTTTTGTCGGTACTTGTCGGGATCGCAGTATAGCCCTAGGTTCCGTGGCTCGGTCAAGCTTCACCTTCCCGGATCGACAAGGAGACCCGCCATGACGCCCGCGACGAATCGCCCGCACACGACCTCTCTCGCCCTGCTTCTGAGCGGCGCCGGGCTGCTGCTGACCGGGTGTGCCGGGGCGCCCCGCGTCCGGGAGACGCACCGGACGGAGGGCGTGAGCGTTCTCCCGGTCTCCGAGGTCACCTGGGGCGCGCTCAACCCCGCCCGGGGGGACGCCAGCCCGCGGGCGGCGGACCTGTGGGGCGATCGCTCGTCGCCGGGGGCGACCGGGTTCCTCGTGCGGTTCGCCGACGGGTTCGCCTCCCCCCCGCACATCCACAACGTGACCTACCGGGGCGTGGTGATCGAGGGTCAGGTCCACAACGACGATCCGGGCGCCGCGCCGATGTGGATGCCGGCGGGCTCGTACTGGACGCAGCCAGCGGGGGAGGCGCACATCACCGCCTCGACGGGGCGGAGCATGGCCTACATCGAGATCGCCGAGGGCCCCTACCTCGTCCGCCCGACCGAGCAGGCGTTCGACACGGGCGAGCGCCCGATCAACGTGGACCGCGCGAACCTGGTCTGGCTGGATGCGTCGGCGCCGGGCTGGATCGATCTCAACACCGATCGGGCCGGGTCGGGGGAGGCCCGGATCGCGACGCTCTGGGAGACGGACGGACCCGCCAGCGCCCGGGGCGCACTGCTCGAACTGCCCGCGGGGTACCGGGGCGCGATCCGCGCCGAGGACGCGACGCTCCGGGCTGTGGTGATCGAGGGCCGGGTCGGAGTCGAGTCGGCGCCTTCCGACCTGGCGCCCGGGAGCGCGATCGAAGCCGAGGGCGGCTCGCCCGTGTGGCTCAGCACGCCCGCGGGCGTCGGGTGCGTCCTCTACCTGCGCACGAGCGTCGATCACTGACCACGCGACCACCCAGCCAACCTCTGCGACCTGCGAGCCGAGACCCCCCCCTGACCGGAAGGAACCATTGCATGCACGCCATGACCGTCAAGGCCTACGGCGAGAACGCGACCTTCGAGCCCGCGACCATCGAGACCCCCACGCCCGCGCCCGGGCAGGTGCTCGTCCGGATCGCGGCGTCGAGCGTCAACACCGTGGACACCATGATCCGCAAGATGGGCAAGGACCTGCCCCTCTCCCCCGACACGCCCGCCCTGCTCGGCATGGACTTCGCCGGCACGGTTGAGGCGGTCGGTGAAGGGGTCGAGGGGTTCGCTCCCGGGGACGAGGTGTACGGGTGCGCCGGGGGACTGGGCGACCTGCCCGGGACACT
The DNA here is from genome assembly GCA_044439985.1 of Phycisphaerales bacterium JB059. GTDB lineage: Bacteria > Planctomycetota > Phycisphaerae > Phycisphaerales > UBA1924 > JAJRXR01. The sequence goes on along the minus strand of JBITAG010000211.1, from coordinate 2,843 downwards.
GGCCGAGTTCATCAGCGCCGACGCCCGGCTCATCGCGCCCAAGCCCCGGAACCTGTCGATGCGTGAGGCGGCCGCCCTGCCCCTGGTGGGCATCACGGCCTACGAGGGGCTTGAGCGGGCGGGCATCCGCGCCGGGCAGCGGGTTCTCGTGCACGGCGGGTCGGGCGGCGTCGGGCACGTCGCGCTGCAGCTCGCCCGACACTTCGGCGCCGAGGTCTTCTCCACCGGTGGGGGCGAGCCGCAGCTTGCCCTCATCGAGCGGCTCGGCGCAACGCCGATCAACTACAAGACCGAGTCGGTCGAGGCGTACGTGGAACGGCACACGGGGGGCGCCGGGTTCGCCCTGGTCTTTGATTCCGTGGGCGGCGCGAACCTGCTCAACTCCTTCAACGCCGCGGCGCTCAACGCACAGATCGCCACGACGGTCTCCCTCTGCGAGCTGGACCTCTCCGCGGCCCACTTCAAGGGCCTGTCGCTCCACGTGGTGTTCATGCTCATCCCGATGCTGCACGGTGTCGGGCGTGAGGCCCACGGGGAGATCCTGCGCCGGCTCAGCGAGATCGTGGAGGCGGGCGCCCTCCGGCCCGTGCTCGATGAGCGGCGTTTCACGCTCGAGGAGGCCGGGGCGGCCCACGCCCGGCTCGAGAGCGGGCAGGCGATGGGCAAGGTGGTCGTGGATATCACTCCCGGCGCGTCCGACGCCCGGTAGCGGGCGAAGGGGCGCCCCCGGCGCTCGCGAGAGGGCCTGCGAGGCCGGGAGCCAGCCCCTGTTCACGACCGGGAGGCGAAACGCGGGAGGGGCAAAGGCGTAACAATGGGGTGAGGCGGGAGCTGGCCAGGGGTATGGTCGCGCCGCCACTTGACGACCCTTGACGCCCCCGGACGGACACTCGGGGCGAACGCCCACGAGGAAAGGACCCAACCCATGCGCACGAATCAGACCCGTACCCGAGCCCTCACGCTCAGCGCCGCGGGCGTGGCGGCGCTCTCCTGGCCGGCCCTGGCGGCGCCCCCCGCGTCGCTGGACCGGGTGCCGGGCGACACCCCGCTGGTCATCTCGGTCCGTGATGTGGGGGCGTTGATCGACAAGCTCGACGCCGCCGCGGGCGCCATCGGCCTCGAGGGCCAGGCGCGCATGGCGCCGCAGATGATGAACATGATGGTCTCGATGCCGGGGATCGACCGCAACGGCTCGATGACCGTGCTCGTCTACCCCCCGGAGAACGGCGAGGGGGATCCGGACGTGCTCGTGGTGGCGCCGGTGAGCGACTATGACGAGTTCGCCTCGGTGATGGGCGGGGACGCGAGCGCCGCGGTCACCACGCTCAACATGCAGGGCAACGAGGTGCAGGCCCGGAACCTCAGCGGGGGGTACGCCCTCCTGGGTGACAACGCGGATCTCGTCAGCGCGTACAGCGCCGAGAACGGGCGCCTCGCGGCACACGCGGAGCGTCTGGGGGTCAACGGCGCCCGGATCGCCGACGGCGCGGACATCACCATCATCGCTGACATCCCGATTCTCTCCCCCATGCTCCGCGCGGGGATGGACGCGGGACGCGAGCAGGCGGCGGGTCAGGCGGAGATGCTCGGAGGCGCCGGGAACGGGCTTCTGAGCCTCTCGGAGCAGGCGCAGGAGGCCGTGCTTCGGGACGGGCGTGTCGGGGTGATGGGTCTGAGCGTGACCGACCTCGGCCTCGCCCTCGACTTCGGCCTGCAGTTCAAGGACGGATCGGAATCGGCGACGTACTTCGCCCAGCAGGGCACGAGCGACCAGCTCATCTCTCGCCTCCCCCCCGTGGACTACTACGCCGCCTGGGCGATCGACACCTCCTCGCCCAAGCTGCGTGAGCTGGGCGAGAGCGTCAGGGCCGCGGCGGGCGAGCAGGGCGACGACGCGCAGCAGAACGTCGGCATGGCCCACCTGATCGATCACTCGACGGGCCTCTCCGGCGTGGTGGGCGCCAACCCCGGCCTCATGATGACCGGCCTCATGGCCAACAGCGTGATCTACGCCCGAACCGATGACGCCGGCGGACTGATCGACGAGTTCCAGCAGACGCTCAACGCCGCGGACGGCTCGACCGTGGGCGGCGTGTCGTACAACACCGAGTTCGACCCGGGCGCCAAGACCATCGCGGGCGTGCCCGTGAGCGCGTACGCGATCAATATGGACGTCCAGCTCCCCGACAGCGCGGGCGGGGGAGGCTTCGGGCCGGACCCGCAGATGGTCACGCAGGCGATGTTCGGCGCCGCGGGCACGGGCCCGCGCGGGTTCGTCGCCGCGGCCGACGGGGGCATGGTCCACACCTTCTCCCGCTCGGAGGCGTTCATGACCAAGGCGATCGAGAGCGCCAAGGGTGGAACGGCGCTGACCTCGAACACGATGCTCGAGCGCGTGCTCCCTCTGATGCCCGAGGGGCGGACCTTTGAGGGGTACCTCGCGCTCGACCAGGTGGGCAAGACGGTTGGCCCCTTCCTGCTGATGATGGGCGTCGCGGACCAGGTCCCGAGCTTCGACCCGATGCCCCCCGTGGCGCTCGGGGTGACGACCGACTCGGGGGGCGTGCGTTCGCGCCTGATCGTGCCCAATGAGGTGATCAGAACGATCTACACCCTCGCCCCGCTCGCCCAGCAGATGGGCGGGATGGGCATGGGCGGGGTGACCGCCGAGTAGACTCGGCGACACCCAGGCACAATCGTTCGGGGCCGGTCCGTGTCGGGCCGGCCCCGTGCCGTTTTCGGAGACCCGATGACCTCGCCCACCTGGGACGCCGCCCCCGATCGTGCCCTCTCCCACGATCGCCCACCGATCATGGCGATCCAGAACGTCACCCCCGACAGCT
>JBITAG010000210.1:0-19096 GCA_044439985.1 Phycisphaerales bacterium JB059 | reverse complement strand
CCAGGCGTCGTCGTAGCGGGCGGCTTTGTCGAGGAGGCGTCCGAGGGCGTAGAAGAGGCTGACCTTGTGGGCGTCGGGGAACTTGGGGTCATCGACGAAGCGTTCGAGGAGGGCGATGGCGTCGTCGGCCTGGCCCGCCTTGGCGAGGACGCCGGCGATGAGGGCGGCGGCGCGGGGCTCGGTGACGCCGCGGGCGTGCTGGGCTTGGGCCAGCTCGATGGCCTCGTCGGTGCGTCCGACGAGGTTGAGCAGGTCGGCCTTGTTGGCGACGGCGGGCTCCCAGTTGGGGCGGAGGGCGAGGGCGCGGTCGAGGGCGCTCAGGGCCGGGGGGTACTGCTCCTTGAGGCTGTAGGCCTGGGCGAGTTCGATGTAGGGGGCGGGGGCCTTGGGGTTGAAGGCGGCGGCGAGCTTGAACTCGCTGATGGCGCGGTCGAGCTGGCCGAGGCCGAGCATGCAGCAGCCCATCGAGTAGCGCAGGCCCCAGTGTGCGGGGTGGTCCTTGATGAGCGGCTCGTAGAGCGGGACCGCCTCGGCGAAGCGTCCGTTCTCGAAGAGGGCGTGGGCCTGTCGGAGTCTGGGGTCGGCGAGCAGGTCGGGGGGCATGGGTCTCAGGCCTTGGCGCTTTCCTTGGCTTTGTCCTTGGCCGAGCGTTCGGCGCGTCGGCGGGCGCCCTCGTCGAGGAGGCGCTTGCGGATGCGGATGGAGGTGGGCGTGAGTTCGACGAGTTCGTCGGCCTCGATGTACTCAAGGGCGGGCTCGAGGGAGAGGTCGCGCGGGGCCTTGAGGGTGACGGTGGCCTCCTTGTTGGCGCTCCGCATGTTGTCGAGCTTCTTGAGGCGGACGATGTTGATGGGCAGGTCGTTGCCCCGGTTGTGCTCCCCCACCACCTGGCCGGCGTAGACCTGGTCGCCGGGGCGGACGAAGAGGACGCCGCGGTCGTGGGCGGCCTCGCAGGCGTGGGCGGTGACCTGTCCGGACTCGGTGGCGACGAGGACGCCGGAGATGCGTTTGACGCGGTCGCCGGTGACGGGAACGAACTTCTCGAAGGTGTGGTGCATGATGGCCTCGCCCTGGGAGGCGGTCATGACGCGTCCGCGCAGTCCGATGAGGGCGCGGGAGGTGATCTCGAAGACGCAGTGGGTGATCTCGTCGCCACGGGGCTCCATCTTGCGCATCTCGCCCTTGCGTTCGCCGACGAGCTGCATGACGGCGCCGACGGAGTCGTTGGGGCAGTCGATGACGAGTTCCTCGAGGGGCTCGTGCTTGACGCCGTCGATCTCCTTCTCGATGACGATGGGTCGCCCGACGGAGAGTTCGTAGCCCTCGCGTCGCATGGTCTCGAGGAGGATGCCCAGGTGGAGGACGCCGCGTCCGGAGACGATGAACTCGTCGGATGTTTGTCCGTTCTCGACGCGCAGCGCGACGTTGTGCTCCAGCTCGCGTTCGAGGCGGGCGCGGATCTGTCGGCTGGTGACGTACTGGCCCTCCTTGCCGGCGAAGGGGGAGTCGTTGATGCGGAAGATCATGGAGACGGTGGGCTCGTCGACCGTGACGGCGGGGAGCGGGTCGGGGTGGTCGGGGTCGCAGAGGGTGTCGCCGATGTCGAGCCCGTCGATGCCGGTGACGGCGCAGAGATCCCCGGCGTCCACGCGCTCGGCCTCGATGCGTCCGAGGCCCTCGAAGGCGAGGAGCTTGCCGATCTTGGCCTGGGTGATCCGGGGGGAGCCGTCGGGGTTGAGCTTGACGAGGGCGACGGGGAGGCCGGGCTTGATGGCGCCCTGGTGGACGCGCCCGATGCCGATGCGTCCGACGTACTCGGAATAGTCGAGGCTGGTGATCTGGAGGCGGAGGGGTTTTTCGAGGTAGACGTCCGGGTGGGGGACGTGGCGGATGATGGCCTCGAAGATGGGGCGCATATCGCCGGACTCGTGGTTGTCGGCGGGCCACTCGGGGACGGACCAGCCGCCCTTGGCGCTGGCGTAGACGACGGGGAAGTCGAGGGCGTCGTCATCGGCGCCGAGGGCGACGAGCAGGTCGAAGACCTCGTTGACGACGCGGTCGGGGTCGGCGTCGGGGCGGTCGCACTTGTTGACCACGACGACGGGTCGCAGCCCCTCGGAGAGGGCCTTGGAGAGGACGAAGCGGGTCTGGGGCATGGGGCCCTCGAAGGCGTCCACGACGAGGAGGCAGCCGTCGGCCATGCGGAGGACGCGCTCGACCTCCCCCCCGAAGTCGGCGTGCCCCGGGGTGTCGATGATGTTGACGCGGTAGGTGATGTCGTCCGCGGCGTGGTAGGAGACGGCGCAGTTCTTGGAGAGGATTGTGATCCCCCGCTCGCGCTCGAGGGGGTTCGAGTCCATGATCAGGTCGTGCTGTCCCCCCTGGAGCTTCTCGAGTTCACCGGCCCGGAAGTTCCCGGACTGGAGGAGGAGCTGGTCGACCAGGGTGGTTTTGCCGTGGTCGACGTGGGCGATGATGGCGACGTTGCGCCTCAGCGCGACGGAGCCGGCGCTCTGGGTTGGGGGGGTCATGGGTCGGCTCGTCGGGGCGCCCTCGTGAGGGCGCGGGGGGGGGTCCAGGGGAAACTGCGGGAGATGATAGCCCGAGGGCGAACCGTTCTCGGGCGGAGCGGGGGGCCATAACACGGCTCCGTTCTTGCCCCGGTTTCCCAGGGTCACGCCCGGTCTCGGAAAGACGCTCTCTCTCGCGTTGAGGGGTTGATCGAGGGGTCGGATTCGAAGAAGTTCGATCCGGCGCTCGGAGAGCGTGGACTCTGACAGGCGTGGGCGGAACGCTCCGACCCACCCGGCGGCTCTGACTCGCGGAGCGTCGCCCGAGCCGACGAGCACATCAGGGGTACCGAGATGCGTGCGATGCACAGCGCTGCCACAGCGCTCGCGGTGATCGTCTGCGCCGGGAGCGTCAGCTCCGGGCAGCAGTTCACGAAGATCTACAGCAACAGTTTCAACCGCGCTTCCGACATCGGCTCGGAGTGGTCCCGACGGGATCACCACGCGGGTGGCGCCTTCTCCGGCCTGCTCGGGCGGTTCTCGTGGGACAAGGTGACGCTGCGTCTCGAGGCGCCGACGATCATCGATCCGGACCCCGACCCGGACCCGGACGACCCGGACGGACCGGATCTCCCGGACGGGCCGGACACCGGGCGTCCCACGATCAAGTCCTTCGGGCGCCCGGTCTCGACCCGACCGCACGCCAACAGCGACGTGACGTACCGGCTGAAGTTCGATCTTTACCTGATCGACTCGTGGGACGGAGCGCACCCGCAGTTCGGGAACGACCGGATGACGATCGACGTGAACGGCCGGACGATCTTCAACGAGGCGCTGAGCACGCACGCGGACCAGACCAACTTCCGGGACCCGGACGACTGGGGACGCAACATCGGGTCCGGGGCGTGGAACGACGCGATCTACCGTGACATCGAGCTGTTCTTCACGCTCGACGCAGGCGAGGACATCATGGAGATCAACTTCTTCGGGAGCGCCGGCCAGGGGCTGGACGACGAGTCCTGGGCGCTCGACAACGTGCGCGTCCACTACGTCACCCCCGGGACGATCCCGGCGCCCGGGGCGCTGGCGGGGCTCGGCGTTTCCGGCCTGCTGCTCGGCGGACGCCGGCGACGCGCGGGTGACCGTTAGGGATCCGGGCCTGGCGGCGCGTCCGCGGCGAAGCTCAGGCGGAGCGATCCGGTGACGTGCGACCGCCCCTCGCGGGACGGGGCACGCCGGATGCTCCAGGTGACGCGCTCGACGTGGGCGATCGCCTCGATCGGGGGCAGGGAGGCCCAGGGCGCCTCGCGGAAGACCGAGCGCAGCGCCCGCGGGCGGACCAGCCCCATCGACAGGACGTGAGCCCCACCCGGGAGGGGCGCGCCGGCGAGCGTGTCGGCCAGCTCACGCACGGACCCGTCCCGGGGCGCCGTGCTCGATGAGATCCGCATCGCCCACCATCGTGGGTCGCCCTCGTCGGGCGCGGAGTACGCCCACTCGGCCCGCGCCCGCTCCCCGAACGGGGTCGCCCGGTCGGTGGTGTAGGTGCTCGTGCGCACCGCGGAGGGGTACTGCCCCTCGATCGCCCCCTCGGGGGGAACCGCGCTGGAGGCGGGGTCGAGGAGGGCGCCGATGGCGCGATCGCCCTCCGCGACCACGTCCCCCGGGTACGTCGCCTCGGACGCGACGGTGAGTTCGAGTGTCCGGGCGGAGGGCTCGGCCCGACGCACGCGGATGATGGTGCGCCCGCCCATGAGCTTGAGGAAGCGTTCGGGGATCTCGACCAGGGTCGAACTGAGCGCGAGGCTCCGGTCCCGGTCGGGAACGAGCCGGTCGGGCACGGACTCCATGACGAGCAGGAGGGCGTCGGGAGCGAGGGTTTCGAATCGGGCGCGGTCAACCGGGCGGTGTCCGAATGCGGTCTCCGCGTCGGCGGGCTTCTCGACAGAGAGTTCCGCCTCCCAGGCGCCGGGCGAGGGGTGAGCCGCGAGGGTGAGCGTGGCGCCCTCTCCCGTGCGCAGGCGCATGCAGAGGGCGGTGTCGTCGCGCAGCGCCGGGCGCGGGGCGGCGGACGCGGGCGCCGGCGCCCCCATCGGGCGGGTCAGGGCCCGAACGACCGGCTCGAGCAGGGCATCGTGGCGCGAGGGGGTGAGGATGAGCAGGGTGGTGGGCGCGCCGGCGTCGGCCGGCTTCATCGAGAGGAGGGCGAGGGCGTACTCGCCGTGCTCGGCGGCGACGATCGGGAAGGCGCCGATCTTCGAGCGCGGGGCGAGGTCGAGACGCTTGCGCAGGAGCTTCTCGGTCTCCGGGGGGATGGAGAGGATGAGGGCCCAGTCGCCGGCGCCGCTGAGATCGGGCCGGATGAGGGAGGTCAGCTCGGTGGCGAGGAAGACCACGCGCCGCCCGAGGAGGGCGTCGGTGAGTTCGCTCGGGGTCATGCCCAGCCGGTCGGCCAGCTCTCCCCACTGCGCGATCGTGGGGCCGAAGAACCCGGATGTCTCCACGGCTCGACGGACGGCGTCCCCCTCCGGGCTGGCGAGGGTCCGGCTCAGGTTGTCGGCGACCACGACGAGGCGCGCCGGCGCCGGCATCGCGTCGATGAGCGCCCACGCGTCCGGCGCGCGTTCCCCGAGGGCGGGGCGCACCAGAACAAACGCCAGGAGGATGGCGAGCCGGAGAACAGGGCGTGTCATGGGCAGGCCCGGGTCAGGGGAGAACGCCGCGCAGATCCTCGCTCGTGCCGGAGTCTTCGGAGGGTGAGGTGCGCCCCACGGTCAGGCGGGGGGGCTCGGGGGCCTCGAAGCGGAAGACGGTGCTCAGGGTGACGACGCGGGCGCCTTCCTCGACGGTCGGGGCAGGGGCGCGGAACCCGGCGAGGGAGAAGACCGCGCGGGCCTCGGCGGAGGGGGCCAGCTCGTGGGTGACCATGAAGCCCGAAGGCGCCGACCGCTGCGGGAAGGAGGCGAGCGAGCCGCGCGCGAACTCGACGCTCTCCCGCACGGACTGGGCGCTCTGGATCGCGTCGTCGCGGAAGGCCTCGTTGACGTCGGCGAGCGGGGTGTCGAGGGGCGCGAGGGCGAGTCGATCGGGCCAGGCGCGTTGCGCGGCGGCGACACCGAGGAGGGCGATCAGGAGGGCCCCGGAGGCGCCGAGGCGGGTCGCGCGGGTGAAACGACGGAGCCGCTTGGGCAGGAACCGGCGGCGCGCATCGGCGCGGGCCAGGATCCGGTCGGTCAGGTCGGGGGCGACGGGCTGGTCGCGGAGGGCGGCGAGGGCCTCGGCGGCGCCCTCGATCTCACGACGGGCGTGCGCGTCGTGGCGAACGGCGTCGAACACGTCGCGCCGCGCGTCGGGAGAGAGTTCCCGATCAAAGAGGGCGTCGATCAGCGCGTCGGGGATGGGCCCGGGCGACGACGGATCGTGATTGGGGTTCGGCATGGCGTCCGGGGCGTTCACCGGTTCGCCTCCTGCAGGTCGAGACTCTGAACGGCGTCGTCCTGGCGGGCCTCGATGAGGGTGCGCAGACGCTTGCGCCCGCGGTGCAGATGGCTCTTGACCGTGCCCTCGGGCATGTCGAGGTGCTGGGCGATCAGGGCGATCGGCCAGTCGAGCTGATGGAAGAGGACGACGACCTCACGCTGTTCCGTGGAGAGCCCGAGGAGCGCGAGCTGGAGGGTGTCGCGCATGACGCCCTGCTGCTCGTCGGCGACCACGGGGACGTCCGGCTCGGCGCCGGAGCCCTTCCACCCCCCCACCATGTCCGAGTCGTAGGCGGGGCGGTGCTTGGCGCAGGCGTTGAGGTAGAGACGGCGTGCGATCGTGAAGAGCCACGTGCTGAAGCGGTACCGGAAGTCGAAGCGGTCGAGGTTGGTCAGGACGCGGACGAACGCCTCCTGCACGATGTCCTCGGCAACGTCGGGGCGGCCCGACATCCGGAGCATGTAGGCGTAGAGCGACTGCTGGTGATGGCGGATGATCCCCGACGCGGCGTCCTGGTCGCCCTCGGCGGCCAGTTCGATGAGTCGGCGTTCTTCGGCGCGCTCCATGCGGTCACTCCTCGGTCGTCAAGTCTACCGGGCCCGGGAGGCCCGGTTGCCCCCAAAATGCTCGCGTGCCCCGGTTCTGTTCGGGTTTTGGGGGCGTCGGTTCCGAGTGAGCCGCGGTTTCGGAGCCCCCCCTGACCAAAAAGACCGGCGGCCCGGGGTGGGTAGGGGTCCCGGGCCGCCGGCAGGGATGGCGATATCGCGGGTCAGGCGGCCTTGGGGAGGCGACGCTTGCGGCCCACGGTGCGCTGGTCCTCGGTGGCGCGCGTCTCGGGCTCTTCCAGGAGCATCTGGACCAGCTCGAGGGGCTCGGAGGCCCAGAGGTCGGCGCCGATCTCCTCGGCGAGCCCGTCCGCCCGGTTGAAGACCCCGCCGCCCACGGCGATCTGGGTGGCCTCGCACGCACCGACCTCGTGGAGGTTGTCGATGATCATGCGGATGTGAGGCAGGTCGGACGGGGCGGAGCAGAACATGAGGAGGACGTCGGGCTGGTCCTGCTGCACGAGGGACTGAATCTCATCGGCGGGGACGCCGCCCCCGGCGAAGCGGACCCGGAACCCGTGGGCCTCGAGCAGGTCGACGCCCATCTGGGCGCCCAGCTCGGAGCCCTCGTCGGGCCCGCAGGCCGCGAAGACGCGCCGCCCGGCGGGGGGCGTCTCGACGCGGGCGAGGAGGGTGCTGGCGTTCTGGTCGACGATGGTGCGGAGGAGTCGGGTGGAGAGGTGGTAGCCGAGGGCGGTGATCTGATCGTTGCGGTTGAGGCGTTCGATCATGTCGTAGGTGGGCCAGAAGAGGTCGGTGATGAGCGACTGGGGGGAGACGCCCAGATCGATCTGCTCGTCGATGATGCGGCGGGCCTCGGGGCGGGCGCCGCTGACGATGGTTTCGAAGAAGCGTTCGATGACGATGTCCTGACTCATGGCTTGGGACTCCCTGCGATCCCCACGAGGGGGGCGATGCGTCGTTGTGTGTTCCGGGCGCCTCCCAGCCCCCGGTTCGCGGAACGACCTCGCCCGCGACGGGGCAGGTATCGAGCGCAGCTGCTCGTCGGCGTGAGCGGTGGAAAGCTGGGCGGGGCGGGCGTGCAGAAGCTGCGCGATCGGGGCGTTATTGGACGCCCGGCGGGTCCGAGAACGGGGCGGGGCGAGGGTCTGCGAGGGTTATTGGACTCACCGGGTCGGCGCGGGAGCCGAGCCGGGGGCCGGGTTGGCGACCCGTGCGGCGCTGTGGCAGACGCAGACGCCGAGGGTGAGGGGGCGTTGGGTCAGCCCGACGAAGCCGGCGTCGAGGATGGCCTTGCCGAGCTGGGCGCGGTCCATGAACTGGTCCACGCTCTTGGGCAGGTAGGCGTACGCGCCGGACCGGTCGCGGCTGATGAGGGCCGCGGTGCGGGGCATGATGACCTTGCAGTAGAAGTCGTTGCCCCAGCGGACGGGCGCGAGGCGGGGCCGGTCGAACTCGAGGACGACCAGGCGCCCGCCGGGCTTGAGGACCCGGGCGAACTCACGCAGGGCGCGGTGGGGGTCCTGGACGTTCCGGATGCCGAAGGCGATGGTGAGCGCGTCGAAGGCCGCGCTCTCGAAGGGGAGGTCCATCGCGTCCCCTTCCACGTAGGAGACCTTGGCGCCCAGTTCGGGGGGGAGGCGGTCGCGTTTGACCCCGGCGACGTCGAGCATCTCTCGGGTGAAGTCGAGGCCGATGACCTCCCGGGCGTTGGTCCGCGCCAGCGCCTCGGTCAGATCCCCCGTGCCGCAGGCCACATCGAGCACGCGTCCGCCGCGTGGGACGGCGGCGGCCTTGACGGCGGCGCGTCGCCAGGCCTGGTCGCGTCCGAAGGAATGCAGGCGGTTGTTGAGGTCGTAGGAGCGGGCGATGGCGCCGAACATGGCGCGGACGCGGGGGGCCTTGTCCTCCCGGGTGTGGACGGCGTCGAGCGACTCACCCGCCCAGGCCTGCGCAGCGGGGGTGTGCGTCGGGGACGCGGACGGGGGCGTCGGGCTCGTGCTAGGCTCGGTCGTGGGCATCTGCGGCTCGATCGTAGCTCCTCGGGGAGTTCGCATCGGGACGCGGTGGCGATGCACGGAGCACCTGACATGAACACGCGACCCAACCCGTTCCGGACCGGCCTGGCCCTCGTTGGGGCGTTGCTCGTGAGCGCGCAGGTCGGCTGCTCGACCAACCCGGCGACGGGGCGCTCACAGCTGAACCTGATGAGCCGGTCCCAGGAGATCGCCCTGGGCGAGGAGGCCAAGAGCCAGCTGACGGGTGAGTACGGGGGGGCGATCGGGGACGCTTCGGTCAACACCTACTTCTCGAGCATCGGGACGGACCTGAGCCGCCAGACGGAGGCGGACTTCGAGTCGCTGCCGTGGGAGTTCACGCTGCTCGACTCGGAGGTGCTCAACGCCTTCGCGTTGCCCGGGGGGAAGGTGTTCGTCTCGCGCGGGCTGGCGGAGAAGATGGACTCGGAGGCGGAGCTGGCGTTTGTGATGGGGCATGAGGTGGGTCACGTCACGGCGAGGCACGTCAACGAACGGATCAGCCGGCAGATGGTCGTCGCGGGCGCCGCGGCGGCGATCTCGATCGGCGCGCAGGTCTCTGACCAGGACGTGATCCGGTACGGGCTTCCCGCGGTGGTGGGCGCCGGAGCCGGGGCGTACCTGCTCAAGTTCGGGCGCGACCAGGAGAGCGAGGCGGACGCGCTCGGGATGCGGTACATGGCGCGGGCGGGGTACAACCCGTACGGCGCGTACGAGGCGATGGGCATTCTCGCCGAGGCCGCCGCGGACACTGAACGCCAGCCCGAGTTCCTCTCGACGCACCCCTACCCCGAGACGCGACTGAAGCAGATCCAGGCGCGCCTCCAGAAGGACTACCCCGACGCTCTGCAGGACCCCGCCTCGAAGACCTATCCGGGGCGGTACCAGAACCAGATGCTCAACCGCCTCGCGGCCCTTCCCCCCGCCCCCGACACGGACTCGGCCCTGGCCATCGGCCCGGCGAGCGTCTGGTGCGCCGTCTGCCGTGAGCACGACGAGGCTCTGAACGAGCTTCCGGAGAGCCTGACGCGGCGTTGAGTGGCGGGGTCAGCCGGCCTCCGAGCCGGTCCAGAACCGGTTCCAGTTCCCGGATCGGAAGGCGGCGAGGTCCGCGTCGCTCCATCCGCGCGCGCGCAGGGCGTCGGTGATCTTCGAGAGATCGCTCGGGGTGTTGATCCCCTCGGGCAGGTCGTTCGCGGTGATGCCGCCGTCCATGTCGGACCCGAGCCCGACGTGGGCCCGGTCCCCCACCACTTCGCAGATGTGATCGACGTGGGCCGCGGCCTCATCCACGGTCGGGCGATCGCGGTCGGACTTGGGATCGAGGCCGGTGCGGATGAAGTTGCGGACGAGGTTGAGTCCGATGACGCCGCCGCGTCGTGCGATCTCACGGATGGTGTCGTCGCTGAGGTGGCGTTGCCAGTCCGGGTTGGACTCGCCATCGAGCAGGGCGCGGCAGTTGGAGTGGCTGGCGATGACGGGGGCGTCGGTGAGGGTGAGGAGTTCGTCGGTGGCGCGTTGGGAGAGGTGCGACAGGTCGTGAACGACGCCGAGGTCGTCCATGACGGGGACGAGGGCGCGACCGAGGTCGGTCAGGCCCGCGTTGTCGGTCCCGTTGCCCCCGGCGTAGCAGGACTGATGCCACCAGGCCATGCCGATGGCGACGAGCCCCAGCTCGACCCACTCGGGCAGATCGTCGGGTGAGGGGAGGGGGTCGGCGCACTCCATGAGGACGCCGAGGCGGAGGGGGGCGGAGCCCGAGCCTGACGCACCGCGTCGGGGCATGAGATCGATCAGGCCCGCGTCCGCCCAGGCGTTGTAGAGCTTGAGCTGGCGCATGCCGGCGCGGTAGGCCGCGTCGGCGTCGCCGAGGGGGTAGACGTGGGCGCCCGTCTCGGCGTTGGCGGCGCCGGGGTCCTCGACGCCCTCGGTGAACAGCGTGCCCAGGCAGGCGGTCACGCCCCCGTCCCGGAGGGAGGGGAGGGTGATGGAGGCGGGCTGAAGGGGGCCTCGGCAGTCGTCGAGGGGGGCGTGCATGTCGCGCCCCTTCTCGGCGAGATAGGCCAGGTCGAGATGGGCGTCGAACCACGTGGCGTCGGCTTTGGGGGACATGCGTCACTCGCTGGGGGGGGAGGAATCCGCGTGTTCGGATTCCGAATAGGATGGTAGGAAAGGCTCGGCCTCGCTGGTGGCGCGGTCAGGGGAGTACACGAATGTCTCATGGTCTGAAGCGGTACGCACACCGGCGCGGTGGCGCGCTCGCGGGGTGTCTGATTGTCCTCGGCGTGCTGGTCGTGATCGCGATCATCGGCGTCGTTGTCGTGGCGATGAACTGGAGAGGGTGGGCGGCGTCGGGCTTCCGGGCCGCTGCGGAACAGGCGGTGCAGGAGATCCAGCTCCCCGAGGAGGAGCGCCAGGAGGTCATGGCGCAGATCGATCGCCTCGCGACGGGCTTCAAGGAGGGGGACATCTCCATCGAACGGTTCACCGAGATCGTTCAGGAGGTCGCGCAGGGCCCGCTGCTGCCCGCGGCGGCGATGGGAATCTTCGAGGCGCAGTACCTCCGCCCCTCCGGCTTGAGCGATGAGGAGAAGGAGGCGGGCGGGATGCACATGTCGCGCGTCGCCCAGGCCTTCGCCGATGACCAGATCGGCGCCGACCCGCTCGCGAAGGTCTTCACACCGATCCAGACGGCGAGCACGACCGGCTCGGGCGTCCACATCAGCCACCCGAACTTCACGCTGCACCTCAAGGCGCCGGAGGAGTGCACGGACGACGAACTGCGTGAGGTGATCGCCAACGCGAAGAGCACCGCGGACGAGGCGGGGATTGCGCCGGAACGCATGACCTTCGACGCGTCCGAGGCGATCAAGCAGGCGATCGACCGGGCGATGGGGCTGATCGAGGAGGAGCCGGAGACGCCCGGGTCGCCCGAGCAGCCGGGGCTGCCCGAGCCCGAAGCGCCGTAGTCCGTTCGGTCAGCGCAGAAACAAGCCGCCCCGGGGAAGACCCTCCGGGGCGGCTTTCGTCTCGGCGTTCGGCCCGGCTCAGTACTGCAGCGCGCGCTCGAGCGTCTTGGCGTGGTCGATCCAGCCGGAGACGACCTTCTCGCTCGGGACGGTCCGGGTCAGCTTCTTCGCCTCGTTGACCTCGGCCATCTTCGCGGCGAGGTTCGCGGCGTTGCGCGTCGCCAGCTCGGGGACGGTGTCCACACCGGAGGCCTCGAGCAGTTCGGAGTACTCGCTCCCGATCCCCTTGACGCGGTAGAGGTCCACCATGTTGGCCCACTTGAGGATCTGCTTGTCACCGATGCCCGTCTTCTCGGCCAGGGCCTTGCGCTCGGCGGGCGTCTTGCAGGCGTTGAGCAGCGAGTCGGTGTCCTTGATGCCGGCCTCCTCGAGCTTGGCGCCGTTCACGGGGCCGATGCCCTCGACGTCCTGGATGGGGTAGTTGGCCATGGTGTCGTTCTCCGGTGCATGTCACGTGTTGATGTGCTCGCCCCCTCGGGCGCTTCACCTGTAGCGTAGCGGGCTCCGGGGCGGGTCACGCGATCGGTCGGCTCGATCAGGCCGGGGGAAGAAACAGCTCGGCGATCATGCACCGGGCCGATCCGCCGCCGAACCGCTCGATCGTGGGGATCGGGGCGTGGGCGAGGGCCAGGCCCCGCTCGCGCAGCCTCTGGGCGGATGTCCCCAACGCCCTCATCGCGGCGTCGGAGAGGGCCAGCACGCGATCGCCGGTGGGCGAGCGAAGCTCGATGACGTTGGCGGCAAAGTCTGCGGCCTGCTCGCGGGTCACATCGACGATCTCGTGCCCGGTGGATTCGAGCCGGGCGCGCACCGCGTCGCGCTGCGACGGCTCGATCGATTCAAGGCAGATCACGCTGAAGTCCTCGCCGATCGAGAGCATGACATTGGTGTGGTAGTACGGGCGCCCGCCCGCGTCGGTCGCGTCGAAGAGCACCGGTTCGAGCCCGAGCATCGAGCACGCTCGCGCGAAGACGCCCTCGTCCGTGCGCGCCGAGCGGCAGGCGTACGCGATCGCGTTCACACGGTCGAAGACCATCGAGCCCGTGCCCTCAAGAAAGCGGTCCTTGCCCTCGAACTCGCGGACGAGGGTGGAGTCGATGAGGCGCAGGGTGAGGTTGGCCTGTCTCGCCGCGGCTTCGAGCGCCTCGGGACGGCGCTCCAGGCGGCGGGAGGCGCCGAGCATGGGGTAAAGGATCGCGCGCCCGTCGGAGTGGGTGGTGAACCAGTTGTTGGGGTAGACCGCGTCGGGCTTGGCGGGGATCGGGGTGTCGTCGATGACCACGACCTTCACGCCCGCGGCACGGATGGCGCCGACGAGCGCGTCAAACTCGCGGACCGCGTCCGCGCGGATCTGCTCGGGGTCCCCCACGGCTTGGCTCTGGAAGGCGTTGGAGGCGATGGTCGTGGGGTTGGAGCCGAACGCCGCGGGGCGGACCATGAGGATGGTGTCGGTGGACTGAGACATGGATCGATCAGCCGGCGAGGATCTGGAGAGCGCCCCCTGTGATCAGGGTGAGCAGGACCATGAAGACCCAGGCCGCCAGGAGGCCCAGGAAAACGCCGAGCGCGATCGTCCGAACCGGGCGTTGCAGCAGCGCACTCCTCGCGATGTCCGAAACGCCCGGCTCGCGGGGCGGTGGTGGCTCGATCACCTCCGCGCCGTGCGGGACCTCCGAGAGGCCGACCCAGAGCACGCTGGTCGCGTGCAACCCGCGCCGGGCGACCACGTTGCGCGCCACGGCCTCGGAACTCGATCGCACGTAGAGCGTGGACCCCTCTCCGGTCGCGATTCGGAAGACGCGCTCATCAGGAATCCGGACCATGGATGAACCTACACGCTCATCTCGACCGGCTCGCGGTCGGTGAGGATCTCCGCGGTCGTCTTGGACTTCACCTCATCGACCGTCACGCCGGGCGCCAGCTCGGTCAATCGGAAGCGCCCCTTGTCGTGATCGAAGACGAGCACACAGAGGTCGGTGATGATCATGTCGATGCAGGCCTGGCCGGTGAGGGGCAGGCTGCACTCGGGGACGATCTTGGGGTCGCCCTTCTTGGAGCAGTGGTCCATGGTGACGACGACCTTCTTGACGCCGGCGACCAGGTCCATCGCGCCGCCCATGCCCTTGATCATCTTGCCCGGGATCATCCAGTTGGCGATGTCGCCGGCCTGGCTGATCTCCATGGCGCCGAGGATGCACATGTCGATGTGCCCGCCGCGGATCATGGCGAAGCTGTCCGCGCTGGAGAAGTAGCTGGCGCCGGGGCGGGCGGTGATGGTCTGTTTGCCCGCGTTGATCAGGTCCGCGTCCACGTCGGCCTCCGTCGGGAAGGGGCCGATGCCGAGCAGCCCGTTCTCGCTCTGGAGCCAGACGTCCATCCCCTCGGGGATGTGGTTGGCGACGAGGGTGGGCATGCCGATGCCGAGGTTGACGATGTAGCCGTCGCGGAGTTCCTTGGCGGCACGCTTGGTGATCTGGTCTCGGGTCAGGGCCATGGGAAGATCATACCGCCGGGGAGGGTTAGGCTCTGACCATGCGAACCAGCAAAGTGAGCTTCGAGGGGCACGCCGGGCCGGTGGCGGGCGTGCTGGATCTTCCCGAGGACGAGCCGAAGGGCGTCGCCCTCTTCGCGCACTGCTTTACCTGCTCCAAGGACCTCCGGGTGGCGCGTGAGATCGCCCGCCAGTTGACGGAGGAGGGGATCGGCGTGCTCCGGTTCGACTTCACCGGTCTGGGCGAGAGCGAGGGCGAGTTCCACGAGACGAGCTTCGCGACCAACCTGGAGGATCTGCGCGCCGCGGCGGGCTTCCTCGAACGGGAGCAGACCGCGCCCGGGATGCTCATCGGGCACTCGCTGGGCGGAGCCGCCGTGCTCGCGGTGGCGCCCGAACTCGGGGGCGTGCGCTGCGTCGCGACCATCGGGGCGCCGGCGGAGGCGGCCCATGTCCAGCACCTCCTGACCGGCGCCGCGTTCGTGGACGAAGAGACCGCAGAGGTGACGATCGGGGGGCGCCCGTTCAGGATCGGGCGGGAGCTGGTCGAGGACCTCGAGCGGCGTCGGGGCACGGAGCACATCCGTGACCTCACCGCGGCGTTGATGGTGATGCCCTCCCCCGTGGACCGCGTGGTCGGGATCGACAACGCGGAGCGGATCTACGTCGCCGCCAAGCACCCCAAGAGCTTCGTCTCGCTCGACCGGGCGGACCACCTGCTGAGCGACCCGCGGGACGCGCGGTTCGCCGGGCACGTGCTCAGCGCGTGGGCGGGGTACTACCTGGGCGACTGAACCCCACCGGAGCGGGCGTCACTCCCTGGGCTTGCGAGGGCGGCGAAGCGTCATCATCACCCCCGCGGCGAAGCCAAGGGCGGCGGTGATGAACAGGAGCACGGCCCGGGGCATCTCGATCGTCGCGAAGAGAATCCTCGTCTCGACCTGCTGCGTGTTCTGCAGGATCAGCACGACGACGACAATGAGCGACGCCGCGATCCCCGCGAGCTTCACGTGTTTCATGGTCATGGGGTCAGCCTATCCAGACCGCCCCGCGCATGGCTCAGAGGCCGGAGGCGCGACGCCTCTTCGTCTGACGCCCCGTCTGCGCGGGCGGACGGGCCTGCTGATCACCGGGACCGACGGGGGACTCGACCGGGTCGTGCCGGTCCCGGCGGGGCTTGGGCGGGAGGCCGGAGGTTGCGTGCCCCACGGGCGATTGGTGTGAGTTCGCGTCCCCGGCGCCCGTGGCGGGGCGTGGCCCCTGCGTTGCCCCCTCCTCGACCCATTGCATCATCCGCAGAGGGTGATCGGACGCGTTGCGGAGCGCGTTCTCGATGCGTCCCGCCGCGTCCGAGTCGTGGGCCTTCGAACAGAGCCTGGGCGGGGCGTGGATCAGGACGTCGACACGCGGCGACTGCCCCTCAGCACCCTCCACGTGGCGCACCTCGATCGTGCAGGGCGCGAGGAGCTTCGCCGCCGCGCGGTCCTGCTCGGTCCGGTTGTCGCTCGTCAGGAAGAGCACGATATCGGCTTTGAGATTCTGCATATACCCGCGCCGGGGGCGCTGGCCCCGGGCGGCGGATCGGTGGAGATCAGGTCCCCAGCGACGCTCAGCTGGCGGCCTGCGACCCGACGAGCTGGCGCCCGTTGCGTTCCCAACCCTCGACACCGGCCTCGAAGTCCTGCACATTGGTGAACCCGGCGCCCTCGAGTTTGGTGGCCGCTTTGGCGGAGGCGTCACACTCGCTGTTCGCGCAGTACACCACCACGGGCTCGGCTCGGTTGCCCACGCGGGCCGAAACCCGATCGACGAAGTTGTCTCGCTCCAGCGGGATGTTGATCGAGCCGGGGATGTGCTTGCGCTCGAAGTGCTCTTCGGGGAGCACGTTGATGATGAAGGGTGACTGCGACTGGTCCTGCAGCTGCGCGACCTGCTCTGCGTCGATGCGTTTCATGCTCAACTCCTTTCCGTTGGATCTCGGCGCACGCTAGGACCCGCCCCTGAACTCTCCATGAAGCGTTCATGAGCAATCCTTCATGTTTTCAACCGTCGCGGAACACCGCCGGTCGGCTACTCTCGCGTCGAGTCGTGTCCGCGTTTGGCCGAGATCGTCAGCTCGGTGCGCGTGGCTTTCTTGCGCCTGGGCAGGAGTGCGCGGGTGAACGTGACCACGCCCGCGAGCCCGAGCAGCGAGGCGACCCAGAACTGCCAATCGGTGATCGGGAAGCTCACGCGACCCCCATCGCCAGCAGCGCCTGGCGCACGATCAGGGCGAGCACGTACGCCAGCCCGCACATCCAGGCGAGCTGGAGGAAGGCCCACTTTGCACCCCCGGCCTCGCGCGCGGTGACGACGAGCGTGGGGAGGCACTGCATGGCGAGGACGTAGTAGACGAGCAAGGACCAGCTCGTCGAGGGGGTGAACACGGGGGAGCCGTCATCCCGACGGGCGCGCGCCAGCGCCTCGAAGACCCCTTCGCCGTCGTCCTCCACGCCGACGACCTGCACGGCCATGGTGGTCACAAAGACCTCTCGGGCCGCGAAACTGGCCAGCACCCCCACCGTCAGCTGGCGGTCGTACCCGAGGGGGGCGAAGACGGGGGAGAGCCCCTCGCCGAGGCGCCCGAGAAAGCTGTGACGCGCCGCGTGGCGCGCCTCGAGCCGGTCCGCCTCCTCGAGCATGAGGGCGGCGTCCGCGTCGTCCGGCGCAAGCGTCTCCGCCTGCTGGCGAAGCTCGACCGAGGCGGCCGGCGGCTGGGCGTGCGGATACTCCCCCATCCACCAGAGGACGATGGAGATCGCGAGGATGAGCGTCCCCGCCTTGCGGACGAAGACGCGGGCTCGGTCGTAGGTCGTCAGCAGCGCGGTGCGCAGGCTCGGGAGGCGATAGGCGGGCAGCTCGAGGGCCATGGGGCGCGAGGCGCCGCGCAGGATCGTGCGCCGGGCGACGAGCGAGCTGATGAGCCCGGCGAGGATGCCCAGGGCGTAGCACCCGGTGAAGGCCAGGGCCTGCATCGCGGGGCGAGCGGGGAAGAGGAGCGTGGTGAGCAGCACGTAGACCGGGATGCGCGCCGTGCAGCTCATGAAGGGCGCCACGAGGATCGTCGCGAGCCGGTCGCGCCGGTCAGGAACGGCCCGCGCCGCCATGATCCCGGGCAGCGCGCACGCGTGCGAACTGAGCAAGGGCACGAACGCGTGCCCGGAGAGCCCGAAGGGGCGCAGCAGGCGGTCGATCACAAAGGCCGCCCGGGCGAGGTACCCCGTGTCCTCCAGCAGTGAGATCAGGAAGAAGAGCAGGCAGATCTGCGGCAGGAAGATCAGCGTCGCCCCCACCCCCGCGATCACCCCGTTCACCGTCAGATCGCGCAGGATGCCCGCGGGCATCGCGGACTCCACGGCGCCCCCGAGCGTCGCGAAAAGCAGGTCGATCCAGTCCATGGGGTACGCCGCGAGCCGGAAGATCACCCAGAAGAGCCCGGTCATGATCATCGCAAAGAGCGAGACGCCGAGCACGGGGTGCGTGAACGCCCGGTCGAGACGGTCGGTCAGCCGGTCGGCCCGGGAGGTCTCGCGGGCGCTGCCCACGCGCGCGTAGACCTCGTCCGCCCAGCGTTCGAGTTCGTCGATCGAGTCGGGCGGGGTGCGCGTCGGGAGCGAGGGCTCGACCATCGCGGCCCGCAGGGCGTCGAAGCCCTCCCCCGTGCGCGCACTCGTGAGCACCACGGGGACGCCGAGGAAGTCGCTGAGCTGGTCCGCGTCCACGTGGACGCCGCGCCTCCGGGCGCTGTCGATCATGTTGACCACGACGAGGCTCGGGAGGCGACGGCGCAGCGCCTGCCCGGCGAGGACGAGGTTGCGCACCAGGTTCGACGCGTCCACCACGATGACCTGCGCCTCCGGGGCGAGGGCGCCCTGGGGAACCGCCTCCCCCTCGAGCACGCGCCGGCAGAGGGCCGATTCGTTCAGGTCGAGTTCGAGCGAGTAGACGCCCGGCAGGTCGATCAGGCAGGTCTCGCTCTCGTCCCGGAGCGCGATCCAGCCCAGCCGGGCCTCCTGCGTCGTGCCCGGGAAGTTGGAGGTCTTCTGACGCAGCGCACAGAGGCGGTTGAAAAGCGTGGTCTTCCCGACGTTGGGATTGCCCAGCAGGGCGATCGAACGCGGCAACGCGGGCGTCGGGGCGGGAGGGGTGCGTGGGGACGTCGCGGGCGCGGCCATGGGATCGACCGATCAGTCGCCGGGGCAGACCAGGACGCACTCGGCCAGTCGGCGGGCGAGCCCGATGCGGCACGAGGAGCCACCCGGACTCTGCACGCAGACGATGCAGGGCTCGCCAAGGCGGCAGAGTTCGAGCTGGGCGTCGGGGCGGATGCCCATCGCTCGGAGCACCTGGGCGTCCTTCGGCTCGAGGGTGGAGCCGCTGACGCGAGCCCGCCCGCCCCGCGGGAGTTGGGTGAGCGAGATCCGATCGTCGGTCACAGTCTGGCTGACCATGGTGGCAGGCGCTCCCAGACCTCGATCGGTCGTCGATCGAGGGGACGCATGATAGTGCCGTTGAGACTGAGTCTCAACGCGCACGCCAATTGTGGATATTTGGGGGCGGAAACTGGGTGGGTCAGTCGGCGGGCTGATCGATGTAGTCCAGGTTCATGCAGTACCCCGCACGCCAGATGGGGTACTCGACCTCGCACCGGAACCCGACCATCTCGCCCGGGTCCCAACCCATGCGTTCGAAGAGGTGCGCCGTCAGCTCACCCTGACGGGGATAGAAGGGAGAGCCCGCGGCGCCGGCGCCGACGCCAAGCAACTGGAGCTTGGGCTGGGCGGGAAAGCGGGTGAGCCAGGGCGCCCCGGCGGGGGGCGGGCCCGCCGCCGCAGAATGCACCCCCACCCCCCCCGGGCCCCCGCGCACGCCCACAACACAACACCCCCCCCCCCCAACACCCCCCCACCCCCCCGCCCCACCCCCCCCCCCCCCCCCCCCCCAC